>JANLIC010000252.1 GCA_024654125.1 Sulfuricaulis sp. | reverse complement strand
GGCCTTTCCCTTTTCTTTTCTTGCAGGCAGACTGGATCGTGACTGACACCCTAAGCACAATGGAAGAACAGCTGAAGTCCCTGATGCAGGAGGCTGAGGCGGCCATGGCCGCGGCCGCCGACGTGACGGCCGTGGAGGGTATCCGCGTCCGGTATCTGGGTAAAAAAGGTGTATTAACCGAGCAGTTAAAAAAGCTCGGCAATCTGTCGCCGGAGGAACGCCCGCATGCCGGTGCTGTGGTCAATCAGGCCAAGGAGGCGCTGCAGGAAAAGCTCCGCACACGCAAACAGCAGCTGGAAACCGCCGCCCGTGATCAGCAGCTCACGCACGAGATTATGGACGTCACGTTGCCCGGGCGTGGGGTACACCAGGGTGGACCGCACCCGATTACGCGCACCTTGGAGCGTCTCGAGACGTTGTTCATGCGCATGGGATTCGCGGTGGCCGAAGGTCCGGAAATCGAGGACGACTACCATAATTTTGAGGCGCTCAATATTCCACCGGACCACCCCTCGCGGGCGATGCACGACACTTTTTATTTCGACGCGCACCGGCTACTGCGCACGCATACCTCCCCGGTGCAAATCCGCTACATGAAAACGAACAAGCCGCCCCTGCGCATCATCGCGCCGGGACGCGTCTACCGCTGTGATTCGGATGTGACTCATACGCCCATGTTCCATCAGATCGAAGGATTGATGGTGGATGTAGATGTGAGCTTTGCCGATTTAAAAGGGGTGCTGGGTGATTTTCTTTCCCAATTCTTTGAGAAATCTCTGAAGTTGCGATTCCGTCCGTCCTATTTCCCGTTCACCGAGCCATCGGCGGAAGTCGACATCAGTTGTGTCAGCTGCGGCGCCAAGGGTTGTCGCGTCTGCAAGAACTCCGGCTGGCTCGAGGTGCTGGGTTGCGGCATGGTGCATCCGGAGGTTTTTCGGCATGTCGACATCGACAGCGAGCGCTGGACCGGGTTTGCCTTCGGACTGGGTGTGGAGCGACTGGCCATGCTGCGTTATGGCGTAACCGATATACGGTTGTTCTACGAGAACGATTTAAGATTCTTACAGCAATTCAAATAAGATTTCTGAACCGCAGATAAACGCAGATGGTTAAAAATAAGATGCACGCAGATAAGATTAAAATACAGGTTTATCTGCGTTTATCTTTATATAAATCTGCGTTCAACTGCGTTCCAACAATATTATGAAACTTAGCGAAAAATGGTTGCGTGAATGGGTGTCGCCGAAACTGGACCGAAAGGCGCTGGCGGAGCGTTTGACCATGGCCGGACTGGAAGTGAGCGCGATGGATCCCGTGGCCCCGAAACTGTACAAAGTCATCGTCGGCAAAATCGAGACGGTCACACCGCATCCCAGCACGGGCAAACTCAGGCTCTGCCGTGTTGCCATCGGCAAGCGCAAAATACTCGAAATCGTATGTGGAGCCGCCAACGCTGCCGCCGGCATGCTGGTTCCGGTGGCGCTGGAAGGCGCGGCATTGCCAAATGGAATCCGGATTAAACGCACGGAAATCCGCGAAGTGGCCTCTTCCGGCATGCTCTGTTCTGCGCAGGAATTAGGGCTGGCCGAATCATCCGATGGCCTGATGGCATTGGACAGCCGGGCGAAGCCGGGGACGACCTTGGCGGAATATCTCAGCCTGGACGATGTCGCGCTCGAATTGGAGCTGACGCCCAATCGCGGAGATTGCCTGAGCGTGGCCGGCCTGGCGCGTGAGCTCGCCGCCATCACCGGTGCAAAATTGAAATCACCCGCGCGCAAAAAGGTAAAACCGAGGCATCGCCAGCGTCTGCCCGTAAAGCTCGACACCCCGCGTGACTGCTGGCATTACGTCGGCCGCATCGTGACAGGAATCAATCCGTTGGCGGTCACGCCGATGTGGATCCAGGAAAAGCTTCGCCGCAGCGGAGTGCGTTGCATTCACCCGGTGGTGGATGTCACTAATTACGTCATGCTCGAACTGGGCCAGCCCATGCATGCGTTCGATCTCGCGAAAATCAGCGGATCGATTCATGTGCGCCTTTCCGGGAAGAACGAATCTCTGAGCCTGCTGGATGGTACTCGCCTGGCGCTTAAGTTAGGTAACTTGCTGATCGCCGATGACAAGCGACCGCTGGCACTGGCCGGCATCATGGGTGGCATGGATTCTGCCGTGGACGATACGACAAAAAATGTATTTCTGGAAAGCGCCTGCTTCCGTCCGAGCACGATTTCCTCCGGTTCGCGCGAATTGGGATTGCAGACGGAATCCTCGTACCGATTTGAGCGCGGGGTGGACCCAGCCTTGCAAGTTCCCGCCATGGAACGGGCCACGGCCTTGTTGCTGGATGTTGCTGGCGGCCAGCCGGGACCGTTGATCGAGCAGAAGGACAAACGCCATCTCCCGCGAAATGCTTCGGTTTCCCTGAGGCAGGATCGGATCCACCGGCTTCTCGGTATCCGCCTTTCTACAAAAGCAGTGGAGAATATATTGAGCCGCCTCGGTATGAAGGTGAAAAAAACCGGGAAACGCTGGACGGTCACACCGCCGTCTTACCGGTCCGATATTAGCCGTGAAGTCGATCTGATCGAGGAGATCGCACGCCTCCACGGCTATGACAAGATTCCCGTCAGCCGCCCGCATCTGGAAATGGTTGCCGCACCGGTCCCCGAATCGGATGTCGGTGAACCCCGCCTGCGCGCCGGCCTGATCGATCGGAATTATCAGGAGATCGTGACCTACAGTTTTATCGATCCCAAAATCCAGGCGCTGGTGGATCCTCAGACCAGCCCGGCCAGGCTTGCGAATCCCATCAGCGCGGAAATGGCGGTCATGCGCACTTCACTTTGGCCCGGGTTGCTGCAAACCATTCTCTATAATCAGAATCGGCAGCAACCGCGCGCGCGCCTGTTTGAAATCGGCCACATTTTCCTGACCACGGCAGGGGAATTCAGCGAACAAGCCATGCTGGCCGGGACCGGCTATGGCGATGCGCTTCCGGAACAATGGGGAGTTCCGCGACGGGAAGTCGACTTTCATGACATCAAGGCCGATGTGGAGGCAGTCCTTGCGTTGGCCGGTCTCGGGATGGCCGCCCAATTCCTGCCTGGACAGCATCCGGTGCTGCATCCGGGTCAGACGGCAGTAATCCGGTTTGAGGGAACCCGCGTGGGGATGATGGGCGTCTTGCATCCGGAGATCCAGTCCAAGCTTGGTCTGGACCGCCCGGTGGTGCTCTTTGAGATCAAGCTGGCGGCGCTGCGAGTAGGAAAAATCCCGAATTTCCATGAATTTTCAAGATTTCCCGCAATCCGTCGAGATCTTGCTATTCTTGTAATGGACTCAACGCCGGCCCAAGCCGTAATGGATTGCGTGCGGCAGGCCGCAGGGGGGCTGCTGGTTAACCTTGAGCTATTTGACGAGTATCGCGGGAAAGGTATTGATTCGGGAAGAAAAAGTTTGGCTCTGGGCTTGACCTTGCAGAACTCTTCGCGCACTCTTAATGAGGACGACGTGGAGCGGGTAATGACGCAGGTAATTTCTGCTCTGCAGTTCGGGTTGGGAGGCCAGCCACGTCAGTAATATCCCTTTGGGAATAATGAGAAAGGTATCGATATATGGCATTGACCAAAGCAGACCTTGCGGAAAACCTGTTTAACGAGCTGGGTCTGAACAAACGGGAGGCAAAGGAATTTGTCGAAATCTTCTTTGAAAGGATTAGAGGGGCTTTGGCCGAAGGGGAGCAGGTAAAACTCTCCGGTTTTGGCAATTTCTCCCTGCGTCAGAAGAACTCCCGCCCCGGCCGTAATCCGAAAACCGGCGAGGAAATCCCCATTACCGCGCGGCGCGTCGTCACCTTTCGCGCCAGTCACAAACTCAAGGAACGAGTCGAGCAGAACGCCAATGCGAACCGTGAAAAGTTCAAAAATCAGGCGGAACTAGATGCTTGACCCCGGCGAGAACCACGAGCTTCCCACCATACCCGGCAAGCGCTACTTCACCATCGGTGAAGTCAGCGATCTGTGCGCGGTCAAGCCGCATGTGCTGCGCTATTGGGAGCAGGAATTTCCCCAGCTGAAACCGGTCAAGCGCCGCGGTAACCGGCGTTACTATCAGCGGCATGACGTGATGCTCATCCGCCAAATCCGCAGCCTGCTCTATGTCGAAGGCTTCACCATCAGCGGCGCGCGCAACAAGCTCGAACTGGACAGTCCCGTTCCCCTCGATGCCAGCCGTCAACAGGCCGTCAAGACGCTCATCCACGAGCTGGAAGATGTTCTGGAAATGTTGAAAAAAATCTAGAATTACCCACTATTGACCCGCGCAAGCCATCCGTGGCGCGACTTTTTCGGTTTCGATCAAGCCCCAGCCGCGCTGGCAGCGCTCCGTATCCAGCTCCGCTCGCCAGTCCAGGGCTGGCCATTCATGGCCAGCCCGTTCAGCGGCACGAGCGTTCACTGAACGTTCGTGGCACCTCCGTCTCACCCCTGCGCGGACGATCAGCGGCGCCGATGTACGTTAAGTACATCGGCGAAAACCCTGCTTCACCCTTGTTTCAAGCGGATTCTCGGGTATGATGTCGACCGCCACTCTGCGGCAGCATCATGCGGGATTCTTCCACGCCAATACACAATCGGGGCGTAGCGCAGCCTGGTAGCGCACCACCTTGGGGTGGTGGTGGTCGGAGGTTCAAATCCTCTCGCCCCGACCAACTTGCGTCGTTACGCTTCCAGCCTCATTCGCAAGCCCAGGACAGACCATCTATGGTCTGCCCGTTCTGCGGCACGAACGTCCACTGGACGTTCGTGATATCTTCGCGTCACCCATATCGGGGCGCTCGGATTCCCGGCCCGTCGTCCTGCCTGACTCGGGGCGTCCAACGCATACGCGTCGAACTCTCTCGCCCCGACCAATCTGACAGTGCATACATGCCATCCCTGGCGAGGTCATGGTGGCTTCGATCATCCCCAGCTCATACAACCATTAATAGGTGCTCGACGAAGCGAACTCACGTCAGGTGTGATCTCCAGTTTTCCGGCTGGCTCTCTTGCCCCGGACTTTTCAGATTTGACTGATGCGTATCCTTCTCAGCAACGACGACGGTTATCTCGCCCCGGGCCTGGCCTGCCTGGCAAAAGCCTTGGCGCCGATCGCCCAGGTGGATGTGGTGGCGCCGGAGCGCGATCGCAGTGGCGCCAGCAACTCACTCACACTGACGCATCCGTTGCGCGTCCAGAATGGCGATAATGGTTTTTTTTATGTTGACGGTACGCCGACCGATTGTGTGCATCTGGCCATTACCGGCCTGCTGAAACAGGAGCCTGATATCGTCATCGCTGGCATCAACCGTGGCGCCAATCTCGGCGATGATGTGATCTATTCCGGCACGGTCGCGGCGGCCATGGAAGGGCGCTTCCTGGGGCTACCCGCGATTGCCGTGTCGCTGGCGGGCAAGAGCGGTTCGAACTTCGAAACCGCTGCGCAGGTAATACTGCAACTGCTGGAGAAACTGAAACCCGACGCGCTACCGGCGGACACCATTTTGAATGTCAATGTTCCGGACGTCCCCCTTGAGCGACTCGCCGGTTTCGAGGCCACGCGCCTCGGCCATCGGCACAAGGCCGAACCGGCGGTGCGCGCAAACGACCCGCATGGCAATCCGGTCTATTGGGTGGGGGTGCCGGGCGAAGAAAATGACGCGGGACCGGGAACGGATTTTTATGCCATCCGCAACCGCTTCGTGTCCATCACCCCTTTGCATGTGGACCTGACTCGTTATACTGCCATGGATCAGGTTTCCGCCTGGCTAAAAAAATTCTAGCAAACTGACGATACGGCAAGCACCGGTGAGAACGGACGTCGATGGCATTGGCATGACCTCGCGGAGAACCCGCGACCGACTTCTCCAGCGCCTGCGCGAGGAGGGCATCCGCGATGAACGGGTTCTCGAGGCGATTGGCAATGTACCGCGACATATTTTCGTCGATGAGGCCCTGGCTACCCGCGCCTACGAAGACACGGCCTTGCCCATCGGTCACGGCCAGACCATCTCGCAGCCCTATATCGTCGCCCTCATGACGCAGGCGCTGATTGCCGGCGATCGTTTGAATAAAGTTCTGGAAGTGGGTACCGGTTCGGGATATCAAACGGCGGTGCTGGCGGGCCTGGTTGATGAGATCTATTCCGTGGAACGCCTGGAGCCACTGATGAAGCAGGCGCGCAAACGGCTGCGCGAAATTGGCTGTCGTAATGTGCACATCAAGCTTTCGGACGGCAGTTGGGGCTGGAAGGAGCATGCGCCTTACGATGGCATTATTGTCACGGCGGCCCCGGCGGAAGTCCCACAAGCACTCCTGGAACAGTTGGCACCGGGCGGGCGCCTTGTCATCCCGGTGGGTGGAGTAGCCATGCAGGAATTGTTGCTGGTGCAGAAGACGGAAAAAGGCCTGACCCAAGAACGCCTTGAGTTGGTGAATTTTGTCCCGCTGGTGAGTGATTCTTTCTGAATACACGGTGTTCCCGGTCGAAATGGTGTGGATGAAATCCTGGCTGAATTTGTCCGGTGCGGTTCTGTTGGCGTTCGGCATGGCTGCCTGTGGAACCTTCCCGCTGCCTCCGGTCAGCGAACAGGGCAAGGGGGCGCGGCAACCGGAGTCCCAGTACCGCATCGTTCAGTTGGGGGATACGCTCTACAGCATTGCCTGGGAATCCGGGCGCGACTACCAGGATGTAGCGCACTGGAACCATATTTCGCCGCCCTATCTCATCAAGCCGGGGCAAAGACTGAGGCTTTACCCTCCATCGGATGCCGTAGACAGGCGCCCGCTGCCAAAATCTCCCACCAGTTCGGAAACCCGGAGAAAAGCACCGCCGGAAAAACCGGATCGATCGCTATCGGCACGTCGCACACCGGTCACGACACCCAGTCAATTGGCTTGGATGTGGCCAACGCAGGGTGAATTGCTGGAGCGTTATTCCACCCGCGGATCGAACAAGGGAATTGATATTATCGGGAAGAAGGGGCAGACGATTGTCGCCGCGGAAGCAGGACAAGTTGTGTATCAGGGAAGTGGACTTCGAGGTTACGGACAGCTTATCATCGTCAAACACAACGCCGATTTTCTGAGTGCCTATGCCCACTGTGACAAGATTTACGTCAAGGAAGGGAATGTGATAAGACGGGGTCAGAAAATCGCCAACATGGGCAGCAGCGGCACCGACAGGGCCAAGCTGCATTTCGAAGTGCGTTATCGCGGCGCCCCAGTGGATCCGCAAGAATATCTTCCCAAAAAGTAACTATGCCACCACGCAAACCGACTCGCCCGGCCTCCAAAAAGGGCAAGGGAAAGTCAACGTCCCGGCCCGCGCGGACCAAAGCAGCCCCCGAAACCGAGGAGACGGATGACGAAACCCTCGTGGCGGCTGACGAATCCGAGGAGGAAGAGGAGGAAGAGACTGCCGAGCCCGCCGCCAAGAAGTCCCACAAGAAAGCGGGCGACGCCGAGACCGAAACCAGCGAACGTGACACCCGTGATGCCTACTATTCTCACGCCGATGCCACCCGGATTTATCTGAAGGAAATCGGCTTTTCGCCGCTGCTGTCCGCCGAGGAAGAGGTCTTTTTTGCGCGCAAGGCGCAAAAGGGCGATGGCAAGGCGCGCAAGCGCATGATCGAAAGTAATCTGCGACTGGTGGTCAAAATCGCGCGGCGTTACATGAACCGTGGACTGTCGTTGCTCGATTTGATCGAGGAAGGCAATCTCGGGTTGATCCGCGCCGTGGAAAAATTTGATCCCGAACGCGGATTCCGTTTTTCCACTTATGCCACCTGGTGGATCCGGCAAACCATCGAGCGCGGCATTATGAATCAGACGCGCACCATCCGTCTGCCGGTGCACGTGCTCAAGGAGATCAATATCTACCAGCGTGCCGCCCGCTACCTTGCGCAGAAGCTGGATCACGAACCGTCTCCGGAAGAGGTGGCCAATCTGCTCGACAAGCCGGTGGATGATGTCAAGGGCATGCTGGGCCTGAACGAGCGCATCGCCTCCGTGGATGCTCCGCTGGATGACGACCCCGATCGCTCGCTGCTGGACGCCATTGCCGACGAACGCACGCCCGATCCGGAGAAGGTACTGCAGCGTGACGACCTGCAACAATTGATCCAGCAGTGGCTGAACGAACTCAACGATAAGCAGCGGGAAGTGGTTGAACGACGTTTCGGACTGAATCACCGCGAAATCTCTACCCTGGAAGAGGTCGGGGCCGATATCGGCGTCACGCGCGAGCGCGTACGCCAGATTCAGGTTGAGACCTTGAAGCGCCTGCGCGTGATTCTGGAAAAGGCCGGATACTCAGTGGACTCGCTGTTTTAATTTCTGGGACCGCAGATGAATGCGCAGAAAACGCAGATCGAACCGGAATAAAGCCACAGCCTTATTATCGTCTTATCAGCGTTCATCGTTATATAGCCATCGGCGCCCATCTGCCGTTAAAAGAGTATTAAAGTTCTATTTTTCGATCATGAGCAGGGCGGCGGCCACGCGCCGGCCGTCACTCATGAGTATGTTGTAAGTCCGGCACGCCGCGCCGGTATCCATCACCTCCAAACCGATATTTGCTTCCACCAGCGCCCGGGTCACACGCGGAGCCGGAAATTTCAAGCGTGCACCGGTGCCCAGGATTACGACCTCAGGTCGCATTTCGGCGATCGATTCGAAATGCATCGCCAGGAGATCGTCGAAGCTCGCCGGCGGCCAATCCAGGACCCGCTCTGGCGTGACGATCAGGCTGCGGTGATGTGCGGTGTCGTTGACGGTGATGACGCCGGGCGCGTAGGCACGGATCAAATGCTGTCCCACGCCCGATTCGAGGTGAATTTTCATTCTTAGTCGGTGATCGATCGGTATCCGCCAATCCCCAGTCTGGCTTGTTCCATCGCTATGATGAAAGCCCTATAATGCATGTGTATTCGAATCTTACTCATGATCCCTCTCCCCGGTGGGGGAGAGGGTAGGTGAGGGGCGAACGTTGCGGCACAATAAACTTCCCCCCCCTCACCCCCGCCTTCTCCCTCAAGGGAGAGGGTATTGGGAAAAAATCTTGGCGGCCGCTGACACTATAACAGCCCGGCGAACAGCATGTCACAAAACGAAGAATTTTCCCGCATCCAGCGGTTGCCGCCCTACGTTTTCAACATCGTCAACGAGCTCAAGGCGCAGGCGCGGCAGCGCGGTGAGGACATAATCGACTTCGGGATGGGCAATCCCGACGGTGCCACGCCACGGCATATCGTGGACAAACTTGTCGAGGCCGCCCAGCGTGAAGATACCCACCGGTATTCCGTTTCGCGCGGCATTCCACGCCTGCGGCGTGCGATCTGCCAGTGGTACAAGCACCGCTATAACGTCGACATCGACATGGACAGCGAGGCCATCGTCACCATCGGCTCCAAGGAAGGCCTGTCGCATCTGGCGCTGGCGACGGTGGATAAAGGCGACTCGGTGCTGGTGCCGAATCCGAGCTATCCGATCCATTCCTATGGCTTTGTGATCGCGGGTGCCGACATTCGGCACGTGCCGCTCGTGCCGGGCGTCGATTTCTTCGCGGAGCTGGAAAAATCCATCAAGAATGCCTGGCCCAAGCCGAAAATGCTGGTGTTGAATTTTCCGGCCAATCCGACCACGCAGTGTGTCGATCTCGATTTCTTCGAGAAGGTTATTGCGATCGCCCGGGAACATGGCATCTGGGTGGTCCATGATCTGGCCTACGCCGATATCGTGTTCGATGGTTATCGCGCCCCATCCATCCTTCAGGTTCCCGGCGCCAAGGACGTGGCGGTGGAATTTTTCACGCTTTCCAAGAGCTACAACATGCCCGGCTGGCGCATCGGATTTATGTGCGGAAACAGCAAACTGGTAGCGGCGCTCGCCCGGCTCAAATCGTATTTCGACTACGGAATGTTCACGCCCATCCAGGTTGCGGGCATTCTCGCGCTCGAGGGGCCGCAGGACTGCCTCGCGGAGATTCGGAATACCTACCAGAACCGGCGTGACGTGCTGTGCAACGGGTTATTCTCCGCCGGCTGGTTGGTGGAAAAGCCCAAGGCCACCATGTTCGTGTGGGCGCGCCTCCCCGAGGTCTATCGGGCCATGGGTTCGCTCGAGTTTTCCAAGAAACTCCTGACGGAGGCCAAAGTGGCGGTGTCACCCGGCATAGGATTTGGCGAATATGGCGATGACCATGTACGCTTCTCGCTGATCGAAAACGAGCACCGCACGCGCCAGGCCGTGCGCTCCATCCGCGAGATGTTCCGCAAGGATCGGGTATCGCTCGACGCGCTTCAGGCAAAAAAATAATAATTATGAAACCGCAGATAAACACAGATGAACGCGGATAAAAGATCCAAAGGTAAAAAACACGGGTTTTTAATCTGTGTTTTTACTCGCGCCGTCCCTGGCGCTGGCCCTCGCTTGCGCGCGAGCCAGCGTTGCTGCGCTCCGCTGTCCAATTTCTGCTCCCGGCAAGATTGTCTGCGTTCATCCGCGGTTCCAAATATCTTACGAATATGAAACCAGTCAAAATAGGCATTCTCGGCCTCGGCACCGTGGGCGGCGGCACGGTCAGCGTGCTCGCACGCAATGCCCAGGAAATCACGCGCCGGGCCGGGCGTGAAATCCGCATCGCCCAGGCCTCGGCACGCGATCTGAAGAAGAAGCGTTCCTGTCCCATGGACGGCATCCAGCTGGTGCAGGATCCGTCGGAGATTGTGCGCAACCCTGAAATCGATGTCGTCATCGAATTGATCGGGGGCTACGAACCGGCGCGTGAGTTGGTGCTGGCCGCGATTAATAATGGCAAGCACGTGGTGACCGCCAACAAGGCTCTGATCGCCTTGCACGGCAATGAAATCTTTGCGCAGGCGCAGAAAAAGGGTGTCATGGTGGCGTTCGAGGCGGCGGTGGCGGGGGGGATTCCCATCATCAAGGCCGTGCGCGAAGGGCTGGCCGGCAATCGCATTGAGTGGATGGCCGGCATCATCAACGGCACCTGCAATTTCATTTTGTCGGAGATGCGCGACAAGGGGTCGGACTTCGCCGATGTGCTCAAGGAGGCGCAGCGCTTAGGCTATGTCGAGTCCGACCCGAGTATTGATGTCGAGGGTATCGACTCGGCGCACAAGCTTACGATCCTGGCGGCCATCGCCTTCGGTATTCCGCTTAATTTCAAGCAGGTATATACCGAGGGAATCACGAAGCTGACGCGCATGGACGTGCAGTACGCGGAACAGCTGGGTTACCGCCTGAAATTGCTGGGAATTGCCCGGCGCACCAACGGTGGCGTGGAACTGCGCGTGCACCCGACGCTGATTCCGGAGCGGCGCCTGATCGCCAATGTCGACGGGGCCATGAATGCCGTGCTGGTCAAAGGCGATGCCGTGGGGCCAACCCTGTTTTACGGGGCCGGCGCAGGTGCCGAGCCCACGGCCTCGGCCGTGGTCGCCGACCTGGTGGACGTGGTGCGCACGCTGACTTCGGACCCGAACAACCGCGTGCCGCATCTGGCGTTTCAACCCGACGCGCTCGTCGATTTGCCGATCCTGCCGATCGAGGAAATCGAGACCTCGTATTACCTGCGCCTGCACGCGCAGGACAAGCCCGGTGTTCTGGCCGATGTCACGCGCATTCTGGCCGATCTCGGCATCAGCATCGAATCCATCTTGCAGAAGGAGCCGCGGGTGGGCGAGGAGATGGTGCCGGTCATCATCCTGACTCAGCGCATCAAGGAAAAGAACATGAACCAGGCCATAGCCCGAATCGAGGAACTAACCTCGATCAAGGGCAAGGTCGCACGGATTCGCCTTGAACATTTGAATGCCGACTGGAAATAGAAAACTTTACCGCAGATGAATGCGGATAAATGTACAGATAAACACAGATCGACTTGGTAAAAATAACAGCTAAACTTTTACCTCATCTGCGTTCATCATTCTACTTCTCTGCGTTAATCTGCATTCCAAAATCATATAAAAATTCACATGAATATTGGTAATCACTACATCGGCCTCATCGAAAAATATCGCGACCGCCTGCCGGTCTCGAAGGACACCCGTCTTATCAGCCTGGGTGAGGGCGCGACCCCCCTGATCCGTTTGCAAAACATACCGCGTGCCCTCGGAAAGCAGGTGGAGCTGTACGTAAAATTCGAGGGTCTCAATCCCACCGGTTCCTTCAAGGACCGCGGCATGACCTTGGCCGTCACCAAAGCGGTAGAAGCCGGCAGCGGGGCCATCATCTGCGCCTCCACCGGCAATACTTCCGCCGCGGCCGCCGCCTATGCGGCGCGCGCCGGCATTGCCTGTTTCGTGGTCATACCGGACGGCAAGATCGCTCTCGGAAAGCTGGCACAAGCCATGATCCATGGCGCGGTCGTGATCCAGATTCAGGGCAACTTCGATGCCGGCATGGCGCTGGTGAAGCAGGTAGCCAACGAAGCGCCGGTTACGATCGTCAATTCCATCAATCCTTTCCGTTTGCAGGGTCAAAAAACCGCGGCGTTCGAGATCATTGATGCACTCGGCGCGGCTCCGGATTTTCACTGCCTGCCGGTGGGCAATGCCGGCAACATCACGGCCCACTGGATCGGCTACTGCGAATATTCCTCCGTCTCCGGCAAGAACGTCACCGCCGCTTGCACGTTCTGTCATGGCCAGTGCGCTTTCGTTCATGGCGCCGTGGCTATCAGCCGCCCCAAGATGGTCGGTTACCAGGCGGCGGGTTCCGCGCCCTTCCTGCGTGGCGCCATGGTCGATAATCCGGAGACCGTTGCCACGGCCATCCGCATCGGCCATCCCCAGTCCTGGGATCAGGCCTGGAAGGTCAAAGAGGAATCCGGGGGATGGTTCGATGAATGCACCGATGAGGAAATTCTGGCGGCGCAAAAACTGCTCGCTGGAAAAGAGGGCGTGTTCTGCGAACCGGCTTCGGCCACCTCCCTGGCCGGCGCCCTGCGCGACATTAAGACAGGCAAAATCCCGGAAGGCAGCCGGGTGGTGTGCACCCTCACCGGCCACGGACTCAAGGACCCGGATACCGCCATCAAGCAAAGCAAGGACCCGCTGCACAAGGTCAAAGCCGAGTTGGCGGCGGTGAAAAAAGCCATTCTCGAGAACATGCCTCGCTAGCGGCTGACAGTTTCCGCAGCAGCTGCCGGAGAAGGACAGGGCTCAAGCCTTTCTCACTCTGCTCTCCCCGCTTTATCGATGTCTCTGGAAGCTGCCCTCCCGCCATGGGCAGAGGGTCTATATTTGGCCATTTTCCGCCACTCTTAACCGGTTTTCACCGATATAACCGAGATAAATACAGGGGAATCCTAAGGCCTGGCACAGCTATTGCTATAACTATAAGGAGAAGTAAGCGAAATGTCCGGGAATTACCGGGCGTTAGGAATAGACACGGATAGCTGACCCCGAAGGAGGGGCCGTCATGGTCAACAGCATGGACCCGGTGCACATCGAGCAAACCGCCAACACCACCCACGTGGCGCTGGAAGCGACACTCGGCATTCAAGATGCCCACGTGCTTCACGAAAAGCTCGGAACCGTGCTGACCGCCGCCAAAACGGTCGTCATGGACGGTAGCCGGGTCGAGCGCCTCGATGCGGCGGTCATGCAGGTGCTGGCCAGTTTCGCCCGTAGCGCCCGTGAACGCGGTTTGGCGCTGAGCTGGCGGAGTCCGTCCCCCGTGTTACAGCAGGCCGTGCGCGTGCTCGGTTTTGAATCCATTCTCGGGATGACTTCATGAACGGACATTCTAATTTCAGTCACGCCTCACTGGTTTCCTCGGCTTCCTGGCCGCGCTGGTGGCTGTGGGCCGCTGTCGGCATGACCGTCTCGTTGTCATGGACGGTGCCGTTCGTTCCCTGGTGGGCGGCGCTGGGCAGCTGGATGTGCGGTGTGCTCACGCTGACGATTCTCGCCTTCTTTGCCCGCAAGCAAGACGAAAGTTTTCCGCACGAGGATGGGGAATATCTGGAAAGTCACGAGACGAAAAATGTCCTCGAACAGGTGGATGCGCTCATGGCGCACTCGAAGGACATCGAATTAATTCCGCAAGTCGACGAAGTTCTGCAGAACATGGCCGCGGACAATCAGCGCCGCCGTCTCGATGACCTGATGCACCGCTGGGTGGACGTGGGACAGCGTTACGGCGAGGCGGCGCTGGTGTTGCGCCGTGAAATACTGAACGTAATCAAGCAAACCGAACAGGCGGCCAATACCATCGCCAGCAGTTTCGAGGCGGTGATCAACAAGGCTACCATCCAGGCGCGCCAGGCCATGGAACTGCTGGAAGGTACTCAAGGTGCCGCGAACGACGGCACGCCGCAGTCCCTGAAGGACTTCATTCAGGTTTCAGACGAGCGCCTCAACAAGATGGCGGACGAAGTCGTGCGCGTCGCCGACCTGTCCGTCAACATGGTACGCGAACTCGATGGCGTTCAGAACCGTACCCAGGCGATCGACGGATTCCTGCTCGACGTGGAAAAGCTGGCGGATCAGACCAGTCTCCTGGCGCTGAACGCCGATATAGAAGCCGCACGGGTCGGCGAGCACGGGCGCGGTTTCTCGGTGGTGGCCAGCGAGGTTCGCCGGCTCAGCAAACGCTCGCATGAGTTCAGCGACCGCATCCGCGTCCACTTGAAGGAAGTGAGAACCGGCTTGAGCAAGACCTACGGTGACATGCGCACCTTGTCCGCCGCCGACATGGAACATGCTCTCACGATCAAGGATGACGTTCTCTCGCTTACCCGGTCGCTGGAAGGCAAGAACCGCGAAGTCGCGGAGACCGTCAGTCGTATCAACGAGATCAGCAAGGAAATCGCCCAGGACGTGCAGAATGTCGTGGTCTCGTTGCAATTCCATGACATTACCAGCCAGAAACTCAACGGTATGCTGGAGCCGATGGATGACTTGCGCCGCACGCTGTATCACCTGATGCAGGAAACCGTGAACCTGGATAAGGGCCTGCTAAAGAATCTTCCGGGCAATGAGAACTGGCTGTTACGCATGCGTGACGATGTGGCTGCCGGGGGAGAGGCTAACTCGGGTAAAGAGGGCGCACAGAAAACGCTCAAGTTCCGCGGTGCAACGGGAAGCGGACCCGCCGTGGAGTTGTTCTGAAGGAGAAAAGCTATGGCAACCATATTGACCGTTGACGATACCGCCTCGATGCGCCAGATGATCAGCTTTACGCTGAACAGCGTGGGGTACGAGGTGCTCCAGGCGTCCGACGGGAAAGAGGCGCTCAAGCTGCTCCAGGGGAAAAAGGTCGATCTGGTGATAGCCGACGTCAACATGCCCAACATGGACGGTATCGCGCTGGTCAAATCCCTGCGCGAGCAGGCGGATTACAAGTTCACCCCGATTCTCATGCTCACCACGGAGTCGCAGGAATCCAAACGGCAACAGGGAAAGGTCGCCGGCGCCACCGGCTGGATCGTCAAACCTTTCAATCCGGAACAATTGCTGACGATCGTGAAAAAAGTCCTGGGATAGGACCATGCCCATTGACATGCGCCAATTCCACCAGACCTTCTTCGAGGAAAGCCTCGAGGGACTGGCCAACATGGAAACCGAATTACTCCGCCTGGAAAAAGCCGGCGCCGAAAATGGGCAGGAAACCGTGACGGCCGACCTGGAAATTCTCAATACCATTTTTCGTGCGGCGCATTCGATCAAGGGTGGCAGCAGCACCTTCGGATTCGAAGACGTGGTGGCGTTTGCCCACGTACTGGAAACACGGCTTGACGCGATACGCGACGGCCGATTGCGCCCGACGCGGAAAGTCATCAGCTTGTTACTTCTTTCCGTCGATTGCCTGCGCAGCCTGATTATCTCCGCCCGGACCGGTAAGGAGGGCGACAATAGTGCCATCGACGACGTACGCAGGCAGCTCGAAAGCCTGGAAAGCGAGCAACCGTCTTCGCCGGCCTCAACCGTTCCGGTTTCAAAGACGCCACAGGGGAAAATCTCCCACTGGCAGATTATGTTTCGACCTCATTTGCACCTGTTTCACACGGGCAATGACCCGCTGCGAATTCTGCGCGAGCTGAACGATTTGGGGGAATGTCACGTGCAGGCGGATATCAGCAGCCTGCCTGGCTGGGACCGCATGAAACCCGAAGAATGTTATCTGGCGTGGAAGATCGAGCTGATCGGCCCAATCTCGCGCGAAACCGTGAACGAAGTGTTCAGCTGGGTCGCGGAAGACTGCTCCCTTGAAATCAAACTCAAGCCCATGCAATCCCTGGCCCCGCGTTCCATCGCCGAGGCCGTCGCCTCCATGGATGCACAGGCGGGCACGCTGCGGGTGAGCGTACCCAAGGTCGATGCGCTGATTAATACCGTGGGCGAGCTGGTGATCACGCAGACCATGTTGAGCCTGATCGCATCGAATTTCTCCTTCGACAATCTGTCCCGGCTTTTTTCCGGCATAACGCAGCTGGAACGTAACACGCGTGAATTGCAGGAAAGCGTCATGAGCATCCGCATGTTGCCGCTCAGCTTCGCTTTCAACCGGCTGCTACGACTGGTACACGACATGAGCCAGAGGTTGGGGAAAAAAGTTGAACTGGTTTTCCATGGTGAACAGACTGAAATCGATAAGACGGTCATCGATCGCCTGATCGATCCGCTGATGCATCTGGCGCGCAACAGCCTCGATCACGGGATCGAACTTCCCGCGGAGCGTCTGGCCGCCGGAAAACCCGAAACCGGACGCATCGAACTCAAGGCCTACCAGAAAGGCGGTAATGTCGTGATCGAAGTTCGCGATGACGGTCGCGGCTTGTCGCATGAGCGAATTTTTGCCAAGGCCGTGGAACGCGGCATTGTTTCCTCGTCATCAAAACTGACGCCGGAAGAGATCGCGGAGCTTATTTTTCTGCCCGGCTTTTCCACCGCCGAATCCGTCAGCGACTTGTCAGGTCGCGGTGTCGGCATGGACGTGGTGCGCAACAATATTTGCAGCTTGGGTGGCAGTGTTGAAGTTGCCTCGCAGGCAGGACGGGGGACTTGCTTCACGGTCCGACTGCCGCTGACGCTGGCGATTCTCGACGGTTTGAGCATACAAGTCGGCGAGCATACCTACATTCTGCCGCTCGTCAGTATCGTCGAGTCGGTGCGCATTCGTCCGGAGCAAGTAAGCCGTCCCGCCGGGAGTTCCGAGATGTATGGGTTGCGTAAGGAATACATGCCGTTCCTCCGTCTCAATGAGTTGTTTCACATTGAGTCGCGTTCCACCGATCTTTCTCAAGGCCTGCTGGTGATCGTCGAGGCGGAGGGGAAGAAGGCCGGCTTATACGTTGACGATCTGCTTGGCCAGCAACAGGTGGTCATCAAAAACCTGGCGACTCACTACCGCAAGGTCGAAGCTATTTCCGCGGCCACCATCCTGGGTGACGGTACCGTGGCCATGATTCTGGATGTTCCCGGGCTGATACGTCTGGCGCATGCCGGGACCGGTCATGCGACGCCTCCCGTGGGCGATGCGCCTGCTTCGACAACCGCCACACCGACACTGAACTGAGGAAAAAATCATGGAATCGGTGCACGCCTTGGACTTGAAAGGCCCGCAAACTCACGAGAAACAGTTCCTGACCTTCCGGTTGGACGGACAGGATTACGGCATCTCCATCCTCAAGATTCAGGAGATCAAGGGTTGGGACAAGATCACGCCAATTCCGAACAGTCCGGCCTATGTCAAAGGCGTACTAAACCTGCGTGGCGTCATCGTGCCGGTGATCGATCTGCGCCTGCGTTTCGGCCTGAAAGAAGCCGTGCGAGACATTTTCACGGTTATCATCGTGGCCAACGTCGGCGGTCGGCTGGCGGGCATCGTGGTAGATGCTGTCAGCGACGTCATCAATGTCGCCGCCGATCAAGTATGCGAGGCCCCCGAATACGAGGGCCAGCAGAATCGCGAATTCATCAAGGAGTTGGCACAGGTCGATGGCAAGCTGCTGGTGCTGCTGGACCTCGATCGCCTGGTCAATCCGGATTCATTGGATAAAACAACTGCCGCAACTTCGGTCGCGGTGAACGGGTAACACGGCAATATTTCGCGCGCGAGGAGTGTTTTATGGAAATGTACTATGCAAAGGGGTTCAATCTGCGGATCAAAATGATCGCCGCGGCATTGATGATGACGCTCATGATTGTGGTCATCGGGGCGCTTGGGTTACGCAGCCTGTCTCAGGTGATGGACTCGATCCAGGAGACCCAGTCCTACGTCAAGGATAATTCGTCGCTGGGAAAGTCGCTGCAGGCACACCATGAGAGGACGAAGTCGGTATACCGCCAGTATCAGCTGATTACGATCGGCGGGATACTCGCGGTGATAATCGTCTCCATCGCCATTGCCATTTACTTTGTGCGCACGGTGTCCAATCCTCTGAACCGTTTGGTCGGGGCGATGCACCGTGTCTCACAAGGCGATTTGACGGCAACGCTGTATACCGATCGCCGGGACGAGGTGGGGCAAGCCATCGGCGCATTGAACGTGCTCGTGGATGAATTCCATGAAAGCATGATCCAGGTGGCACATTCCGCCGAATCGGTTGCCAGCGGTTCCATGGAGTTGAGTTCGGCCGCGGAACAGCTGTCCTCATCGGCGCAGGAGCAGGCCAGCTCGCTCGAAGAGACCGCCGCCTCGATGGAAGAAATGACCAGCACCGTCAAGCAGAACGCCGACAATGCCTTGCGTGCCGACAAGGTGGCGCTGGATGCGCGTGAGGCGGCCAACGAGGGTGTCGTCATGTCGTCCTCGGTCAGGCGCTCGATGGATGCAATCAATTCCAGCAGCACCAAAATCGCCGACATCATCAGCGTGATCGATGAAATCGCCTTCCAGACCAACCTGTTGGCACTGAATGCCGCGGTGGAAGCGGCGCGCGCCGGCGAGCAGGGCCGTGGCTTCGCCGTGGTGGCCTCCGAGGTGCGCAACTTGGCGCAACGCAGCGCCTCCGCGGCCAAGGAAATCAAGGCACTGATTCAGGACAGCGTGGATAAGGTTCAGGACGGCACGCAACTGGTCAACACGTCGAGCAAGACGCTGGGAGGCATCGTGGAGAACGTCAAAAACACGGCCGAAATCATCGCTGAAATCAGTGCCTCCAGCCAGGAACAGGCCTCCGGCATCGAACAGGTCAACCGCGCCATCATGCAGATGGATGGCGTCACCCAATCCAACGCCGCCCAGGTCGAGGAGCTCTCCGGCACCAGCCAATCTTTGGCTTCGCAGGCGGAGCAGCTGAAGGAACTGGTGACGCATTTCACCTTTAGGGTCGATGCCATGAAGCGTTATGCCGCCAGCACCGGCAACAAAACCAGCGCTGGCATGGCAACGGCAACACCGGCCGATGCATCGATTGCCGCTGATGTGGGAATGTCCGAGAAAATGGCGAAGACCCAGAAAGTGCAGTATCTCAAACCCCGCGCTGTCACGCAGAAGGCCAGCGCGACGGGAGGCGACTGGACAGAATTCTGAGTCAGGCGGCGCCAGTTTAATAATCAGTGCGTAACGGGGGGCCCGTCACGCACAACGCTACCCAGCAGTGACGAAGGAAAATCATCGTGACCAGCCAAATGGCCACCGGAAAAAAAGGTTCGATACTGGACGACAGCCGGCTGAGCATCACGGACAATGATTTCCGGCAGCTGCGCCAGTTCATCTACGATCACACCGGCATAGCGCTATCCGAGCATAAACGGGCGCTGGTGTGTTCGCGCCTGTCCAGGCGCCTACGCCATCACGGCCTGCAACATTATTCCGATTATTATGTGTTGCTGGTCGAGCTGGACCCGGAGGGAAAGGAATTGATCGCCATGATCAATGCCATCACCACCAACAAGACCGAATTCTTCCGCGAGCAGCATCATTTCCATTATTTGAGGGATGAGATTCTTCCGCCCTACCGGAAAAATCCGAACCGCGAGAAGCCATTTCGCCTGTGGAGCGCGGCCTCCTCTTCGGGTGAAGAGGCTTATTCGCTCGCCATGACCGCCCTCGATGCCATGCCGTCTTTCAGCGCGGGGGGTTTAAATATTCTTGCCACCGATATCGATACCGACATGCTGTCACGCGCCGCCAACGGTGTTTACTCGTTGGCACACGCGACCCACATTCCGGAAGCGCTGTTGCACCGCTATTTCCTGAAAGGGCAGGGGGCGCATGCAGGGGAAGTCATGGCCAAGCCGCTTCTCAAGTCGCTGGTGCACTTTCGCCGGCTCAACCTGATCGACAAGCCCTGGCCGATGCAGAATAAATTCGATGTTATTTTTTGTCGCAACGTGCTCATTTATTTTGACAAGCCCACCCAATTGGACTTGTTTCAGCGCATGGCGGAAGCCCTCAAACCGGGCGGTTATCTGATGCTCGGTCACTCGGAGGCTATCCACGGAATGAACAATCTTTTCAGACCCTCCGGCCACAGCATTTACCAGCTCCGGGGCAAGCCCTGAAATGAAACCCACACCGCCCAAACGCGTCGTCAGCACCCGGCTTCCGGACAAATTGAATGGTGAGTTGACGCGCATGACCATCCATATCGGCGGGCTGCGTGCCAGCCGTCAGCCGCTGTTGTTGGACACGGTTTTGGGCTCCTGCATTGCCGCTTGTCTGTATGACCCGGTGCTCGGCATGGGCGGCATGAATCATTTTATGTTGCCGGAAGGTTCCGATCCGGGCGATCCGACGAGCACGCGCTATGGCGTCAACGCCATGGAATTGCTTATCAGTAGTCTCATGAAGCTCGGTGCCGACCGTCGGCGTTTTCAGGCGAAAATCTTTGGCGGCGGTCATGTGCTCAACATCCGCGAAAGCCTGGATGGCGTACCCCAGCGTAACATCGATTTCGTCAAGCAGTTTCTGGAAACGGAACAGATCCCCGTCATTCGCGAGGACTTGGGGGGGTTCCAGCCGCGCCGCGTCTTGTTCGAGACGCACACGGGAAAGGTATTCCTCAAGTATCTGGGCAAGAACGAGGCCGAGCGCACGGCCGAGGAAGAAGTGGTGTACCTGATCAGCCTGAAGAAACAGAAGACCGACGGGGATGTCACGCTTTTCTGACATGTACAACGCGCGAAAAATCAAGGTTCTCATCATCGACGACTCGGCGGTCATGCGCCAAGTCCTGACGTCCGTGCTGCAACACGATCAGGATATTCATGTCGTCGGGACGGCGCCCAATCCACTCATCGCGCGCGAAAAAATCAAGTCACTCAAGCCCGACGTCCTGACACTCGATGTCGAGATGCCGGGAATGGACGGCATCACCTTCCTCGAAAAGTTAATGCGCCTGCATCCCATGCCGGTGGTCATGGTGTCCTCGCACACGGAAAAAGGCGCGGTGGCGACGTTACGCGCACTGGAGCTCGGCGCCGTGGATTTTGTCGCCAAGCCGCATGGCGGGATACGGGAAGGTATGACCCCGGAGCTGATGGAGGAAATCCGCGCCAAGGTGCGCGCGGCGGCCGGCGCTCATTTGCGTGCTGAGACGAAGGCGCCAACGGCCAACCCCATCCTTCCTCAGATGTTTGTCTCCATGCAGGAATGTCGCAACGGGATTATTGTCATTGGTGCCTCGGCGGGCGGAACGCAAGCCATTACCGAAATCCTGGCAAAACTCCCGCGGAGCACGCCCGGCATTGCCATCGTGCAGCACATGCCGCCGAAATTCACCGCCTCATTCGCCGAACGGCTCCACAACCAGTGCGATCTCGATGTCAGTGAAGCGAAAAGCGGCGACCGGCTCAAGCCAGGGGTCGCGTTGGTCGCTCCGGGCGGTTATCACATGTCAATCATGCGCGCCGCTGGCGGTTATGCCGTCCGGGTCTATCACGACGAACCGGTAAACCGGCATCGCCCCTCGGTCGACGTCCTGTTCGCGTCGGCGGCGCCCGCTGCCGGCAAAGACGCGATGGGTATCCTGCTCACGGGCATGGGCAGTGACGGAGCCAGGGGCCTGCACGCCGTGAAGCAGGCCGGCGGCTATACCATCGCGCAGGACGAAAAAAGCTGTGTGGTTTTCGGCATGCCGGAACAGGCGATCCGCCTGGGCGCCGTACGCCAAGTGGTACCGCTCGACCGCATCGCTAACGCCATCAATATCTGGGCGCAACCGGAAGACAATCCGGACCAGATCCCCCATCAGGATAAATCCCGATAGTCTTTCACTAGGTTTGCAGGTAACGCTGGACACCGCTACACCCCAAGAATGGCCCGGGGCGGAGGTAATTCAGCTTTTATTTGTTCATTGATTCCTTCCAATACCCATACTGACACAGGGTGCAAAGGAGTGTCTCAACCGATAAATTCTTTTATATGATGCTTGGTTATATCATTGAGGCCGGAACGTGGCGTATAAGGTAATGCTCGGTGCATTAATTTACACACCGCTTCGTAAAGAATAACCGCAAAGGGATTTGCACGATGGCTACGGGACTAGCATGACTCAACTTCGAGTCGTATTAATCAAGCCGAGTAAGTATGGCATTGACGGCTCGGTGGAGCGTTTCAGAAAGGGATACATGCCCAATGCCACGTTGTGGCACATCGCCAGCATGACCCCCGAGCGCATCGGCAACGTACCTGTAGAAGTCGTGACGGTGGATGAGTACGTGTGGCAGGACTTGAGTTACCTTCGTTGGCTGCACCGCAACCCGGATGTGATAACCCTGCTGGCACTGGTCGGCGTCCAGTCCCACCAATTTCACCGGGCGCTCGACTTGGCGGCCTACGCCCGTCACCACGGCGTGCACCATTGCATTATTGGCGGGCCACACCCCATGACCTGCGATACCACTTCGCTTCAAGGCCGGGGGGTCAGTTTCGCGCTGGCCGAAGCAGAACTGATCTGGTCGCAAATCTTGGAAGATGCCCTCGCGGACGAATTGCAACCCGTGTATGGCGCTAACCAACGTTGGGCGGAGCATCTTCCCAGTGTGGTGATCGATCCACCGAGTCTCGCAGAATTGGCGCGGTATGGAGTACCCCTACTTGGACTCTATCCGGTAAGAGGCTGCCCGTATCGGTGCAATTACTGCTCCGTCATCAAGATCTCCGGTCGGTCGGTGCGCAATCCAGACATTGAGACAACCTTGGAAAGCCTGCGGCGGGCAAAGCGCGGCGGTGTACAAGTCATTAATTTTGTGTCGGACAACTTTAACAAGTTTCCTCAGGTCCGTGAGTTGCTGCAAGCGATGATAGACGAACACCTGGATCTGCCGTTCTACTGCCAGTGCGATACCCAGATCGCCAAGGACCCGGAACTCGTGGAGCTGCTC
>JANLIC010000249.1 GCA_024654125.1 Sulfuricaulis sp. | reverse complement strand
CGATGATTTCACGGCACAGGCGCTGCCCAATCCGCTGCTTATTCACCGGGACAAGATTTACGGCCTGACGACCTCAGCCGAGAGGCTGGCGAAAATCCGTCACGAGCGCAAGCCGAACAGCCGCTACGCCTCGCTGGAAAACTGCCAGAGCGAAATCCGTGGTGCCGAGGCCCTGCTCCGCCAGGCGCATGTCCCCCTTCTCGACACCACATCGATGTCGGTGGAAGAAATAGCCATCTCCATCTTGTACGGCACGGGCCTGGTCAAGCGCCTCAAGAGCTGAACACGACCAGCCTATTATTTATTGTTCAACGCGCTTGTCCAACCCCTACGGACCGAATAGTTTATTGTCATCCATGAGGGGCTGATTGACCTTTTGGGGCTGATTCAGCGTTGGGGCACCCATGTCGGTACTTTCTTTTTCTCCGGCGCTATCCTGTTCGCGTCGATCAACGGTAACGGATGTTCCCATCTTCACTGCAATATAGCTGGGATAGTCATATCCCGTTCCCATGCTATGGTCGATGATAGCGCCCACTCCTGCAAATAAAATAATATTGCCCCACATACCAGGCGCCGTGCGTGAAATAGCCTGCGCGAATCCATCCGGATGTCCTTCCTTCTTGCATTCAACCATCAGGTCTTTCGCTGAGCGTTCGACGGATACCACGCCCGGCGTGGTTATCTGCCATTTCCCTGATTCGTTGCTCAGCGCGCAATCCACCTTCTCCAATGGCTGGCCATCGTTGGCTCGCGTCGTCACGGTTATGGGTTGTGTCACCGTCGAAGTAATCGTGGCGCATCCGGGGGCAAATACTAGAGGCATGAAAATACATAACAAATAAACGTACCTAAAATGGCAGTCCATTGTCCCCCTCCTTGGAATCTTATGAGTCATGATCGTTTTTCGATCACGCTGTTGCCAGCGTTCTGCACATCCCATTCTGTTAAGAGCCGGATCCATTCATCTGTTATGACGCGAGTATAATTGCGCCCGACACTCAGGGAAAGCAATTCATTAGAAGATTTTTCACAAACATATGAACATGGACTGCGTATCGCCGCCTGATCATGCCATGTTCTTTTTTTTCACCGCCACTTCGTCGCGCAGATACACCGGCAGCGCCAACTCGGCGGCAATCGCTCCGCCCGCCCGGTACGCGGCCGCGCCGAGGCGGCCGACATCGCGGGCCCGGGGACAGACCTGCGCGTGCCACATTACGACACGATAACCCAGATGCGCCAGCAGCGCGCCATGATACCGGTCCCAACCGTTGCCGGCCCCCACCCAGTCTTTTCCCTCAGGCAGCGGAACATCGTCCGGCGCGGCCACATTTTCCGCACCGACAAGTTTGACAATGCCCTGGGAATTTTTTACATAGGCGCTGCAGTAGACCTGATGCATGCGCGCATCGAAGGCTGCCAGCACCCGGGACGCCGCCACTCCCTGCGCCAGCGCGGCGAGTGACGAGACCGGCGTTACCGGAAGGTCCGCGCCGAAGGCCAGACCCTGCGCCACACCCGCGCCGATGCGTAGCCCGGTAAACGACCCCGGGCCGCGACCAAAGGCTATCGCGTCCAGCCGGGACAGGGCGAATCCTGACTCCACCAGTAATTCATCCACCATGGACAGAATACGCTCGGAATGCCGATGGCCCATTTCATGGCGTTCCGTGACAGCCGTGTCCGTCCAGATCGCGGCGGAGCAGGCTTCGGTGGAGGTATCCAGCGCGAGGATTTTCAAACGGGAGGAGAAGCGACTGCAACGTACATGGGCTTGCCGTCGTAAAGATTGAGCCCACCCTTGAGGACACGATAGATCAGCCAGAGCCAGGCTACCCCGAAAATGGGCCCGCCAATAATAATTATCTTTGTCAGCATCCCCAGCAGGAACCACGGCAGGCTGAACCAGAATGTGCGAATCTGCCAGCGGAAATGCGACTCGAGCCAGGTCCCGCGCACGTCATCTCGCTTGATGTAATTAAGCATCGCGGCGATTACAAATGTGATAGCGAAGGGCAATATGAGCCCCTGTAAAACATAAACAACCATGGTAATGTTTTTCAGCCGCTTGAGATCGTCGAGACGGTTGTCATCGGTCGTCGTGGGTTGGTTCATCCTTTCCTCAGAGATTGTCATGGCGTGGCACGGAACGATCGTCCGGGAGATGGCTGGCGCGGCATCCCGGCCGGAATATCGAATAATAACGAAAATACACGAACAACCAAAGCGGCCGTAATCCGATCCACTACCATTCCCAGGATCCGGCCTCCAACTCGCCTTTCCACCAAACCAGAGTGACCATGATCGACTGAATCTGGCTGAAGGCAAACGCCATCCCCAGAAAGAAGACGAATATCAATTTAGTCCAGATGCACGCCATGGGCAGCCTCAATCGAGATATTCACTGAGATGGCGCACCAATTTTCTGGCGAGATCCACACTGTCGATGGTTGGCGAATGCGTGTCACGCTTGCGGACAGCCCACACCGGATCGGGAAAGTGGGCATCATCGGCGAACCGCGGGATCACATGCCAGTGCAGGTGCGGTACCTGATTGCCCAGTGCGGCCAGATTGATTTTGTCCGGATGCAGCGCCTTGCGCAGCACCGCCTCGGTGGCGAAAACCGCTCCCAGCAGATGCGCCCGGTCCGGTTCGTTAAGGTCTGTCATTTCCTTCACGTGTTGGCTCCAGATAACACGGCAATAACCGGGATAGTCGGGAGCGCCCACCAGAATCACGCGACACCGATCACCCTGCCACAGAACGGTTTCATTCTCAGGATGACAGAGCGGACAGGGATTCATGGCATTCACTAATATCATTATCCGCAGATAAACGCAGATTTTTAATAGATTAACGCAGATTTATTGAATCCATCCGCAGTTGCAATCTGCGTCCACAAAATAACTAGTAACACAGACGGATGCGTATAAATACACAGATAAACACAAATCAACATGAGTTGAAACAGCAGCCTTATCTGCGTTCATCATTCTTTACTCATCCGCGTTAATCTGCGTTTCAAGAATCATTCATGCTTTTACCGGCCTGACTTTCGAGGCGGCGAGTTTGGCCCGTTCGCGCGCTTCGCCGGTCGAGGTACCGTTGGCGAGCGCCACGCCCATGCGCCGGCGCATGCATGCCTCCGGCTTACCAAACAGTCGCAGATCGGTTTGTGGAACGCGCAGAGCCTCGTCCACGCCCTCGTAGGCGATGCCTTTGGCATCCATGCCGCCGTAAATAACCGCGCTCGCCCCGGGTGCGCGCAGCGCGACCGAAACGGGCAGGCCCAGGATCGCGCGCGCGTGCAAATCAAACTCGTTCTGGTTCTGGGTGATCATGGTTACCATGCCGGTGTCATGCGGGCGCGGGCTGACTTCGCTGAACCAGACCTGATCCCCGCGCACGAACAGCTCCACACCGAAGATCCCGCGCCCGCCGAGATTGTCCGTGACTTTCTTGGCAACCTCGCGAGACCGCTGCAGCGCCTTCTGGCTCATGGCCTGCGGCTGCCACGACTCGACATAATCCCCCTTGACTTGCACGTGCCCCACGGGCTCGCAAAAAAGAGTTTCAACTTCTCCGGAATCGCCCACGGCCCGCACCGTCAGCTGCGTGATTTCATATTCGAACTTGATCATCTCCTCGACAATGACCCGCGACTGGTTGACGCGTGCGCCGCTCATGGCATATTCCCAAGCTCGATCAATGTCATCCGGCCCGTTCACCGTGGATTGGCCCTTGCCGGACGATGACATCACCGGCTTGATGAGGCAGGGGTAACCGATTCCGCCGTCGATGGCTTCCTTCAGTTCAATTACGCTGCTGGCGAAGGCATAACGCGAGGTCGGCAATTCCAACGTTTCGGCCGCGAGCCGGCGGATGCCTTCGCGGTTCATGGTGAGCTGTGTCGCCCGTGCCGCCGGGATCACCTCGGCCAGTTTGTCACGCTCGATTTCGGCCAGCATGTCGGTGGCAATCGCCTCGATCTCGGGAACGATCATGTGCGGGCGCTCTTTTTCCACCAGTGCGCGCAGCGCGGTGCCGTCCGCCATGTTGATGACGTGCGCGCGGTGCGCCACCTGGTGTCCCGGTGCGTCCGGATAACGATCCACCGCAATAACTTCAACGCCTAAGCGTTGCAGGGCGATGATGACTTCCTTGCCCAGTTCTCCCGCCCCCAGCAACATCACGCGCGTGGCATTCGGGCTCAATGGTGTTCCGATCCTCATACGGCTCCTTTTTTTGTTTTGGTGGAGTATCCGTTTGATTTTTCAAAATGATTGTGGCCGGTCTGTCGTGGCTGGTAGGGATTGCCGGCTCCATCCATGATGCGCAGCCCCGGCTCCGCTTCGATCATGCCGATACAGTGAAATCCGCAGACGGGGTGAAGTTTTTCCAATGCCACAATATGGATTTCCGGCACGGTAAAACACAATTCGTAGTCATCTCCGGATGCCAGCACCGTGTCCCATCCGGTTTCGCGGACATGCGCGCGACAGTCGGCAGAAAGGGGTATTTTGTCGAGATGGATCAGTGCGCCGACCCGGCTCATTACCAATATATGACCCAGATCAGCCACCAGTCCGTCGGAAATATCGATGGCACTGCTGGCGATAGCGCGCAGCATGATTCCTTCTCGCACGCGCGGCGTGGGCCGGTCAAGGTGTTCTGACAGAACCGATAGAACTTTTTCCGGCAGACGAATACCGCCAAGGCGGTGATGCAGCGCCATGGCGGCGTCGCCCAGCGATCCGGTAACGTAGATCCGATCGCCCGCCTTCGCGCCCGATCGCCGCAGTGCCTTACCTTCGGGCACGAAACCATGCGCCTCGATCGCGATGGCAAGCGACCCACGCGCGGTATCGCCGCCCACGAGTTGGACACCGTATTCACTTGCGAGCTGAAACATTCCCCGGCAAAACGGTTCCAGCCAGCGGGCATCGGCCTGGGGCAGTGTCAGATTCAACATGAACCAGGCCGGCTCCGCGCCTGTGGCGGCGAGATCGCTCAAATTGACCGCCAGGGCCTTGTGCCCGAGAGAAAACGGATCGG
Source organism: Sulfuricaulis sp. (assembly GCA_024654125.1). Classification (GTDB taxonomy): domain Bacteria; phylum Pseudomonadota; class Gammaproteobacteria; order Acidiferrobacterales; family Sulfurifustaceae; genus Sulfuricaulis. The sequence goes on along the minus strand of JANLIC010000249.1, from coordinate 199 downwards.
CATCGGGGAAAAAATGCACGCCGGACACCAGTAGGTCGGACGTCACCGCCAGTTGCTGGCCAGGAGGCGGTCGCAGGAGCGCGGCATCGTCGCCAATGCCGGCGACGACATCGGAACGCGCAACGTCTTGGCGCTCAAAGAAAGTGCGGATAAGTTCGAATTCCGTCATTATCGAAATCGCGCGGAGCGCGCTCGGCTC
>JANLIC010000247.1 GCA_024654125.1 Sulfuricaulis sp. | reverse complement strand
CAGCCGTTCATGCACTGGCGCGATCGCTTCCTCTATTGCATGGAAGCGGTGAACAAGGCCTCGGCCGCCACCGGCGAAGTCAAAGGCCATTACATGAATGTTACGGCCGCTACCATGGACGAGATGATCGAGCGTGCCGAGTTCGCCAAGAAACTCGGCTCCATCATCGTCATGATTGATCTCGTGATCGGCTACACCGCGATCCAGACCATGGCCAAGTGGGCGCGCAAGAACGACATGATCCTGCATTTGCACCGCGCCGGTAACTCAACCTACTCGCGCCAGAAGAATCACGGCATGAACTTCCGCGTCATCTGCAAATGGATGCGCATGGCGGGCGTGGACCATATTCATGCCGGCACCGTCGTCGGCAAGCTCGAGGGCGATCCGTTGATGATTCGTGGCTTCTACGACACCCTGCTCGACACGCACACCCCGATGCAGCTCGAAAAGGGTCTGTTCTTCGAACAGGACTGGGCCTCACTCAACAAGGTCATGCCGGTAGCCTCGGGCGGCATTCACGCCGGCCAGATGCACCAGCTGCTGCATTACCTCGGAGAAGACGTGATCCTGCAGTTCGGTGGCGGCACCATCGGCCATCCGCAGGGCATCCAGGCCGGTGCGACCGCCAACCGCGTCGCGCTCGAAGCCATGGTATTGGCGCGCAACGAGGGCCGCGACTACATGAAGGAAGGCCCGCAGATTCTGGAAACGGCCGCCAAGACATGTAGCCCGCTCAAGGCCGCGCTCGAAACGTGGAAGGACATCAGCTTCAATTACGATTCGACCGACACCGCCGACTTCGTGCCCACGGCCACGGCCAGCAACTAATTAATACGAGGAGAATTCGATATGATGACCAATCCTGGAAACCGCCTGACGCAGGGACAGTTTTCGTTTCTGCCGGACCTGACCGACGCGCAGATCACGTCGCAAATCAAATGGGCGCTGCAACACAAATGGGCGGTGAGCGTGGAATACACCGACGATCCGCATCCGCGCAACACTTATTGGGAAATGTTCGGTAACCCCATGTTCGACCTCAAGGATCCCGCCGGAATCCTGCTGGAGATCAACAATTGCCGCAAGACTTTCCCGAATCACTATATCCGCGTGATGGCGTTTAACTCGACGCGCGGTGGGGAAAGCCCGGCGATGTCGTTCCTCGTCAACCGTCCGAAGAAAGAGCCCGGTTTCGGTCTTTCACGGCAGGAAAGCGAAGGCCGCATGATCCGTTACACCGTGCATTCCTACGCCACCGACAAGGCGGAAAACGAGCGCTACTAAGTTTGCGGTTATCGAGTATTGAGGGATGGGCGGCGTGGGCCAACGCGCCGCCCT
>JANLIC010000233.1 GCA_024654125.1 Sulfuricaulis sp. | reverse complement strand
CGGCGCCTGCTGAATGATTTTCAACAGGATTTCCCGCTTTCCTCCACGCCGTATGCGGACATGGCGCAAAGTCTTGGCGTGACAGAGGAAGAAGTACTTGTGCGATTGCATGAACTGAAACAGGCCGGCGCCATCAGCCGCGTGGGCGCGGTGGTGCGGCCCAACACCGTGGGAGTGAGCACGCTCGCCGCCATGGCGATACCGCCGGAGAACCTTGAATCGGTGGCCGCCGTCGTCAGCGGCTATACCGAAGTCAATCACAACTACGAGCGCGAACACCGGATGAACCTGTGGTTCGTGGCCACGGCGCCGGATGCCGTGCGCCTGCACACGGTGCTGGATGAAATCACCCTTCGCACCGGCTATGAAGTTTTATCATTCCCGCTCGTCGAGGATTACCACATTGACCTGGGATTCGATCTGCGATGGAACTGAACATCATTAAACATTCGACCGCGACGTCGCCGCGCTCGCCCGTGGACGAAGCCGACCGTCGCCTGTTGGCGGCGATCCAGCATGGACTGCCACTCACTCCGCGGCCGTATGCCGAGATCGCGGCGGGACTGGGCATTTCCGAGGAAGAGGTCGTGGCGCGTCTGGCCTGGCTCAAGGAGGTCGGGGTGATCCGCCGCTTCGGCGTGGTAGTGCGTCATCATGAACTTGGCTATTCGGCCAACGCTATGGTGGTGTGGGACGTGCCTGAAAAACAGGTGACCGAGCTCGGTCGCTGCTTGGCTGGATTCGATTTCATCACGCTGTGTTATCGTCGTCCACGTCGCCTGCCGCAATGGCGCTACAACCTCTACTGCATGATCCACGGCAAGAACCGTGAGGAAGTGCTGGCGCACCTGGAGTGGATGGTCAATCATTGCGGCCTGCAAACGCTGCCACATGAAGTCCTGTTCAGCCGCCGGCGTTTCAAGCAGCGCGGCGCGATTTATACTTTACCGGCCGAGACGGACGAATGCTGATGGATGCCGTCGACCGCCATATCATCAATAATTTGCAAGGGGGTTTCCCACTCTGTGAGCGCCCGTATGCTGAAGCGGCGGATAAATTGGGGCTGACCGAGGACGAGCTGATTCAGCGTGTTGAGGTGATGCTTGAAAACAGGACACTCACCCGTTTTGGACCGATGTATCACGCCGAGCGTCTGGGTGGGGCGCTGACGCTGGCGGCCATGAAGATTCCGGCACAGGATTTCGAACGCGTGGCGCAGATCGTCAACGGTTTTCCTGAGGTGGCGCACAACTATGCGCGCGAGCACGCCTTCAATATGTGGTTCGTGCTCGCCACCGAGACACCGGCGCGTATCGGTGAAATCATCGGTGAAATCGAGAAGGCCACCGGTTACCCGGTCTACAACATGCCGAAACTGGAAGAGTTTTTTGTCGGCCTGAGGTTTGAGGCATGAGTATGGATAATGCGCTTAAAAGAATATCCCCTCCCCCCCGAATCGGGGGAGAGGGGCAGGGTGAGGGGGAAAAATCCTTCACCCCTCATCCCATCCTTCTCCCCTCAAGGGGAGAAGGGGAACAGATTGATGCGACCGATCGCCGCCTCATCGTGGCGACGCAGGAGGGTCTTCCACGCGTGAGCCGGCCATATCATGCTATCGCAGAAAAATTGGGTATCAGTGCTGATGAAGTGATGGCACGTCTCCAGCGTATGCTGGACAACGGTGTGATCCGCCGTATCGGCGCGGTGCCAAACCACTACGCCTTGGGCTACCAGGCCAATGGCATGTCGGTGTGGAATGTTCCGGATGATCGCATCCGCGAACTGGGACAGAAAATAGGCGAACTCGATTTCGTCAGCCACTGCTACCATCGACCGCGCCACCTGCCCGATTGGCCTTACAATCTCTTCGCCATGGTGCACGGACGCGATCGCGCGGAAGTGGAAACGAAAGTGGCGCTGATCGCGGAACTCCTGGGTCAAGCTGACCACGGCCACACGGTGCTGTACAGCACGCGCATCCTCAAGAAAACCGGATTAAGGCTGGGGAGCTGAGCATGTTTCGCATTTCACAATACATGCAGGAAATCAGCCAGCCCACGCCTTTGGGTCCAAAAAGATTGCCGCCCGGGCCGGTGGTGATCTGGAACCTGATCCGGCGCTGCAATCTGACCTGCAAACATTGCTACTCGATATCGGCCGACACCGATTTCCCCGGCGAACTTTCAACGGCGGAGATCTACCAGGTCATGGACGATCTCAAGCGTTTCAGCGTGCCGGTACTGATTCTTTCCGGCGGCGAGCCGCTCATGCGTTCGGACATCTTCGATATTTCGCGCCGGGCGAAGCAAATGGGTTTCTACGTCGGCCTGTCCACCAACGGCACGCTGATCGACGAATCCAACATCGAACGCATCGCCGATATTGGCTACGACTACGTTGGAATCAGCATTGATGGCCTGCGTGAGACTCACGATCGCTTCCGCCGTCTCGAAGGTGCGTACGATGCTTCCATGAAGGCTATCCGCCTATGCCACCTAAAGGGCATCAAAGTCGGCATGCGCTTCACCATGACCCAGGACAACGCCAGAGAGCTTCCCGACCTGCTGGATCTCATGGAGGCCGAAGGCATCGACAAGTTCTATCTGTCGCATCTCAACTACGCCGGCCGCGGCAACGTCAACCGCAAGGACGACGTGATATTGAAAACCACGCGATGGGCCATGGACCTGCTGTTCGACCGCTGCTGGGATTACACGCAGCGTGGTTTGCACAAGGAATTTGTCACCGGCAACAACGATGCCGATGGCGTTTATTTATTGTTCTGGGTGCGCCAGCATTTTCCGCATCTTGAAGCACACATGCGCGCCAAGCTGGCGCAATGGGGCGGCAACTCCTCCGGCGTGAACATCGCCAATATCGACAACCTTGGCAACGTCCACCCCGACACCTTCTGGTGGCATTACAGTCTGGGCAGCGTGAAGCAGCGACCGTTCTCGCAGATTTGGCAGGATACTTCCGATCCACTGATGGCCGGGCTCAAGGCAAATCCAAGGACAATCAAAGGTCGTTGCGGTGTTTGCAGCTATTTTGATATCTGCGGTGGAAATACCCGTGTGCGCGCGCATCAGCTCACCAACGATCCCTGGGCCGAAGACCCGGCCTGCTATCTCACCGACGAGGAGATCGGCGTGGAAGGGTGCGGCGAACGCCTGACCAATCGTCCTTACTCCCGGATTCCCATCGCTGTTTCCAAATAGGTGTGATTGCGTGATGGCCACTGATTCGGTCGCGCTACCCAAACTCGCCAGTCGCGAGAGCAGAATCCTCCCTTGGCTGTTTCTGGGCGTGGTTTACGCCTCGGGTGCTGCGGCGGCGCAGCCGGTTCCGACGGACAGGCTTTACGCCGAACACTGTGCCTCCTGCCACGGTCCGGACCGGCTGGGAGCGATTGGCCCGGCACTGTTGCCGGAAAATCTCGGCAGGCTCAAGCGTGAAGAGGCGGTCGCCACCATTCGCGAGGGACGCGTGGCGACGCAGATGCCGCCGTTTCGGGACAAACTGAGCGCGGAGCAGATCGCGCATCTGGCCGAGCTGATTTATCAACCGCTGCCGGAAGTCCCGCGCTGGGGCATGAAGGAAATCCGCGCGTCACACCTGTTGCACGTCAAACCCGATGAACAGCTTTCAGACAAGCCCGTGTTCAAGGTCAGGGATCCGCTCAATCTGTTCATCGTGGTTGAGCTGGGCGATCACCATGCCACGCTCCTGGACGGTGATCGCTTCGAGCCGATCGCGCGTTTCCCCACACGCTTCGCGCTGCATGGTGGGCCGAAGTATTCCCCGGACGGGCGCTACGTCTACTTCGCCTCGCGCGACGGCTGGGTATCCAAATACGACATCTACAACCTGAAGTTCATCGCCGAGATCCGTGCCGGCATCAATACGCGCAACGCCGCGGTATCGGGCGACGGCAAATACCTCGCCGTGGGCAACTACCTGCCGCACAGCATCGTGATTCTGGACGCGCGCGACCTGACGCCCGTCAAGGTGATTGAAGTCAAAGGGCAAGATGGCAAAACCTCGCGTGTCTCGGCGGTTTACGATGCCGCGCCGCGCAAGAGCTTTATCGCGGCACTCAAGGATATTCCCGAGGTCTGGGAAATCACCTACGACCCGCGCGCGGAGCCGGTCTACGAGGGCATGGTGCACGACTATAAATATGGCGAGGGCATCCCCGTGCCGGGCCCGTTCCCGCCGCGGCGCATTCAGCTCGATGATTTCCTCGATGATTTCTTCTTTGACCAGAAGTATGTACATATTATTGGTACGTCGCGCGAGGCCGGAAAGGGCCAGATCATCAACCTGGACGTGCGGCGGCGCGTCGCCACGATTGATCTTCCCGGCATGCCACATCTTGGATCAGGCATAACGTGGGAACGTGATGGCCACACGGTAATGGCTACGCCCAATCTCCGTGAGGGTGTGGTGTCGATCATCGACATGCATGACTGGAAGCTGGTTCAGCGCATCGACACCCTCGGGCCCGGTTTTTTTATGCGCTCGCACGAGAACACGCCCTACGCCTGGGTCGATGCCATGATGAGTTCGAAGAACAAAGACAAAATCCAAATTATCGACAAGCGCACGCTCAAGGTGGTGAAAACACTCACACCCGCGCCCGGCAAGACCGCGGCGCACACGGAGTTCACGCGCGACGGCCAATACGCGCTGGTGAGCGTGTGGGACTTGGACGGCGCGTTGGTGGTTTATGACGCACAGACGTTCAAGGAGATCAGACGTCTGCCAATGAAAAAACCTTCCGGCAAGTACAACGTTTACAACAAGATCATGCGTTCCTCTGGTACCAGTCACTGAGCCGTCGTGCACCGCAGGATTCTTTTTCCGCCACGCTTGTATGCTGTTTCGACATCACTCCCAATTCGCTGGGTCAAGTTTTCCGAAGACACGAAATTCTCCTAACTCTGTCTGCCGTAGTGGGTAGACCCGTTCAATGAGCATCAAGTAGCGAAACCATGAAAACTGTAAACAGGCAATTACACTGCTGCGGGTCGCGCTGTTCAGCGCCGGCGTCATGACCGTGTCCCAGGCAGGTGCCGATGGAAGAAAATCGATGACCAGGCGCGTCGCTTCGACCGGTTACAATAACCTGACGTTGGAGGAATGTTTTGATCTTTACAAGCGCTGAGCGTCAAATATCGAGACGCCAAGGATGCCGGACGAACCCGGCATCCCTATTTTTGCGTTTTTATTTATTTATACGGATCAATGGAAAGGTGATGTTCAAAAAGTCACGGTTTCACGAATACGTTGCTCAAGAATATCCAGGTTTTCTCCATGTTCTCCGACGATGGCCAAGCTGCCGGCGTGGGCCGGGAGAATTACGCCATGGAAGCGTTCGTTTCTGACGCTGACACGATTCGCAACATATTCGCCGGGGATAAGAAGGATCGTTACTGGACCTTTGGCACCGTCGATAACAAGATGCCCACCTTTCTCCTTGCGGATCTTGCAGATGCCGAGATAGTCGACACGTCCTATTGCCGGTTTCACTGAAGCGCCAAGGTTATGCAGGGACTCGTTCACCAGTGCCAGCCGTAAGTCTTCTCGGATGATCAGGGACTGTGGCTCATGGTCGATGTGGTCGAACACCAACTGTTCCAATGGCATGGGGCGGGCGATCCACCAGGTACCTGTCGCGAGACCCACGGCGAGCATCATGCCCGCTGCCAAGGCCAGCCAGCGCGTGGGCTGGCGCACGGCCGTCGTGCTCTGCCGGAGGAGAATCCGCGCGTTAAAGTTCTCCGGCACCGGCACGGCCACCGCCGCCCGCAGCGCCTGTTCAAAGCCGGTCTGCGCCCGCAGTTGCGCGGCACACGCCGGGCATTCCTGAGCGTGAAGCTGGAACGACGGGTCGCGGTTGTTCGGGTCCGTTACCAGTCTTTTTCGGAATTCTAAGCAATTCATGACATATTCTCTCTGGCCGCTTCCACCTTGCCCCCTTCCAGAGCGTGACGGAGCTTTTGCCGTGCTCGCGACAGGCGCGTCATGATCGCGCCCGGCGATGCGCCCAGAAGCTCGCCAATCTCCTCGCAGCTATAACCCCCAAGCACTTGCAGCAGCAGGGGTTCGCAATAGTCCTCCGACAAATCCGCCAACGCACGCCGCAATGCAAAGTTTCCAGCATGACCGTGACCGTCATCAATGCCCGCGATACGCTCGAGATCCATTTCATCGAGCGAGTCGCTTGGCGGCGGCGCGCGCTCGTAATGGCGGGCGCGCTCCCGGCGCAGGATGGTGATGAGCCAGCCTTTGGCGGCCTTGGGGTCTCGCAAGCTGTCAATCGCTTTCCACGCACGCATGAAACTCTCCTGAACCAGATCTTCGGCCAGCGCGCGGTCGCGCACCAGCCAGTAGGCGAACCGGTACAGGTCGGCGGAGTAGGCCTCCACCAGGGCCTGGAACTGCGATTGTCGCTGGTCCATGCAGGCATATGACCGGTATTTTGGAGAAAAGCTTACAACACGCCGATCTGAATTATTTTGACCGGCCAGGTAAGAAAACTCGGGTTAAGGGGGTCTGGTTATCCGGTATGGCGGCCGGTTTTATCCGGCCAATCCCTTTGAACCACCCGACCATTGATACAGGAGACACCCATGAAGAACGCAAACAAACTGGCCATCGGCGCCATCGCCGGCCTGCTAACCCTCGGCCTCACGTCCGCCACCGCGCTCGCGGCCAAACCCGGCATGGAAAAATGCGCCGGTGTCGTCAAGGCCGGCAAAAACGACTGCGGCACCAGCGTGCATGCTTGCGCTGGGCAAGCCACCAAGGATGCTGACGCCAGTGAATGGATTTATGTCCCGACGGGCACCTGCGAGAAGATTGTCGGCGCCAAGTTAGTGACGGCGAAGAAATAAATCACGAAAGCCAAGGCAGAAAAAGAACCCCGCCGGCCCCCGGCCCAGAGCGATTTTTCCTCTGGGCGCGGTGTGCTCGTGTCTAAGGCAATAACGGGTTGCAATCGATGGCGGGATATCCGAGCATGGCTCCAGATTCTCAGGACAGGTCATGACCGACACCGAAGCCCGCAACGAACTGGAAGTGCAGATCCTCGAGGCGCAGAAAGGCCACATCACCAGCGACGACCTTCTCAAGACACTCATAGAGTCTCAGGTGTTCATGCCGGTGCAGGACGAGAAGGCGCCGGTGCTGAATATCCAGCGTTCCAACCGCGCCCAATCGCTGGTGCTGTCATCCGATGAGGAGGGCACGCCCATCCTGGTGTTGTTCTCCAGCCCCGAGCGCGCTAAATCGTTCATCAAGGACTATCCGGGTTTTAGCGGCGGCATTCTTGAATCGTTCCAATGGGTGCTACAGAACATGGGCAGCGGCTACGGCATTGCATTCAATCCCAACACTGAGGTCGGTTTCGACATGGAACCCGAGACGGTGCAGGAACTGATCGAGCGGCTCGCGACCAGGGAGATTCGTCACTAACAACTTCCCCTTCCGGGCGCAGGAGGTATATTCTTCGCCCAGCGTCGATCCGGCAGCGGGGGCGTATATGATGACAAGACGAACGGAGCGCAGCGGAGTAGGGCTTCATTAATGCGGCGTTGGATGCGTTCGGTGTTCATGGCGGCGGGCCTGTTGCCGATGGCGGTCCTGGCCAACCCGTTTTCCGCGTTGTCAGCGCGTCCCACGGCCGAGATTCCAGTCACCGGAAAAATCCTGACGACGCTCCAGGACGGCGACTACGTGCTGCCGCGCTTCTCTCCCGATTCACGTTATCTCGCATTCTCACATGTCGTGCTGCAAGGCAACACCGAGCTGACGGAAATCCATGCACTCGATCTCAAGACGCTCGAGGTGAAAGTTCTGCTCGACGCCAAGGCTTCTCTCAAATTCGCGATTTACAAGAGCTTCGTCGCCAGTTTCGCGTGGCAAGATGCGACTACGCTCAAAGCGAGTATTTCCGACGGTGACGTGAATGGCATCGATCTGGTCTTTGACGTCGTCGCCGGCAAGCTGGTGGGCAAGAAGCCGTTCTCGATGACCGATGACGCTCCCGGCCGGGAAGAAGCGCTGACCTCCGAACTGGAGGCGGCCTTTTCCTCCATCCCAGGGCCGGTGCTGGCCAATGCGCTGGCCAACGGTTTCAAGATTGGAAACATGAAATATGTCGTCCAGAAGAACTACTGGAAACAGGACAATCATATCTGGTATCTCGACGGCGAGCGTAAGACGATGACCCGGCTTGTGGACATCCCGGAGGAGTGGATTTACAGCCTGCGCGGCGGTTTCGCCTCGGGCAATGCTTTAATCCTGCTGGTGGCTTTCGGTCAGGAGGCCTGGCTGGCCCGACATGCCGGAGGCAAAATGGAATTGTTGCACCGATTCGCCGTGAAGAACTACCAGCAGACCCATCTGCGTGTGGAGTTCGTCCGTGGCGACCGCGTCCTGTTTCAGGTGAGCACCGGCCCGGATTACGAAAAACGGGAAAACTTTCTTTTTATTTATGACAAGTCGGGGCTCAGGAAAATCAGGGAGGCCGCACCCATCTACGATCTCGACGTGGACCCGGCGGGCACCCTGGTGAGCCTTTCGCAATGGAGCGGCAAGCGGCGCAAGCTGGTCGTGCGGCAACTGAAGGAGTTCCGCTAGCTCCGGTCATGGGTTTGTGGCGCCGGCTGGTTTGATCCGGAGGATGTCGCTAAACTTCCGCCCCCTGCAATGGCAGTTTTGAGATCGTTCCCCCCCATGAAGAAATATTTCGTCATCTCCGCACTCGGCAAGGACCGGCCTGGCATTATCAATGATCTGTCCAAGGCCATACTCGACAGCGGCTGCAACGTCGAGGACAGCCGCATGACTGTGCTCGGCGGGGAGTTCGCTTTGATCCAGATGGTCTCCGGCCACTGGGGCGCCATCACGCGTCTGGAGCGGTTGTTACCTCCCCTGGAGAAAAAACTCGATCTGACCATCCAGTCGAAGCACACTGAACCGCGTGCCAGCGCGCAAGACCGGATACCCTACACGGTGGATGTGTTGACGATGGATCATCCGGGCATCGTGCACCAGGTCGCTGACTTTTTCGCCAGTCGCAGCATCAACATCGAGGAAATGGGCAGTTGGACCTATCCGGCGGCGCATACCGGGACGCCCATGTTCTCGCTCAACCTGACGGTGAGCATCCCGGGCGATGTGCACATCGGCCGCCTGCGCGATGAGTTCACCGGTTTTTGCGACAACCTCAACCTCGACGCCATAATCGAGCCGGCGCGACATTAAGAGAGAAATACTTCATCCACAGATTAACGCGGATAGTTAAGCGAATAAACGCAGATAATTTTTGGTAGAAACGCCCGGTTCAGGTTTTTTATTTTCAGTTCCATCTGCGTCCATCAGTGATTTTATCGGTGTTCATCTGTGGTCGATTTCTTTGAGAAAGGTTCTAGTTTGTTTTCCGCTTTTCCAGCATTTCGTGTATCAGCGGGGTGCAGATGATTTCCATGGCTAAAGACATCTTGCCGCCGGGGATCACCATGGTGTTGGGGCGCGACATGTATGAATCGTGGATGCGCTTCAGCAGGTTGGGGAAATCGTAGCGCGCCGGATCGCGGAAACGGATGACCACGATACTTTCGTCCGCCGTCGGGACATCAAGCGCGATGAAGGGGTTGGAGGTGTCCACCACCGGCACCCGCTGGAAATTGATGTCGGTGATGGAAAATTGCGGCGTGATAAAATGCGTATAGTCGCGCAGCCGCCGCAGGATGGTGTTGGTGACGGCCTCCGGCGTGCGCCCCTTCACGCTGGTGTCGCGGTGGATTTTCTGTATCCATTCGAGGTTCACCACCGGCACCACCCCGAGCAGCAGGTCCACGTACTGTGCGATATCCACCCCGATATTGCCTTTGGTGACGCTGCGCCGCTCGATGACAGCGGGATTGTGCGACGGGCTCATGTTCCGTCGGGTCCAGGTGCGGGCGACCATGCCGCCATGCAAGCCTTCATAGACCAGTAAATCGGTTTTCGGAGGCAGCGCCCGCCAGGGCGTGAAAGACCCGGCGGGGAATCCGAGATCGTCCTGGTTGTCGGGCGTGACATATTCCCGAATCTGCCCGGTGCCGTGCTCAGAATATTCCTCGAAGAATGCCTCGAGCCGGTCGAGCTGATGCATCTCCGGTCCGAACAGACTCAAGGCATTGCCCTCGGCCTGGGCCTGGCGGATGAGGCGCATGCGCTCCTCGAGTTCGTAACGCTGGAAGGCCTCGCCCTCGACGAAAGCCGCCGTGATCCCCTGGCGCCGGAAGATGTCATGAAAGGCTTGACGCACGGTGGTGGTTCCGGAGCCCGAAGAGCCGGTGACGGCGACAATAGGATGCCTCTCAGACATGGATCGATCCCAGGTGACCTTGATTGTCGATATCTTGGTGGTATTGGGGTGCGCCGGTCAACGGTGGCCGAGGGAAATTCGGCTATCGTAGCGCCGGGGTAAAAATCGGGCCGGGACCCGGCCCCGGCACCTGGAATCATTAAAAACTGCGCAAATCCCTTAGGCGGTGGAGCGCTCGCGAATCCGCTTCAAGTCGGAACCGTCGAAGCGAACGCTGAAAACGAGCTCAGCCGGTTTGTGGATATCCACTGTCCAGTGAATTAGTACCTCGTCACCTTCTTTCAAGACCACCAGATTGGTCGGTGTCTTCACCTGTGGTCCCCCGGCCAGCGCAGGTTATTTCGTGCATGAACATTCATGCGCAGCTGCCCAAGGCAGGGGGCAGGAGGTAATCGCGATGTGCAATGAAAACTGGAACGAGCGTGAACAAGCGACCCAGGCCCGGTTAATGGCCAGAAAGGAGGCGGATAAGATGATCGAGAAGGACAAGACAACGCCTCGTCCCTAACCGGAAAAGTAAGTTCGGCAGCCGAGAGAACCTGTCGTCGCCCGCGCGAGTTCTATAACTGGGATGATTCAAAACCCCGCTCCCGCGGGGTTTGTTTCAATAAAATGGGTTGGCTAGACGACGACGAACTGGCGCTCACCGCGAAGCTTCAGGTTGACGAGTGCCTTATCGGCACGCTGCAGCATCTGGTCCGGTTCCTCACCCGGCGAATAGAATGTGAGCACGCCGCCGAAACCGGGTAGCGGATGGCGGAGGCCCTTGTGGCTGAAGTGCGATTCACTGGCGCGCTTGCGAATCTTTTCCAGTGCGCGTGCAGCTTCTTCTTTGTCGGTGTTGGGCAGCAATACGGCAAATTCGTCATTGTTGTAGCGCGCCACCAGGTCGTAACTCCGGAAGTTCCCGAGGATCTCGCTGGTATAATGGTCGAGGACCGCCTTGGTGGCATCCTGGCCAAGCTGGTGGTTCAGTTTCTCCAAATCATCAACATCAATGAGCGCCAGCGCCAGCGGATTGCCGTGACGATTCACACGTTCGATCTCCGCCTGAATCTGTCGCAGAAGAACATGGCGTTTGGGTAATCCGAGTTTTTTAAGCGATTTTTCATTCGTGCTGGCACGCCGGCGTAATTTGTTGAGCTCGGTCCGCAATTGTTCTCGTTCGGCCTCGATCATTTTAAGGTAGGCATTAGCGTCGGTTAGTTTTTGCGAAAGCGCCTCGCGCTCGCGCAGCAGGATATCCACGTGATTCGTGTTAGGAGCCGGCCGCACGTCTTGAATCTGTGTTGTGAGGTGATGTTCTGAAGACGCTGGTGGGGCGATCGCCGCCGCTGAGGCATCTCGTTCCACCTGGTCTTGGCCAACCTTGGCCGTGACTCCCGCTGGACCGGTCATGGATTCCCGTGGTCGGGAACGTTTGGGAGTGGCATCGGCGGACACTTTCGTAGCTTGCGCGGGCGTTCCCTGCGCGGGTGAGGCGCGTAATAATACTGAATTGGCATCCGTAGCAGTTTTTGCCGGAACGGTCTTTCCCAGCCGGGGTAAATAAATTGCCAGATATTGTTGAATAAGACGCGCCCGAATCCGGACCGCCGACGGGCGTTTGTGATTTTTTGTGTAGTCTTGCAACATGGTATGCAGGTAAATAATGCATGACACATTGATGTAATTATGCTGGTGGCAGTGAACAAGCGCTTTTTGGATAAGCTGGAATAGCTCAACACCGTCTGGATTGTCTTTGAGGTATTCCAGATGCCGCGCCAAAGCGGGGATCAATCCGGGTTCGACCGAATGATGTTCGACAACAGACAAAGTTAGGCTCCTAGGTATTTGATAATTTTGTGTATTGTTGTTGTAGAGCTAATGTACCTGCACAGCCGGAAAATAACAATATCTGCATTCAGCCGGTTTTATCGCATTAATGCTCAGGAAAATATTTCATCAACTGATTCACCAAAATCGGTTTACCCATGATAGATGCAAAGACCCGTCCAAACGACGGCACGTCCCACGTGCGAATCATGCTGAATTTTCCACCCGCTTCCTCCACGAGGATGCGGTTGGCGGCAACATCCCAGATGGCGGTGCCATAGTCGATGGTGGCATCGGTCGCGCCGATGGCGGTGCATGTGTGCGCGAAACAGGTACGAAAGATCCGATGATTTGGATGCATTCGCACCAGCGTGTCGAACAGGTGGCCGTCATCGGAATACTTGATGAAATTGGCGCGCGCCGGAATCACGAGGCGCTCACTGCCATCGATGGCGGAAGGCTCAAGATCGACGAGCTGTATTCGTTCATCGTTATGGTAAGCGCCCAGGCCGAAAGCAGCGCTCACGCGCAAGTTCAGCACCGGATGGTCGATAATGCCAACAATCGGCTCGCCACGATAATGCAGCGCCAGTATGCTGCCGAAGGTGGGCAGGCGCTGGATAAAATCCTCGGTTCCGTCGATGGGGTCCATGATCCACTGAAACGCCGCCTCCGGGTTTGAGGCCGGATATTCCTCGCCGATTACTCCATGGTTCGGAAAGGTCTTGCGAATAAGCTCGCGCAGGAATTCCTCCACCCGCAGGTCGGCGGAGGTGACAAAACTGTTGTCAGGTTTACGTTTGACCTCAAACCCGGCGGCCAGCAGGGACTGAATCAGTCGCCGCGCCGACGCGGAAAAATCCATCGCCTTGGCGTAATAACGCTCGATATCGCGCGCGGGAATTTCATTGCGTATGTCCACGGATTTTATTTTTTTGTCCACGTCTGTCCGAATTTTCGGAAATGTTTTTTCACCGCCGCCCAGGCGACACGGTGTGCGAGCGCTTCCCGGTCCCGGCGCGCGCTGTATTCCTTCCAGGCGTTGTTGAACGCCGCGCGGTAAATTTCTTGGGCCTGGCGCGGGAGGTGTCGTTTCACCGATTCGGGCAGTTTGGCGGTGGTGCGGTAGGGCATGGGTTTACACCAGCAACCGCCGACGCGTCAGGTGCACGGCGATCAGGTAGCCGGCCAGACCGTAACCGGCGAGCACAGCAATGTGCCCTGCCACGTTTGACAAGGGCAGGCCGGCCACCAACGGCCGGATCAGATCCACCGCGTGTGACAGTGGCAGCAACTGCACCAGTGATTGCAATGCGACCGGGAGCGACGTCACCGGGTAAAAGACGCCCGAGAGAATGAACATGGGCGTCAACACCAAAGTCACGTAATAATTGAAAAAGTCGTAGCCTGGGGCGAGTGCGGTCATGACGAGTCCCATGCCGGAGAAGCACAGGCCGACCAGGAACAGGACCAGCGGTACCCACAGCGCGTGCCAGTCGTGCACCGCGCCCAGCAGGGCCGCGACGATCAGGATAGCTGAGCCGCTGATGATGCACTTGGTGGCGCACCACAACATCTCACCCGCCAGAATATCCTGTACCTCGAGCGGCGTGGTCAAGATCGCCTCATAGGTCTTCTGCGGAATCATGCGGGTAAAAACCGAAAACATGGCCTCGAAACTGGCGGTGTTCATGGACGATGAAGCCAAGATGCCGGAAGCGAGGAAGGTAAGATAGGGCATGTTCATCATCTCGCCAATGAAAAGCCCCAAGCCGTAACCGAGGCCCAGCAGGTATAGGAACGGTTCGCCGAAGTTGATGAAGATGCTCGGCCCGGCGAGCTTGCGCCACACCAGCGTGTTGCGCCGCCACACGGCCAGCGCGGCACCCTGAAAGCGCGGGAGGTAGAGGATGGCCATGTCAGTCGCGCAATTCCCGCCCGGTAAGTTTCAGAAACACGTCTTCCAGATTCGCCGGCCGGTGCAGGAAGGCGAGTCCCGACATGCCTTCGAGGCGCTTGACCACGGCGCGCGCATCGCGCGTGTAGTAATAGCAGGTATCGCCAATGGCCTCGAAGCGCCCGTCGCCGCTGGAGACCAAGGCCTGACGCGCGAGCCGCTCCTCGCCGCGCACCTCAATCACTTCCGGTTCCGCATGCTTCTTGATCAACGCCGCCGGCGTTCCCTGTTCCAGGATCCGGCCCTGGTCCAGGATGACCAGTTCGTCGCACAGCCGCTCGGCCTCTTCCATGTAATGCGTGGTCAGCAGCAGCGTTTTGCCGGACTGGCGCAGATCGCGCAACCGCCCCCAGATCATGTGCCGCACCTGCGGATCGAGCCCGGTGGTGGGTTCATCCAGCACCACCAGTTCGGGATCGTTGATCAGCGCCCGCGCGAAGATCAGGCGCCGTTTCATGCCGCCCGACAGGGTCGCGATGCGCGCGTCGGCGCGCTCGGTGAGTCCGACGAATTCGAGCAGCTCACGGAGGCGGGTTTCGAGGGTGGCGAAAGGGATGCCGAAATAGCGGCCGTAGACACGCAGGTTTTCCGCCACGGTGAAATCAGGGTCGAGGTTGTCCGCCTGCGGCACCACGCCGGTGCGCGCGCGCACCGCGCGCCCGGACTGAGGGATCGGCAGCCCGAAGACGCGAATCTCGCCGCCGTTCACCGGCGATTGCCCGAGCAGCACCCGTAGCGTGGTGGTCTTGCCGGCGCCGTTCGGCCCGAGAACGCCGAAACAGCACCCGGCCGGCACGCTCAGATCGATGCCGCGCACGACTTCCCGGCCGTCATAACGCTTGACCAGCCCTTCGATTTGCACCACGGATGACATAGGGGCGGTACTCTACCGCCCGAAGCGGGGAGCGGCTAGCACGCCGCCATTAGTTCTGTTCTATTGGCTGCTTCATTCAAGTAATTCATGCGTAAACCACGCCACTGATCCGGGCACCTGTTCCATTGGTCCATGCTGTGCTGGCAGGAAGGATCGTGGGATTATAGTTTTGGATGATGGGGCGGGGGGATGCACGTCATCCGGCCTCGCCTGGTGAGACGCCGGAGATATGCACAAGCAACGCCTTATCAAGGCCCGCATTCATCGCCGCAGCTCGTTGCTGGTGCGCGGATGGCGGAACTTGTGCTGTTACTGGCAAGCGACGGACAAGGCCCCCCTGATCTTCGTTTTCGTGATCGGCCTGGTCTTCGCCACGTTCGGTCTTGTCATGCACACCGTCTTCACCAGACAAGCCGACATGCGCAACCTGACCTGTCTTGCGCTCAACGTGTACTTCGAGGCGCGCGGCGAACCGTCGGCAGGTCAATTCGCGGTGGCCGAGGTCACCATGAACCGCGTGGCTTCGGGCCGCTACCCCGACACGGTCTGCGGGGTGGTGCATCAGAAGAACTGGGAC
>JANLIC010000227.1 GCA_024654125.1 Sulfuricaulis sp. | reverse complement strand
GAGCAACTGTGTTTAAACGACAACGTTTTGAGGCCGCCACGGCGTGTTACTCCGCACCATGGAATTGAGAATCGTGAGCAACTTGCGCATGCACGCGGTGATCGCCACCTTGGGTTTCTTGCCGGCCGCGCGGAGGCGCCCATGGAAGTCCCGGATCACGGGGTTGCAGCGTATGGCCGCGATCGTGGCCATGTATAACACCGACCGGACCGACGCCCGTCCGCCCCAGATGTGGCGACGGCCGCGCATCGTTCCGGAGTCGCAGTTGAAGGGCGCGACCCCGACCAAGGCAGCGATCTGCCGACGGTTAAGGGTCCCCAGCTCGGGAAGGCTGGCGAGCAGCGTCGTGGACAACACCTTCCCGGCGCCGGGCAAGCTGCGGAGGATGTCATCCTTGATGCGCCAGAAGTCCGAGGCGGCGATGGCGGATTGCAGATCGCCATCGACATCCTTCAGGCGCTTCGTGAGCCAGGCGATGTGGGCGGTGATGTCCTTACGAACCCGCTGGCCCGCCGAAGGCAGGCGGTTTTTCTCCATGGTGAGCATCTCGACAATCTGCCGGCGGCGCGTCAGCAGGGCTTCCAGTTCCTGGGTTTCTTCGTTCTTGAGGGCGCGCACCGGCGGTCTCAGGGTCTGGCCCAATCGCGCCAGGACCTGCGCATCGAGCGCATCGGTCTTGGAGAGCCGGCCCGTGGCTTTGGCGAAATCCCGCGCCTGGCGCGGATTGACCACGGCCACCGGTAACCCCGCCGTCGCTAAGGCCGCGGTCAAGGGGCTTTCCAGTCCCCCGGTCGCTTCGAGCACGATGAGACTCGGGGCCAGTGTTCGCAATTCTTTCACCAGGCCGGCGATGGATGCCTCTTCACGTTCGACCCGCCAGACTCGCTCCTCCGGTAACACCGCGATATCGAGCTGGGCTTTCGAAACATCGATACCTACAAAACGCTCCTGTTGTGTCATGATGAATTCTCCTGTACCCGGCCTTGCAGAATACGGGCTCTTGAGGCCCCAGCAACTGTTCGGGTTGTTGAGAAGAAATGAGCGTGACGACCCAAGCTCTCCCACGGGCTGGTTGGCCCCAGGGTTAGGACGGCCTGTCACGCCCGAACCGTTACTATGTACCACACCTTTGGACATACAAGGGTTGGGGTGGGGGTG
>JANLIC010000191.1 GCA_024654125.1 Sulfuricaulis sp. | reverse complement strand
AGCGGCTGGATCATCAATCTGGCTGCCGGCACCCTGACCGAGATTACCGACCCGGATTTCCCCTCGGGCGTGAAGCGCGCGACGTACCAGGATGGCTTTTTCTGCGTCGCTGGAGATGGAACGCAGCGGTTCTACATCAATTTTTCGCCCAATGTCGGTACGTCATGGGATGGGCTCGACTTTGCCTCTGCTGAGGGCTCGCCGGATCACACGATCGGCATCATCAGCGACCACCGGGAACTGTGGTTGTTCGGTGAACGCTCGGCCGAGGTGTGGGTCAACACCGGCAACAGCGATTTCCCGTTCGAGCGATCGGGCAACGCCTTCATCGAGCACGGCTGCGCGGCGGCCGGGACCATTGCCAAGATCGATAACACGGTGTTCTGGCTCGGAAGTGACGCATCCGGCGCGGGAATCGTATGGCGCGCCGACGGGTACACGCCGCTACGGGTGTCCACGCACGCGATCGAGAAGGCCATCGCCGGATACACGATTTCGGACGCTACCGCCTTCACGTATCAGCAGGAAGGGCACTCGTTCTACGTGCTGACCTTCCCGACGGACTCCAAGACCTGGGTCTATGACGCCGCCACGCAACTGTGGCACGAGCGGGCATGGCGCGATCCGTCGACGAACGAGTTGTATCGCTGGCGCCCGGCGTGCCACTGCTATTTCAACCGCGAACATCTCGTCGGCGACTACGCAGATGGCCGGGTCTATTCGCTCGATTTGGACACGTACACCGACGACGGCGACCCGATCAAGCGCATCAGGGCCACAGCGGCCACCGAGCACGAGCAGAAGCGCGTCTTCTACAACTCGCTGACCATCGACATGGAAACCGGCGTCGGATTGGCGTCCGGGCAGGGCTCCGCGCCTCTGCTGATGGTGCGCTGGTCCGACGACGGCGGGCATACGTGGACGAGCGGCACGACCGTTGGAATCGGCGGGATCGGCGTGGGCGGGATCGGCGAATACGACACGCAGGTGAAGTTGTCGCGGCTC
>JANLIC010000189.1 GCA_024654125.1 Sulfuricaulis sp. | reverse complement strand
CTCAATGTATCCATGCACCGCCGTGCCCACAGCCGCCGCCGCAGACGCAATCTCAATATCCCTGCGTCCGGTTCCAACACGGCGGCGTAAGGACTCCGCGAATACGCTTCCAGTCATTGACTGGCCCTCACTCAGCGTCTCATAGAGTCCCGCCGCCTGTTCAATCACATACTGGATGTCGGTTGCAAGCCGCCAATTCTCAAGTCCCGGCTTCGCCACCACATCTTTAATCTTCGACACAGAAGGCCATGACCGCCCAACACCATAGAAATGGCCTTCCGGCGAGTCATAACGAACGCCATGACTCTCTTGCGGTATGCTAATGACGGTCAAAACGGAATCCCTTCATCTTCGCCTACCGGCTCCGGAGTCCCATGCGCAAGCGCCACCCACGCCAAGGCGTCGGCATTGGCCTGCACCCACTTGTCCTGTTCTTTGCTCCCGTCATCATTGACATACCACTCGACATCAAACGGCGGATTCGGCACACCCTTGGGCAGAGGCATAACCCCCTTGACCACATCCCGCACCTTGCCGTCGGTGCCCGCCTCATGGGTGATGTTCAACTGGCAAGAGCGATTCAACATGAACGAAGTGTCAAACTCCTTCGCCTCACCAGAGATCGGCCTGCCGAGCCAACCCTCGACAAACTTACGGAGGTTGGACTTCTCGTTCATTGACAGAGTGAAGAACACATGCTTGGCGAAGCGCCGGTCCTTACCCGGCACTTTCTCGTCGATCTGAAACACAAACCGTTGCTTGACCACCTTGCCGTCAGGCGACTTCGAGTAGACGCTGTTTTGCAGAGTCAGCCCCTCCCACTTGCACACCGCCAGATGCACTCCTTCGGGGACGAGGGCATACTCCCCGCCCGCGTCAATTGGAATTCTTGTCATACTCCTATCCTTTCATTCGCCCCGCAGGGCCTTGGTTGTCGAAGATACTGGCGGCGGTGCCGATTGGGTACGGCTTGGTGTCACTTACGGTAGACACCCACACGAACTCACGGCTCCGAGCGATTCATTTCTCGCTTTTCCAGTTATTACTGTGCCTCATTGCCACAGTACCGCGTATATTGCCCCATCCCAGGGTGCGTGTTCTCTCCACGCCGACCGCCGCCATTTCTACCACACAAACGCTCGTCTGTCTTCTTCCAGTTCCGCCTCAAGCCGCGCCATGCGCTGTTTCAGGTCCGCGACAT
>JANLIC010000169.1 GCA_024654125.1 Sulfuricaulis sp. | reverse complement strand
TAGGAAAAAATTTCACGCGCGGTTTGCATGGCGATAAGATGGCGGCGCAGCGCCGCCGTATCAAGGCAGGAGGCGCAGTCTACCCGTGAACCGGACCTTATTCCACCGGGTGGAAGTTTTATCGTTTCGGGGTTGAATTTCCGCTGGCGGAAATGAGTCGTGGTTTGGTTAATCACCGGCGCGCGGTGGTTCGCGCGCTTACTGGACCGGCTTGTGGATCGACTGCCTCTACGCCGGGAAACTGCTGGCAGATGACCTCGTTTCCTCCCGTCTGCTTTCTGATCCCTATTTTTCAGTCACAGGGCGGAAAGCCACTTCGACACCGTATCCAAAAGCACAGCGTTCTTGTCGTCGAACAATTGATTGGCGCCTTCGATCTTGATCTGCCGGTAAGCCTTGTTACGGGACGCCCGCGCCGCCTCCGCTCGCTGCTGCACTGTTCCAAGAACTTGTGGCGACGCCACACTCCCGTACAGGTCCAGCACCGGGATTTGGATGCGGCGCAGGAAAGCCGCCGTGTCCATGCGTGGCTCGTTCGGGAATACATCGATATTAACGCCCACGAAGGCCTTGATGTCCCGCGCACTGCCGGCGAGATAATGCGCCGCCATGACTGCCCCGAGACTGTGCCCGATAAGCACAATCTCCTTGACGCCCTTTTCTTTCAGGAACTTCACGCCCGCCTCGATGCGCGGGTCCACTTCAACCATCAGGGGCGCATAGTCAATCGGCTTGGCCTCGTTGGGCAGAATGGGCATCTGTATCGACAACGTCGGCATGCCACGCGCAGCCAATCCCGTACGCAGCGGATATATCACCTGGCTCCAGTCCGGGTGTACGCCTGTTCCGTGTATAAGGATGATGCCACGCTTCGGATTGTCCCCTTTCGCCTCGGTGTAGATCGCCAGAAACCGGTGCCCACTTGCCTGCAGCCACGTGGCGTCGCCCTCGACCAGAGAGTCCGCGATTTGGTCCGCCCAGCGCTTCTCCTTGGCGAAATCCGATGCCTGCAAAATCGGTGTAACGAACAACAATAGAAAGATAATTACAATGTGTGGAAGTTTCATGTTCTGTACCTCCTTGCAAACCGTGCGTGGATGCTTTGAGCGTCTCCATGCCTTGCCGGAGGGGGTTCGGGTAACCCTGAGGATTATTGATCACCCGGCGTTTTCGATTAACGGGAAGCGCGCTCTTTCCTGTTCCTGTAATCGTACCATGCAGCAACTTGATGCAAACCGTTATTTTTCGGGAGTTTAGGTGGCACCCGACAGCTGCCGTATAGTGTCAGTTGCCACGACCCGCGAGCGGGGGTAGGGTAATACCCAAGGACACACCGGTCGAGAGACTGTATAGCCGGCAAAGCTACGGATAGGAAAGCAACAACTTAATTAAGCAGGAGGTGGATACTATGCAAAATAATATTTTTGGCGGTGGCGAACAGACCGGCCCATCCATTGGCGGTGGCGGACAACCTGACACATTCGGCTAAAAAGCCTGACTAGCCGCTTGTGCATTCGGTAACGATTCATAACACTGCCGACTGTATAAGTTATCTGTAAACTCAAAAGCTCCCCTTCGGATATCGAAGGGGAGCTTTTTTTATTGAAATGCTGTTGCAGCGGCTTTGTCGCCACCAAACAGGTCAAATTCCAGGTATTGGCGCTGTGGCGACAATGCTCTCGACGTGGCGCAGGAAGAAATAGCAGCCGGACGCAATTAATTCTTGAGTTTTGGTCTATTTTGCCGTTGCAGTTTGATCATCGCGGATACGCAATGGCTCGTGTAGTCCACCTGGGTTTTCAGCTCGTAACGGTCCGCGAGGAAACTTCCGGTAAATTCTTTCAGACGCGGTGCAGAGACCCGGGCATTCGTGAACACCAGCTCTTTCTGGCCAGGCTTGATCTGCATTTCCTTCGTCTTAATCATCTCCCTCGCAATCCATGCCCGTGCCCGCCCGGACAGTTCGCTCTCGCCCTCGCCCGCGCTGACTAGCGTCGCGAGTGCATCAGCCACCCCTTCGACTGAGGCACAATCATTGTAGCTTTCAAGTTGCTGCTTGCTATCGAGGAATGCGCTTGTCTGGTTTTTGATGAAATCAAGAAACTTCGCTTCTTTCGAATCGGCGTAGCGGGCTGCCGCCGCCATGGTGCCCCAATGATAAAAATTGATATTGAAATCACTGCCGTAGATTTTGATCAGGCTGTCGTCTACGGAGGCCAGCATTTCAGCTATGCGCTTGTCCTGCGGAAATTGGCGATGATACTGGGCCAACGCCAGCCAAGCCTCGCCATCAGCATAAGGGGAAGAGTCAATCGAAGTGGGAAATTTGCGGAATCCTCCCCCAGGAATTCGCAGCATCAAGAGCGCTTCCAGCCAAGCTTGCCGGAGGTTGGAGAAGCCCGCGTCTTTGCTGGTCTGCGCGAAGCGCAGTTCCGTCAGTAACGCCAGGGCCACGGTTCCGGTGAAGGCGCCGCTGTAATCCATGTCCGGTGACAGCACTTTGCCCGGGCCTTGTTTATCAAAAAGCAGGCCCAGCCATTCCAACGCGTTGCGGATTTTGCCTCGCCCGAACGGCATCGACAGAAGATGTGTTTTCTCGATCAGCTTTTGCGTCAGGCTCTTTCCGATCGGTAATGAATGGCGGCCAAAAGCCGTGAGGAATTTTTCTATCGCCGGTCGTGCCCGCGGATCCTTCGTGAGGGCATAGTAATCGGCCAGTACCGCGGCGGTACCTGCTTGCCGGGCGAGGTTTCCGGGCGACAAGGTGTCCGACTCGGATTCCTTGTCCTCAAGGAAGTTGAAACCATAGGGCAAGAACCCGGACGGCTTCTGGAACACCAGCCAGCGATCCACGGCAAGGCTGATCGAATGCGAGTAGTCATTGGTGGTCGCCTGCGCCAGTCCACCGAATACTAAACCACTGAGGAAGCCTACGACGCGAAGCAGTGTGATGAGGCGCTTGCGAATTCGCATTCCGGTTTCTGTTCGAGAAAGGTTTTAGAGCGCAGAATATATCATCCGCACACGGCAATAGGGTCAGAACTGAATGGAATTTTTTTATTGTTAATTGGGAATGTGTAGTACACCGCGGTGCCGTCGAGGACGACGGTGCCGTCGGCGAGGATCACGCGGGTATCGAGTTCCGTGATGGGCTTGTCTTCGCGTACTTTCGTGACCTTCACCTCGCCCGTGATGGTGTCGCCGGGCCGGACCGGCGCCTTGAAGCTCCAGTTCACTTGCAGGAACACGGTGCCCGGGCCGGGGAGGTCCTCGGCCACGACTGCATTGAGTATTGCGCTGGTCACGCCGCCCTGGACCACGATGCCGCCGAAGCGGGTGGCGCGGGCCGCCGCTTCGTCATAATGCAGGGGGTTGCGGTCGCCGCTGATGTCCGTGAACAACTCGATGTCGCGCGCCGTGACGGCGCGTGATATTTGGGCTTTCAGTCCTAGCTCCGGGATCCCGACGGGCCAGACTTCGGTTTTTTTATTCATGCTCATATTCTTTTAAATATATCGAGCCTGGGCCTCTTAATTCCGGATGAACCGTGGACTGTACCCTGTTACCCCTACTTCAATAGTTGACTCGGAGTAGTTGCCTCTTTCGGCGCTCCCTTTGGTTTTTTTTTCGTTCCGGACGACGCCGGTTTCTTTGGTTCAGATTTGAGCATCTCTTGCTTCGCCTTGGGCTGTGTCATACCTCGATCAGGCAATGCCGGCCCTTGGCCCTGGATGCGATAGCATTTCGCCGTGTTGCCGATGTCTTCAGGCCCGGCATCTTTATCGCAACAATAAGCCAAACCAGACTTAACATCGAAAACTACTTCTCTACCCCCCAATGCACATATTTCTGCGGGCCCTGGTTCAGTATCTTTGGCATCGACAATCTGGGGGATGCCCCACAACAGAAAGACCGAATGGATCAACAACAGAAACACCTTCTTCATAGTACACCTCCACGTTAATTGTTGGAGCACGAATAAAAGGAGACAGGCCACGTTTTTTGTCTATTTAACAATTAACCGTGATCTTTCCCCCAGTATCATTATTCAAAAGTTCCCATACTTAAGGTTTCCCCGGAACTCATGCCCTTCCTTACTGGAGCCAACAAGCTCCGTAACAACCCCGATAGCCGTTCGTGTATCGAAATAACCCACACGCAAGATAGGCAGTTTGAAATCCTGAATGAGCGGATAGCCTGCCGCTTCCAGGTGTTTGGCGGCCGCGTCGTATTCAGAATCATCAAGCCAATAGGCAATATGCTGGACGGCGTCGCCATGTTTATCCAAGGATTCATTGAACATGCTATCTCCGGATACGGGCTGAATGAGTTCTACTTGTGTATCTCCCGCATAGGCGATGTACAGATTACATACCCAGTTTTCCGGCTTGCCAAGACAGGTTCCTTGCGTGTCTTTGGCGCTGAGATTCTCCATACGGAGAAATTTCTTTACGCCCATCGTTTCAATAAAGAACCTTTCCGCTGCCGCGATATCTTTTACAACCCAGGCGATTTGACAGAACTTCGGGGCAAGCACGGGGCTCTCATTATGGTGACCTCCTTATTAGCTGGTTTTTCGAGGTACAACGATTGAAGCTACGTATACGGCGGAAATATTCTGGCGCATAGCGGGAAATTAAACTTGATCGCTTTGCCGCGCAACAGGATTCTTTAATAGATCATGGGGTCAATGTACTTGGAATATTAAAGCTAACCTCATTTTATTAACTACTTTGACCTCTTGATTCTCAAACCGTCCGTCAGTGGATGGGTACCGTTTGGGATGAAAAAGTCCTCTGAACAGTTGCAACCGAGGGGTTTCTAGAGGATTGTGAATAATGGACAGTGGTAATTTACATTGGAGGTAAGGCATGAGCGTAGAAACGCTTCTTGTGATTCTGCTGATATGGACTGTAGCCGGAACATTGGCTGCCTTTGCTTTCGGTAAAGCGATGCGGGCAATGGGAGCTGCTTCGTATGATGAGGAGCTTCTCCCCACCGCTCCTGACAACGTGAGATATTTCCAGAGACACACACGCAAAGCAGGTGCCAAGCGGGTAACAGTTGCGCGGACCCATAACAGCGCCATGAAACAGGCGGTCGGTTAACCACCAAAAGTAGTCCTTCACAAATAAAGGAGCCGGAGTGATTAATAATGAATCACTCCGGCTCCTTTTTTATTGGCCAGGCTCAGTTGCGGGAGTGTACCAGCACAAAAGTTTCAGTTCTGAAAATCAATCGAGTCTGAACCTATTTCCCGCGTTATTTATCATTTTTTCCGTCGTCGTAGATAGACCGCGATCTTGCGCAGGTCCTGGTAGATCTTCGGGACGACCCTCACCATGCCCCGGATGAATGCGATGAACAGGATCAGATAGATTACCGCTAACACAACCATGAAGAACAGCCACTCGGTGTCCATGCCGGCGTCGAAATAGCTGTCCAACTTCACTTGCGCCGTCGAACTGAACAGAGACAGCGGGAACAGGATAAGCACGAAGAGCTGCTTCAGCGATTGACCCACGAAATCCAAGTTGGTCATGACGGTACCGACCACACCCAGGATCGCCATAAACCCAGCCCATTTCTCCGAAGTAATGCCCAACGTGCGGCGCATGCGCCAGACGGCGATGAAAGCCGCGATCACGCTGGCGAGGAACAGCCCGGCGAGCGCCGTCCTGACCTGACCACCTTCGCCCATGATTTCCACCGCCGCGCCGAGCACGACCAGGCCGAGCACGACCAGGAACGCAGGAAGCCGCAGTATGTTGAAGCTGGTCACCCCATTGCGCGCTTCCCTGAGCTTCGCGCCCATCAGGGCAAACGCGCCCGCGACGATCGGCGCCACGGCCGGGATTTGACTGATGGGGAAGGACACATCCATAACGTCTTCGATGATTCCCGCGACAACAGCCCACACGAGCGTGACCGCTGCCACCAGTACCGTCACAAAAATCGTGCCGCGCGCGCCGCGCAGAAGACCCGCCATGAATCCAGCCAGCGGCAACATGGCCACGGACTGAAGTATCTGGATATAGCGCACGGCCCGCTCCTCGAGCGGGATTTCCGCGATGGCAGGAGGGCCGAACCATAGGATAACGAGCGCCGTGACCGCAAAGTATGGCCGCTGCCAAAATGCAGCGGGCGAATCGCCGCGCAGGAAGGCGGCTGTCGCCACGCCCGCCGAAATCGCGCCGAGCGCGGCAAGTGCGATGGACGGCTGCAAAGCATTGAGAGAGAGATAGATAGGGGTGCCTGGACGCCAGAACACGCCGGCCAGACTCAGATACCAGCTCAGGGCCGCGGCCACCGCGAGGCCGAGAATCAGCGCCGATACACGAACCCCACGCGCGCCCAGCACGAAGAGCAGGAAATACCCGAGTGGCGAAAAATCGAATCCGAAAGAGAGCCGCAGCCCGTGTCCCGGCGACTCCATCTTGCCGGTTCCGATGAATAGCAACAGGAGCCATGGCGTCGCGAAAGTCAGCCACCACGCGGCGCGATCCCCTTGCGGCCAATGCAGGCATTCGAGAACCGGGCGCGGTATCGCAGCGATCGCCACTACGGCCAGTGCGACGAGATAAAGCGCCGGGCTTCCACCCACCGCTCCCCAATGTCCCCAGAAATTCGGGACATACGCGAGACCGCCGACAGCGACCGCAATGACACCGGTCACACCGTAGCGTCGCCCAAGCAGCGCGGCGAGCGGCACTAGCAGGTAAGCCGCGTTGAAGCTGAAGGGGCCGAGCGAAGGCAGACGGTAGGCGAGCGCGGGTATGGCAAGAAGGAGCAACCAGTGATTCATGTTTTGCACCTGATTTAGAATGAAGTATGAACGCCCTTTTCTCCGAATACTAAAGGAGATTACCGTCGCCGCTGATGTCGGTGAACAGCTCGATGTCACGCGCCGTGACGGCGCGCGATCTTTAGGCTTTCTGTCCTACCTCCGGGATCCCGACGGGCCAGACTTCGGATTTGTTATTCATGCTCATGCCCTTTTAAAATAAATCGGGCCTGACTCCTTTAATTCTTGCCGGAATCCTTTGGCGGTAGGAATTCCAATCCATACTTCGGCGCGTGCTCGTGTAATTTGCGAATGAGATCCTCCGTCACCGGTGGAGGGGCGGCGCTGCGATCTGATGCGACAGGAAAAACCTCAATGAAGTAATTTTCCATGCCTGCGGGGACGAAAGTCACCAATTGCACGGCGGTATCCTTACCGACATTCTTGAAATGGTGAGCGGTGCCACGTGGAATGAATACGAAATCTCCGGCCTTGGCTTGTACGGTAGAATCTCCAAGGGACATCTCGAGACTGCCGCGAACGATGTAAAAGGATTCATCCTCCCTGCTGTGTATGTGCGGCGGAGGGCCGCCACCCGGCGGAACGATAGCCTCGAACTGAAAAAAGGCATTATTCGTTTCCTTTCCGGTCGCAAGCAGCGCATAAAGGTCCCCCGGCCCCCAGACCGCGGGCCCGGTTCCTGCCGGCCTGAAGATCGGCTTGCTGGCATGCGCCGCAATGGCTTTTTCGTATCCGGCGGAAAGTGGCGCCTCAGACGAAGCACCAACCTTTTTTTCCTGCTCCTTTTTCGAACAACCGGCAATTACGAAGGCGAAAAGCAGCACTAATGAAATATTGGTGACTAAGCGAGTTGAAAGTCTCATTTAGGGCCTCCTAATGTTATTGTGGGTTTCTTCCATCAAGCGTCCGGCGAATAGTCCGAACAAGCAATTTTTTGCCATTACCTTATTCAACGTGTGAAGCTTCATTTTCATGTTACTGCAAGACGTATCACCAATCCAACAAGCTCACTGCCAGCTAAAAAGGGTCGGGGTGGTTTTACCCCCCCTTTTTTTATTCGTGGCGGCTCCTTGCGGTTCAACGGTGACGACCACCACCCAGCAGCCAGTGCGACGTTTCGGTATAGTTAAGGGGGTCGGAGCGATTCCTCAACAATCACCACGATCCCTTTTCACTTTCAGGAGCACACCATGACCCTGTCCATGTACCAGGCCTCCATCCCGGTCTTCCTTCACATGCACGGCAACCTCGCGCGCATCCTCGACAAAGGGGCCGTTCACGCCGAGGCCAGCAAGATCGACCCCACGGTGCTCGTCAACGCGCGTCTGTACCCCAACATGTTTGCACTGGCGCGTCAGGTACAGATCGCCACCGACGCCACCAAGGGCTGCGCCGCGCGGCTGTCGGGCCAGACCCCGCCGAGTTACGAAGACAACGAGAAAAGTTTCGCGGAGCTGAAGGCGCGGGTGGACAAGACCGTCGCATTTCTCAAGACCTTCAAGCCGGAACAGATCGACGGGAGTGAGGATAAAACGATTGAACTGAAGGTGGGCGGAAATCCCATGTCGTTCAAGGGCCAGGCCTATCTCTTACACTACGTGCTGCCGAATCTTTACTTCCACACCACCACGGCCTACAACATCCTGCGCCACAATGGCGTGGACGTGGGCAAGGCGGATTTCCTGGGGAAGATTTGAAAATAATATAGAGGCGATTAAAGGGTACTAAACCGAATGGCACTTACTTAACCCCCAACCCCTTGATGTGATGTAAAAAGGGCTGGCCCGAGCAGTGATAAAGTGGGGTTGCGAAACCAACCACCCATCACCGCAAGGAGCCAGCCCCGAATGCATCCTAATCCCCGCGTGCGTGTGCAGCAACAGCAAAGGATTCGTCGCCGTGCCGACCAAAGCGATGCCTATACGTTCTTTAATCTCCTCACGAACCCGGAGCTGCTCGATCGGGTGGAGTCGCTTCTGCCCGAACACCGCGAGCGGTTGTTTCCGCCGACCGAGACGCTCTCGATGTTCTTGTCCCAAGCCTTGAGCGCCGACCGCTCCTGCCAGCGCGCCGTGAACGACGCGTCGGTCAAGCGTTTGATCGGAGGTCTGTCGGTGTGCAGCACGCACACCGGCGGCTATTGCCGTGCCCGCGCGCGGCTGCCGCTGTCGATGCTCTCGGGTCTGACGCAGCACGCCGGGCAGGCCATGACCGCCAAGGCACCGAGCGCCTGGCACTGGCACGGCCACCCGGTGCGGCTCGTGGACGGCACGACGGTGGCGATGCCCGATACCGCGGCGAACCAGGCGCGGTATCCGCAACCCCGCAGCCAGGAACCGGGGCTGGGTTTTCCGCTGGCTCGGCTGGTGGGGTTGATCTGTCTGGGCAGCGGTTCGGTACTCGATGCCGCCATCGGGGGTTACCGGGGCAAGGGCAACGATGAACAGACACTGCTGCGGACCCTGCTCGATACCCTGGCCTCCGGTGACCTGTTGCTCGGCGATGCCTATTTCGCAAGCTATTTCCTGCTCTGTGCCTTGCGCGAGCGCGGCGTCGAGGCGGTGTTCGAACAACAAGGCGCGCGTCGACGTTCCACTGACTTTCGCCGCGGTGAGCATCTGGGCGTGCGCGATCATCTGATCGAACTGCGTAAACCCAAACGCCAACCCGAGTGGATGACGCCGGCGCAATACGCGCAGGCCCCCGAGTCTCTGACCGTGCGGGAGCTTGCCACCGGCGGCAAGATTCTCGTGACCACGTTGCTGTGCCCGAAGCAAACACCCAAGTCGGACTTGAGGGCGCTTTACCGCGAACGCTGGCAGGTCGAGCTCGATCTGCGCCACATCAAGACCACCCTCGGCATGGAGATGCTGAGCTGCAAAACACCGGCGATGGCACAAAAGGAAATCTGGGTTTACCTGCTCGCCTACAACCTCATCCGGCTGATGATGGCCCAAGCGGCGGTGCTCAGCACGTGCCGCCCGCGTGAACTCAGTTTCAAACACACCCTGCAGCTGTGGATCGCCTGGGATCATTACGGCAGCGGTACCCATCACGACGACAAGCGCCACGCGCTGTTCATCCTGATCGCGCAACAGCGCGTTGGCAATCGTCCCGGGCGCGTCGAGCCGAGAGCCATCAAGCGACGACCAAAACAATTTCCCTTGCTGACCGAAGCCAGGGCGATCGCCAGAGAGAACGTCAGGATGCATGGACATCCTCGGAAAATTAAGTAAGTGCCATTC
>JANLIC010000171.1 GCA_024654125.1 Sulfuricaulis sp. | reverse complement strand
AAACTCGAACCCCAGAATTGAATCCCCGGTGTGCGCCCGGAAGGATCGGGCTCAATCCCGACGCGGTTGCATGCGACCAGGGGCAGGCCGTTGGCAATGGCATGCGCGCGCTGGATAGTGATCCAGGCCTCGCGCTGACGGATTTTTTCTGGCTCATCGTCGCGCGGGTCCCAGCCGATGGCGGTGGGGTAGAGCAGGATCTCCGCGCCGTGCATGGCCATCAGGCGCGCGGCTTCCGGGTACCACTGATCCCAACAGACCAGCACGCCGAGGGCGCCAACGGACGTGACGATGGGCACAAAACCCTGATCGCCCGGAGTGAAATAGAATTTTTCGCAGTAGCCGGGATCATCGGGAATATGCATTTTGCGGTACTGGCCGATGAGACGACCGTCTGACTCAAGCACCACCGCCGTGTTGTGATGCACGCCCGGTGCGCGTCGCTCGAACAGCGAACCGACAATGACAATGCCCAATTCTTTGGCCAGTCTTCCCAGTTCCATTGTCGTGGGACCAGGAATCGATTCAGCCTGGTCGAAACGCTTCGTATCTTCCGTCTGACAGAAGTAGACGCCGGCGTGAAGTTCCTGCAACAGCACCAATTTGGCACCGCGCGCGACCGCTTCGCGAATCCCGGTGGTCGAGGCAGCGAAATTTTTGCTCCGGTCCTCGGTGCAGGAATGCTGAACCAACCCGATTCGAAGTGTGGAGTTCATGAAGCCAATGTTATCATGTTCCCGCGTGGATTTTGTTCAATGCTTGACACCGACGACAGCAATTCTCTATCGTACGCCCCCTAATAAATCAAAAGGAGTTGATTCATGAATACCAAACTGATTCTATTCGCAACCTTGTTATTGATCAGTCCGCTGGCCATGGCCTACCAGGTCACCGGTCCAGTGCTGGAAGTGACCGACAGCAAGATCGTGGTGCAGAAGGGCAAGGAAAAGTGGGAAATGGCCCGCGATGCCGGCACCAAGGTAACGGGCGATGTCAAAAAGGGTGACAAGGTGACCGTGGAGTACAAGATGACGGCTACCAGCATTGAATCCAAGGGTGGGGGCAAAGCCAAGAAATAGAAGTCACTCAATAAAAAACTCAGCCGTATACTGAAACGGGAAGGCTTGTAAGAGCCTTCCCGTTTCGTTATCCGGAGTGTTCGGACCACGCTGACTAAAGAACACCCTCCGGTAATTGCATCGACACGCAGTGGAGGCTGCCGTACTGATAGATGAGCGGCAGGCAGTTGATCGCCATCACCTCACGTCCCGGAAAACACTCCTTCAGGCGTGTCAGCGCCTCGCTGTCAGCCGGGTCCTCATACGTTGGAACCAAGACCGCGCCATTGATAACGAGAAAGTTGGCATAGGTGGCGGGCAGGCGGTTACGGTCCTCGTCGAATTTTGCGTGCGGCCAGGGGAGCGGTACCAAACGATAGGGTTGGCCATCCGCTGCCTGGAAGTTCTTCAATTCATCCTCCATGGACTTAAGTTCCGCATAATGTTCATCGCTCGGGTCATCGCAGCGCACGTAGGCAATCGTGCGGTTGTCGCAGAAACGCGCCAACGTGTCGATGTGGCTGTCGGTGTCATCCCCGGCGAGATAGCCGTGGTGCAGCCAGAGAATGCGATTGATTCCTAGCAGTTCTTTCAGGCGCTGTTCCAGTTGTTCGCGCGTCATGCCCGGATTGCGCGTAGGCGCGAGCAAGCAACGGGCGGTGGTGAGCAAGGTCCCGGAGCCATCGACCTCGATGGCGCCGCCCTCAAGTATCATTTCGACTGTCTGCAAGGGCGCGTCTTGAAAGACATCCATGGCATAAAGCCGGCGAGTAATCTGGTTGTCGAGATCAAAGGCGTATTTCCCGCCCCAGCCGTTAAAGCTGAAATCGAGCAACCGGGCCTCCTCGGCGCACATCACCGTGAGCGGTCCATGATCGCGCGCCCAGGTGTCGTTGGAAGGCACGGCTCGCAGTAATATCTGGCCCATGTCCACGCTGGCCCCGGCAAGTAGCTTGGCGACATGTTCGCGGTGCGACCGGTCGTAGCAGGAGATCAATACTTTTTCCTGCAAACTGACTTGCTTCGCGATTTCGACAAAAGCCGGTTCAACCTGATTTAAGCGCATGGCCCAGTCGCCGTGCACGTGTGGCCACGTGAGCATGACGCCGCTTTGCGGCGCCCATTCGGGGGGAAGGTATTGGCGGCAGGGCTTGGTCATCGAATGCACGGGACTTTCATGTAAAAACGCCGCGTATGCTAACGTAGCCTTATTGTGTCCGCCAGCGACAAGGAGATGAAATCCGGTTTGATTTCTGTCGGTAAGTGGTTTTGAATGTGCGCCCGGTAAACGAGGGCGCGCGCAGCGCGCTCGGCTCCGAGTGTTAGAAATCGCGCGCGAGCGTGCACGGCTCGCTTCCCTCTCCCGCTCGCGGGAGGTAAGGCGGGGTATTCACGGACACACTTAACGTGTGTCCGTGCCGCCGAACGGGTGCGCCGAGGTTTGGCGCACCCCGGCGGGAATAAAATGAGGGTGAGTGTGGGAGAAGGGGTGGGGATGAGGGGTGATCCCCCTCACCCTTTGCCCTCTCCCGAAGGGAGAGAGGAAGTCAGTGGGAATCGCCATTTCGGCCGGAGTGAGGGTGAGGGAAACAGCTTTTCAACACACGTTATCATCACTAAGAGCAACAATAATGTCCTTGATTCGACCGTTCACCGGCCTGCGCCCGATGCCCCGCCGCGCCGCGGAGGTAATCGCGCCGCCGTACGACGTGCTCAGCACGGAGGAAGCGCGCTTGCGCGTCCAGGGAAAGTCCTGGAGCTTCCTGCATATTTCCAAGCCCGAAATTGATCTCCCAGTCGGCACCGACCCGCACAGCCCGGCGGTGTATGCGAAGGGCAAAGAGAACTTCCAGAAAATGATCAAGGAAGGCGTGCTCGCGCGCGATCCGGAACCCTGCTATTACGTTTACCGCCTGATCATGGGCGCGCACCAGCAGACCGGTATTGTGGCGGCCGCCTCGATTCGCGCCTACGATGCCAACCGCGTACGCAAGCACGAGTTCACGCGCCCGGACAAGGAGGACGACCGGGTGCGCCAGATCGAGGCGCTGAATGCGCAAACTGGCCCGGTGTTCCTGACCTATCGCCATGCCTCCGCGGTGGAGGAGATCGTCGACAGGGTGACGCTCGGCACAGCGGATGTGGACATCGACGCCGACGATGGCGTGCAGCATACCCTCTGGGTCATGCGCGATTCCCATCAGATCGACGCCATCACGGGGCTGTTCGATTCCATGGACTGTCTCTATATTGCCGACGGGCACCATCGCTCGGCGGCGGCCTCGCGCGTCGCGGCCGCGTGGCGCGCGAAATATCCGCAATCCACCGGCAATGAATCGTTCAATTATTTTCTGGCCGTGATATTCCCCGACAACCAGATGCAGATCCTGGACTACAACCGCGTGCTCAAGGATCTGAACAGTCTGTCGCGCGCGAGCTTCCTGCAAGCGATTGAATCAGCTTTCACCGTCAAGGTGGAATCCACGATGGTAAAACCCGGCCGTACCGGCGAGTTCGGAATGTATATGAAAGGCCAGTGGTATCGCCTGAACATAAAGCCGGAGCGCATTCCCGCGAGCGATCCGGTGCGGCGGCTGGACGTGAGCCTGCTTCAGGACAATCTCATCGCGCCGGTGCTGGGCATCGATGACCCGCGCCGTGA
Organism: Sulfuricaulis sp.; assembly: GCA_024654125.1. GTDB lineage: Bacteria > Pseudomonadota > Gammaproteobacteria > Acidiferrobacterales > Sulfurifustaceae > Sulfuricaulis. Next base: position 1,204 of record JANLIC010000171.1, on the reverse strand, counting down.
CAAGCGCATCGATTTCGTCGGCGGCATCCGCGGCCTGAAGGAACTCGTGCGGCGCGTGGATTCGGGCGAGATGGCCTGCGCGTTTTCGATGTATCCCACTTCGATCGCCGACTTGATGGCGGTGGCCGACGCCGGTCAGGTGCTGCCGCCCAAATCCACCTGGTTCGAACCCAAGCTGGCCGACGGGCTGGTGTCGCACGTATTGGATTGAGAGCTTCTGTCCTTACCCGCCTGCGGAGAAGCCAGTAAATACATCGTAGTTGTCCAAGGCGCTGTCATGGGCTAAGCGATTGTCAGGTTTGCAGGCGTAGCACGCCGACGCCCAGCCCCTCGATCACAAGCGAATCGTTCCGCAGGTCAAGCTCGATCGGGTCGAAGTCGGGATTTTCGGGCAGCAGCCGGATCAAATAGGCGCTGCGGCGGTGAAAGCGCTTCACCGTTACTTCTTCGTCGTTCACCCGCGCCACCACGATATCGCCGCTTTCCGCCTGCCGCGCACGATGCACGGCGAGTAAATCACCATCGAGAATTCCCGCCCCGCGCATGCTGTGGCCGCGCACGCGCAACAGATAATCCGCGCGCGGCTTGAACAGCCTTGGATCGACCCGGTAATGATCCTCCACGGATTCCACGGCCAGGATAGGATCTCCCGCGGCCACCCGGCCCACCACCGGCAGGGAAAATTCCGGCGCCTGTGCGCCTTGCGCCACGATGCGGATGCCGCGCGAGGCCCCCGGCGTCACCTCGATGGCACCCTTGGCTTCAAGCGCGCGCAGGTGCGACTCGGCGGCGTTGGGTGATTTGAAGCCGAGCGCCGCGCAAATGTCCGCGCGCGTCGGCGGAAAGCCGGTTGTTTCGATCTTCCGGCGGATGAGATCAAGTATCTCGCTCTGGCGGCGGGTGAGTTCGAGCACGGCGTTACCTCACGGACGGCGGATAGAGCATTGTGTCATGCGGCAGCGGCAAAGAGTGTCATCCGGCTGTCGGCTGCATCACCGGAAACAGCGAATCAAACGGACTGGCCACTCCTCGCGCACCCCGCCCGAGCACATGGGTGTAGATCATGGTGGTACTTACGTCGTTATGGCCCAGCAATTCCTGAATGGTGCGAATATCCTGACCGGCCATCAGCAAATGGGTAGCAAAGGAATGCCGAAAGGCATGACAGGAAGCTGGCTTGCGTATTCCAGCCGCGAACACCGCC
>JANLIC010000163.1 GCA_024654125.1 Sulfuricaulis sp. | reverse complement strand
TGGCGGCGTCGATTCAATAGGAGTCTGTATCATGGGCCTGCGAGAATGGGGACGTACGATAATCGTATTGGCGCTGGGCGCGGGGGCGATTAGCGCCTGCACGATGAGTCCGCCACCCGAGCCCGCGCCCAGGCACCGCAGCATGCCGCGAGCGGAGCAGCCGGACCGTGTGCCGGGAGAATACATTGTTACGTTCAAAGCTGGCGCGAAAGACCGCCAGCAAGACGTTCGCAAGGCATATTCGGATTTCGGCGTTATTGATGTGAAACCGATCGGTAATAATCGCTACGTTCTGAAGCTGGAACGGGATCCGGGGTTTTCCGTAATAAAACAAAAGGCGGAACACACGCCGGCGATCGAGTCGATTCAGCCTAATTTCATATACCGGATACAGTAAGCGCGCGTAATCGGCGCGCTGCGCCTCGTTGAGACGATGTCCATAAGATATCGCCGGTAGCATCCGATTCAACATCGGGCGCAGGGGATACGACTAGCAGTTTGTTGAAAAACGCTTCGTCACCCCGGCGAAGCCTGCCCCGGCATGTTGTAAGCCGGGGGCCGGGGCCCAGGAAATTAGAATCAATGAAATCAGTAATACGCTGGATTCCGGCTTGCGCCGGAATGACGGACGCGAACATTTTTCTGACTTTTTCAACAAACTGCTAGCTCAAATCCTGAATCCAGCGGTCGTAGAATTTATCGGCGATGGCTTGGAGGCGTTTAACCCGCGTCTCGAGGTCCGCCATCATCGTCTGCGGGTCCTGAACGGTGGCGCACGCCGGCGCGAGGTCGTCGGCGCCCACGCGTGCCCACGCGCGCACCATGTCGCTGGTCATCTCAATGTGACACTGCAAGGCCAGTGTCTTGCCGAACACGAACGCCTGATTCGCGCAATCGCGCGAGGCCAGGATGCGCGTGGCGCCCGTGGGGATGGAGAAGGTTTCGCCGTGCCAGTGGAACACTTCGAATTCCGGCGGTAGCCCGTTGAGCCAATCCCGGGCTATGCCGTTATCCACTTGGGTTACCGGAAGCCAGCCGATTTCCTTGACGGAATTTCGGGTGATCACGCCGCCCAAGGCCTTGCTGATCAATTGCCCCCCGAGGCAGTGGCCCAGCACCGGCAGGTCCGCTTCAACGGCTTTCTGGATAATTCGGGTAACTTTCGGAATCCACGGGAGATTGTCGTTGACGCTCATGGACCCGCCCATGAGCGCAATTCCCGAAACTCCGTCTATGCTTGATGGAAGGGGATCATGCTGGTCAATTCGTACCAAACGATGGGGGAGGCCCCGCCGCTCGAGGTAGTCGGCCAAGTAACCCGGTCCTTCATGTGGCGCGTGCCGGAAAACGAGAATTTCCTGCATGCGCGGATTGTATAGTCGGCCATGCAATTAAGAAATACGGCAATGCGAAATTTCTTCGTGAAAATATTGGGGTCCATCGCCATGATGCTGGTCATGAGTTTCGCCGGCGCGGCGGAGAATATTTCGCTGCAGGCCTTGTTCAAGGATAAGGCCATCATCGTTGTTGACGGCGCACGCCACGTATTGAACAGCGGTGAACAGAGCCCAGATGGCATCAAGCTGCTGACCACCGACACGCAGGGAGAAAAAGCCGAAATCGAAATCGACGGCAAGCGGGAGGTGCTGAAGCTGGGGATGGTGTCCACCGGATTTGCCTCGAAAGGCAAAGGCAGCGTGATTCTTTATCCTGAAACCAACGGTCATTATTTTACCGAAGGACTGGTAAACGGGGTGTCCGTGCGTTTTATGGTGGATACCGGCGCCACCATTATCGGTATTAACAGCGTCACGGCGGAGCGAATAGGCATCGATTATCGCAAACTGGGCCGTCCCGGTTATGTCAATACCGCCGGGGGGATCATACCCACGTATTACGTCAAGCTGAACAGCGTCAAGGTCGGCGAAATCACCATGTACAACGTCGACGCCAGCGTGATGGAAGGCTCCAGCCCGCGGGAAGCGCTGTTGGGGATGTCCTTCCTCGGGAGCCTAAACATGAAGCGCGACAGCGAGAAAATGGAGCTAAGCGAACGCTGAAAGCGCTAAGGGGTTCTCAGGCCTGAGCCGGGGGGAAAACCTTGTCAGGGTTGAGAAGTCCTTTCGGATCGAACTGCCGTTTGATGGCGCGCATGAGTTCCAGCGTCACCGGATCGATGGCGCGGTTGATGTAATCGCGTTTCTCCACGCCGATTCCATGTTCACCGGAAAGCGTCCCCCCCAATGCTAATACCAGATCGAACACGCGCGACAGGCACGGGCGCGCGTTTTTTTCCTGTTCCGGGTTTTGAGTATCATAAAGCAAGTTGACGTGGATATTGCCGTTCCCGGCGTGCCCGAAGTTGACGATGGGAATTCGATACTCGCGCGAGAGATTCTCCAGCCCCTCGATGAGTTCCGGGATGCGCGAGACCGGTACCACCACATCCTCGTTGAGTTTGTTCGGCGCGATGTTACGCAGGGCGGGGGAGAGCGCCTTGCGCGTGGCCCACAGTTCCGCGGCTTCTTCCCGGGTCCGGGCGGCGGCCAGGTTCAGCAAACCATCACCGCGCGCGGCTATGGAAACACTTTCGACCGCCGCGTCCATGGCGGCTTCCGATCCGTCCAGCTCTACCATCAGCAAGGCACCGGCACCTTTCGGCAATGTCGCCTTGGAATAATTACGAATCATTTCGATCGCGGCCGCATCCACAAATTCGAGCGCGCAGGGCGTGATCGGCTGCGACATGATGCGCGCCACGGCCGTCGCGGCGGTACGTACGCTGGCATAGACCGCCTGCAACGTGCGGCGGGATTCGGGCAGCGGCGTGAGCCTGAGTGTCGCTTCCGTGACGATGGCGAGCGTCCCTTCCGAGCCAATGATCAGGCGCGTCAGGTCGTAACCGACCACGCCCTTGGTGGTGTAGGTGCCGGTGTGGATTTCATCGCCCTTGCCGGTCACCGCCACCAGCCCAAGCACATTCTCGCGTGTCGTGCCGTATTTGAGCGCGCGCGGCCCGGCGGCATTGAGTGCGATGTTGCCTCCAACCGTGCAATAACCAGCACTGGTGGGGTCGGGCGGCCAGAAGTAACCATGCTTCGCGGCCTCGTCCTGTATTGCCTGATTGATCGTCCCGGGCTCAACGCGCATCACGCGGTTGGCGGCGTCCATGCCGACAATCCGGTCCATGCGTTCGAGCGACAGCACCAGCCCCCCACGAACGGGAATCGCGCTGCCGGTGGTGCCGGTGCCGCGTCCGCGCGCGACGAGGGGGACGTTGTCTTGGTTGCACAACCGCACCGTTTCCAGAACTTGCGCATGCGTGGTGGCGTAGGCCACGGCGTCCGGCGCGTGATGTTTACGCGAGTTGTCCTGACCGTAGGGCCAGCAATCGGCGGGATCCGTCAACACATTCTCCGCGCCCAGCACTTCCTTGAGTTGGTCGACGAAGGCGCCGGGAATGTCAGTCATGTGATCGGATGCGTTTCAGTAGCTCCGTGGTCGAGCGATCGTGGCGGAAGGGGATGGAATGAATCTGACCGCCGTATGTTTTTACGACATCCGCGCCGACGATTTTTTCCGGCGACCAGTCACCACCTTTTACAAGATGTTCCGGCCGCACCAGTTTGATTAACGCCAGCGGCGTGTCATCGTCGAAGGGGGTCACAAGCGAAACACATCCGAGCGCCGCCAGAATCGCCATGCGGTCTTCAAGTTTATTGATGGGTCGGCCACTTCCTTTTTCCAGCCGGCGCATGGAAGCGTCGCTGTTGACGCCAATAATCAGAGATTTCCCGAGACCCGCCGCTTCTTCGAGATAGGCGATATGTCCGCGGTGCAGGATGTCGAAACAGCCGTTGGTGAATACGACGGGCCGGGCGAGGGCGGCAAGTCGTGCCGTGAGTTGCGCGGGGTCCTGAACGATTTTACTTTCGCTGCCGGTCAATCCAGGTACTCGAATAGCTTGACTATCCTGGTGATTCCCGTCACCTCCTGCGTCATTTTGGCGGCCAGTTCGCCTTCCGGTTGCGTGACCAGGCCCAACAGGTAGACCACCGAGTTTTCCGTCACCACCTTGACGTGGCGCGAGGGGAGATTTTCGGTGCCAAGCAATTTGGTCTTGACCTTGCCGGTGATCCAGCTGTCGTGCGTGCGGCTCGTGAAGGCGGTCGGTTCCGCAATCACGACTTCAGTGACAATGCGGCGGATTCCCGGGACGTCTCGGATCAGCGCCAGTGCCCGGTCGCGCAGGGCGACCGTTGTCGTCTCACCCGTGAGCAGAACAATGCCATTCAGGCTGGTGATATTGATATGCACATCGTCGCCGATTTCAGGGTCGGAATTGAGCGCCTTACGGGCCTTGAGCTCGATGGCGTTATCGTCCACAAAGGCGCCGGCGGTGCGACGATCCGTGGCCACCGCGGCGGCCGTGGCTCCTCCGGCCACGAGGACCGGCGCACACGCCTGCACCAGGACGGCACTAAAAATGACAATCATGAGAACAAGGAGCCGCGTCAACATATCAATTTTGACCTAGTAACTGGTAGTCGATGAGATCGCACAGGCAGTGGATGACGATGATGTGTACTTCCTGAATGCGTGCCGTGGACGTACCCGGCACGCAGACGTTGACGTCCTGACCCGTGAGCAGTCCCGCGATCTCACCGCCCTCTCGGCCATTCAGGGCGATACAGACAATATCACGTTCATGCGCTGCCTCGAAGGCGCGAATGACATTGCGCGAGTTGCCCGATGTCGAGATGCCGAGCAGAACATCGCCGGATTGACCCAGTGCGCGCACCTGCTTGGAAAAGATCTCGTCGAAATGGTAGTCATTGCCGATGGCAGTGATGGTCGACGCGTCGGTCGTGAGTGCAATGGCCGGAAGACCCGGGCGCTCGCGTTCGAAGCGATTGAGCAATTCAGCAGAAAAGTGTTGCGCATCCGCTGCCGAGCCGCCATTGCCGCACACGAGAATCTTGCGATCGGTAAGCAGTGCTTGAATCATATGAGAGGCCGCCTGGGCGATGACCGGCGCTAAGTCCTCCATGCAATTACGCGTGGTCAGGAGGCTTTCCTGGAAATTATTCTTTACGCGCGTAATGAGCGCGGTGGAATCCGGTAGCGTCTGCAAATTTGTTTTGGCCATGGGTGCCTTAGGTCAGAAAACGTTTCGTAACCAGCGAAAGTCAGTATCTTCGCCGTCACCAGTAATTGCTACGATATCAAATCGGCAGGCTTTCTTGGAGGCCCGCGGCGTGTTTTGCAGATAATATTCGGCCGTGGCCCGCAGCCGCCCCTGTTTGCGCGCATCCACGGTTTCAGCGGCCGAGCCGAAATCACCGCGCGCGCGGTACCGGACCTCGACAAAAACCAGGGTATCGCGATCCTGCATGATGAGGTCGATCTCTCCGAACCGGCTGCGGTAATTGCGTTCGGCGAGCGACATTCCCTGCTGTTCGAGATGTCGGCAGGCGAGTTCTTCGGCATCGCGACCGCGGCTGAGGTTAGTCCGGGGATTCTGCGTCATTTAATTAGCCCTACTTGCTGCGCTCGTTCGTCTCGCCATTCAGACCATGAAGCCCTAGTCGCGCACCGCGCTCGTTCGTCTCGCCCTGTTCCTGGATCTTGAACTGATCCTGATGCTTGAGGAAGGTGTCGACCAGTCGCGGCACACCCCGGCTGAACCGCGCCCACAGGAGTTGACGCTGGAGTCGGCCACCGTTGTCAACCGACAGACCGCTGGTGACCCCGCTGAAGCGGGCGCCCGTATCCATGCCGATGCGATTCAAGTGTGGAATCACGGCGTAGCTGTCCACGCCCAGCGCGTACAAGCGGTCAAGATCGGTATGGACATAAGGCCAGTCTCGTTGCAGCGTCTGGCGCAGTTCTTGAATTTTCCCATCGCCCACGAGCATCCAAGGCATGTCACCGAACTGGATGCCGTCAAGATCGATATCCCGTATGGCGTCGCCCGTTCCCGTGAAGATGTGCGAGGTTGAGTACACTGGCACGCGCGCCGCGTGATAGAAATTGAGTTGCGGTTTGATCAGACGCCCGCGCTTGGCATCGGCGGCAAGAAAAATAAAATCAATGTCCTGGCGCGCCCGCGCGTCGAACCGAATTTTCTGTTTGATCGTCTTCTCGATCAACTCCCTGCGTGCTTCGCTCTGGTTGATGTTCAGCAGGTTCTTGATCGGCTGGGAGAAGTCGACATCCTCCTCGCCGTAGGGCTGGCTGGCAATGACGATGCCGCCAAGGCGCTGCCAATGACTGGACCATGACGTCTTCATTCGTTCGCCCCACGGAGTATTCGGGTAAAGCACAGCCGCCTGACGGTGTCCGTCGAGATAAGCGCGTTCGGCGACCTGTTTTGCTTCCTGCTCCGGTGGCAGACCAAACTGATACAGATATTTCGATGTCGAGCCCGGTTCATCTTCGGTCTGGTTCAGCATCAAGGTAGGCACTCTGATGCTGGCCCGTCGTAGAATGGTTTCCGCCGCCTCGCGCCCGAGGGGACCGACGATGAATTGCGCGCCATCGTTGACGGCCTGTTCATAGAAATCCGGTGCCTTCGTGGGATCGGGTCCGGTATCGTAAGTTCTGACCACGGGTTTGTCCGGATCGGTATTGGCGGCGTCCATGGCCAGGAAGCCGTCGCGCACCGCCTGCGCCGCAATGGCATGGCCGGAAGTCAGAGGCAGCAGCAGCGCGATGCGGTCGGCGCGGCCGATAAATTCCGGCGCCTGACTGACCATGGCGGCAAGTAACATTTCGCCGGCGGGGTGACCCGGGTGGGTTTTCTTCCATTGCTCGACAGCAGCATTGAGGCGCATGGGTTTGCCGGCGTTTTCCACCGCGATCAGGGAGAGTTCGACCCAGCCGGAGAGCACCCGGTCACGAGCCAGGTTAAATTCGGTGGCGAGCCGCGCGCGCGGCATGGAGACCAGAATTTTCCACAGCTGTTGCTGATTTTTCGCAATCGATTCTTTGTCGACGATATATTGTTCGCGCGCGATGAGGTTGCGCACCGCGCCGATGGGATTGTCGAGGGCGAGTTCCGCCTGTGCCCGTACACTGTTGATTTCGGAAAGCAGTGCCGGACTTAAATTGCGCAAGCGTCCGGCTTCGTCCAGCTGACGAATGCCTTTTTCATACGTGCCCTCGGTGATCAGCACGCGCGCTTGCAAAATGCGCTTGCGTGCGTTAAATGAGGCGTCAAGCGGGATGACATTGATCAGTTCAACGCGCGAGCGCGCCTCGCGCAGTTGCCCGGCCTTGAGCAGGGCAGCCACGGCGCGCAGCTCGTAATCCTGCTTTTGAGGTGCTTCAGCGGGTTCGGACAGACGCGTGTACTCGCGTGCGGCGAGCAGGTGTTCCCCGTCACGCTCGGCTTTTTCCGCGATGTCGGTGCTCACCGGTGGGAGCGTGGGGGCGACAGGCACGGTTTCGCAGCCGGCAAGAATGGCGGTACAAATTACAGATATGGCCAGCCAACGGATGGGTTTCATGCAGTTTCCTGTTTAGAATGTATCAGGATATCGAACAGGATCTAATGTGTTGACGCCAGGAACGCTTTACGTCGTGGCCACGCCGATCGGGAACCTTGAAGACATGACGCCGCGGGGGTTGCGGATCCTGTCGGAGGTCGATCTGATCGCCGCCGAAGACACGCGCCACAGCGGAAAGCTTCTGCGGCATTTTGGTATTCACACCAGGACGGAAGCCATCCATGAGCATAACGAACGCAGCCAGGTTCCCAAGCTTGTCGAATTCCTGAAGGCCGGTAAGTCTATCGCATTTGTCACCGATGCGGGTACTCCACTGGTGAGCGATCCGGGTTTCCATCTGGTACGCGCCAGCCGACAAGCGGGCGTCCGTGTAGTACCTGTCCCCGGGGCCTGCGCCGCCATCGCGGCGTTGTCGGCCGCCGGTCTGCCTTCCGACCGCTTCGTGTTCGAGGGGTTCCCACCGGCCAAATCTGCGCCGCGCCGCGCCGCGTTCGAGAAACTACGTGAGGAAAACCGCACGCTGATTTTTTACGAAAGCCCGCACCGCATTCTGGAAAGCCTCAGGGACATGTCGGAGATTTTCGGACCCGACCGCGAGGCGGTGCTCGCGCGCGAACTCACGAAGCATTTCGAAACCTTTCGTTCTGGAACACTCGCGGCGCTGCGGGATTGGCTGGTCCGCGAGACGGAACAGCAGCTCGGCGAATTCGTCATCCTGATACAGGGCCTTCCGCGCACGGCGCAGGACGCGGCCGAGGAGGAGGCCAGGCGCGTGCTCAAGATACTGATCGACGAGCTGCCGATCAGCCAGGCGGTTTCGCTGGCGGCGCAGATAACCGGGATCAAGAAAAACAAGATCTACGATTACGCGCTCTCGCTGAAGGAGGAAGGTTAGTCCGTTGCGTCTTGTCCAGGAGGCTTGGCGGGCGGCACCTGATGGTTGCGGATCCCCCGCCAGAGATTGTCCCGGCGCGCCAGAATTCCCAGCACGATCATCAGCACCAGTGCCGTCAGAATGGGTGCAATGAAAATCAGACCATTGGCATAGCCATCGTAGTCGAGAAACCGCTCAGGTATTTTCACAACCAAATCGATGCCAAGCAGAAGGGCGCCGACCGTCAGCAGGGATCCGCCGCGTACCAGGTTGATGAAAACCCCATAGACCAGGTAAGGCAGTAATCCGGAAAACAGCACGCCAAGATGCAGGGTAAATCCCGTGGTGAAGTGCGGCACGGCGGCGCAGGCAAGGCTCAGTATCGCACCGAGCGTGATGACGAAATAAATCATGAAACGGATGGTCGGCGATGTGTGCATCTCATGCCCCTTGTTCCATCAGGATCATCAAGCCAGCCAGAGGAGGAAACCCTGTTCCCGGAAATCAGGCAATGCGCGGCCGCGACCGTGAAGTGACGCTCAGAAAATGCACACTGAACAGACGACCGCTGTCCAGCCACACTTGCCGTGGCCGCAAGCCGGCGCCGCGCGCCAGGGCATGAAATTCCTCGATGGAATATTTGTAGGAATTCTCGGTATGAATACTCTCCCCCGCTTCAAAATGAAAACGGCACCCGTTCAAGCGGATCTCCTGGGCGCGTCGGCTGACCAGATGCATTTCGATGCGTCCGCGCTGGGCGTTATAAAACGCGCGGTGTTTGAAGCCCCGTGGATTGACCACCGCGTCGAGTTCACTGCGAAGCCGTTCCAGCAGATTGAGATTGAACGCCGCGGTAATACCCGCACTATCGTTGTAGGCCGCGTGCAGCACCTGTGGGTCCTTTTTGAGATCCACGCCGATGAGCAGGGCGCCATCGAGGTGGATAAGACGGCGCACCCGCGCCAGGAACGCCTGTGCATCGTGGGGCTCGAAATTGCCGATGGTCGATCCCGGGAAGAACGCCAGTTTCCGCCCCTCGATCGCCCCGTCGGGCAACTCGATATCCCGCATGAAATCAGCGCAGGTCGCGTGCACCTCGAGCCAGGGATAGTCGTGCGCCAGTTGCTGCGCGGACTCCCGCAAGAATTCACGCGAAATGTCGATGCCGAGGTACTGGCGCGGCCGTACGGCCTCGAGCAGGAGGCGGATTTTCTTGCTGGCACCGCTGCCGAGTTCAATGAGGGTGCTGTCCGGTCCGGCCAGTTGCGCTACATCCTCGGCACAGGATTCCAGTATCCCCATCTCGGCCCGCGTCGGGTAGTACTCGGGCAATTCACAGATGGCATCGAACAGGCGCGAACCGCGCTCGTCGTAGAAGAATTTCGGCGCGATGCGCCGCGGCCGTGACGCCAGCCCTTGCAGGACTTCTTCCCGCATCGTCACCGGCGCAAGGTGTTCGTCGTAGAAGCGGATGGCCCGTTGCTTCATCGATCGACCGCCAGGCGGATGCCGGTAAACTGCCAGCGGTCCGCGGGATAGAAGAAGTTTCGATAACTCGCGCGCACGTGATCCGCAGGTGTGACGCACGACCCCCCGCGCAGAACCAGCTGGTTGACCATGAATTTGCCGTTGTATTCGCCGAGCGCGCCCGCCGCCGGCCGGTAGCCGGGGTAGGGCACATAGGGACAACGGGTCCATTCCCACACGTCGCCATACAGTTGCGCCGGCTTTTCCTCGCTGGCGGGCAGGGGATGCAGATATCCATTTTCGCGCAGATTCCCACGAATAGTTTGACGTGACGCCAACACTTCCCATTCAGCTTCGCTCGGAAGTCGTTTCCCGGCCCAGCGTGCATAGGCGTCAGCCTCGTAGAAACTAACATGACATACGGGTTCCTGTTCATTCAGCGCGCGCATGCCCGCGAGTGTGAAAACTTGCCAGCGCCCGTGATCCATTTCCCAGTAAAGCGGCGCTTGCCAGGATTTTTCGCGCGCGCCGCGCCAGCCGTCGGCGAGCCAGTATTCCGGGCGTTGATAACCCCCGGCCTCGATGAATTCAAGATATTCGCCATTCGTGATCAGCCGCGAACCCAGTGCAAAGGTTGCCAGCAATAATCGGTGGCGTGGCGACTCGTTGTCGAAGGCAAAACCTGTTCCGTCATGGCCGATTTCCTGCACGTCTCCCGGTTGCTCGACCCATTCCAGCGGTGTGGCTAGATCCCCCATGGGATTCGGAAGATCGGTCCGATATGCCGGCTTGAGTGGGTTGATCGAGAAATTGTATTTGATATCCGTCAGGAGCAACTCCTGGTGCTGTTGCTCGTGCTGACATCCCAGTTCCACGCGCGTCGCCACTTGCGCCAGACGCGGTGGATCGATTGAGGAGAGCAGGGTAGCCATGGCCTCGTCGATCTGTGCCCGGTAACGATAAATTTCTTCGGTCGTGGGGCGGGACAGCAGTCCGCGCTGCGGACGCGGGAATGGCGTGCCGACCTGTTCATAATAGGAATTGAACAGATGTTCGTATTGCGGGTGAAACGGGAGGTAACCGGTCAAAAACGGTTTAAGCAGGAAGGTTTCGAAGAACCAGGATGTGTGCGCAAGGTGCCACTTGACCGGGCTGACGTCCGGCATCGCCTGCAATCCGTAATCGTCCGGCATGAGTGGACGGCACAGCGCTTCGCTCAGGCGCCGTACGCTGATGTAACGATCTGCCAAGGCTTCCCGCGGTGCGGGGGAAGTATCCGCGGCGGTTATCGCTTGTGGATTGCCGCGATTGGGGCTCATGCAGCGCCTCCCTGCTGTACGAGCTCGCATTGAAGCACAGCTGCTCGAGAATTCAAACATTCCGCAAGGGCAGAAATAACTCTACAGACCGTAAGGATTGAATAACATCAACAGCATAGAACAATCCGCATCTTGGCCTGAATAGGACGCGATATATTTCGGCGCGGAATGGCTGAATAGCCGCGCTTCGATATTACTTATTCTTTTTATCAAGCACGCTATGTCATTGATTGCATAAAGCAGGCAGGAGCGAAATTTTCCCCGAAAACATTTCCACGTCGCGAGCTCACGTGCTCCGGTCCTGCCGGGAGCGTTTACGAATACTTAATAGATTCCGGCGTTCCTGTTATATCTCGGCTGATATCTGTCACGGAGCAGGGTATCATCCGGTGGCAGACGTTAATTGGTCCAGTGAATCCGGCATGAAATTATTCACACAATACGCAAATCGCGCACATGATTTCCTCTGGGGCGGAGATCTCGGCGCGGTTTCGGGGATGCACCGAAGACGGGTGCTCAGCTTGCGGACGTTTTATGCCATTGCGCGGGATCTTGGCGAGGGACAGCTTACGCTGCGCGCCATGAGCCTGGTCTATACTTCGCTGCTCTCGCTTGTGCCACTGATCGCTCTGTCTTTCTCCGTGCTCAAGGGATTCGGCGTTCACAACCAGGTGCGACCGCTTCTGCTCGCGTTGCTGGCTCCGCTCGGCGACAAGGGTGTGCAGATGACCGACGAGGTGATCGGTTTTGTCAATAACATCAAAGTGGGCGTGCTCGGCGCGCTCGGCCTCGGGCTGCTGATTTATACCGTCATCACGCTGTTGCAGAAAATCGAGCTGGCCTTCAATTTCGTTTGGCGTGTCAAGCGCGCCCGGCCGCTTTCGCAGCGCTTCAGCCAGTACCTGAGCGTGCTCATGATCGGTCCGGTGCTGATCTTTTCCGCTGTGGGTGTGACGGCGGCATTCTTCGGCAGCAAAATGGTGCAGTCGCTGATCGCGATCGAGCCCCTGGGAGGTCTCGTAGAGATCGTCGCCACTCTGCTCCCGTTTATGCTTGTGATCGCGGCCTTTACCTTTGTTTATATGCTCATGCCCAACACCCGTGTGCGTCTGGGATCCGCGCTGGTGGGCGCGAGCATTGCCGGTATCCTGTGGCAGACGCTGGGCTGGGGTTTCGCCGCTTTCATCGCCGCGTCAAACAAGTACACCGCCATTTACGCCGGTTTCGCGATCGTCATCTTATTCATGATCTGGCTGTACCTGAACTGGCTGATCGTGCTCATTGGCGCGAGCCTTTCTTTCTACCACCAGAATCCGGCCCAGCTTGCCTCGCCGCGGCGCGAGCTCAGGTTGAGCAACCGCGTGAAGGAAAAAATCGCGCTCTTGGCCGCGACTTTTATCGGCCGCCATTACTATACCAGCGCTCCGGCCTGGTCGCTGGAGGCCCTGGCGGGACGGATGAATGTCACGCCGATGTCAGTGGAAGGCGTCATGAATGCCATGCAGGGTGCCGGATTCATCACCGAAACCGCTGACGACCCGCCGCGTTATCTCCCGGCGCGATCCTTCGAGACCATCACCGTCAAGGAACTCCTCGACGCGGTGCGCAGCGCCGGAGAAGAGTCGGGCCTCGGCGCCGAAAGCCTCCCGCACGAACCGGGCGTGGAATCGGTTTTTGAGCAGCTTGATACCGCCGCCGACGTTTCCCTGCACGCCCGCAACTTGCGCGAACTCGCCCTGGCCGGCATCAAGCCAGTCGACAGCCACGCAACAGCACGCTGACACGCCATGTCCACCTTCTTCACGGTGGGAATCGTTCTGAACGTTGTGCTGACTGGCTTGGTGCTGTACTGGTTGTGGCGTCAGCGAATGCCGAAAACGGACAAGACCGAAAGCAAGAGGACCGGAACCGGACACAAGCCATACACGCGTGCGCCATTACCGCAACCGGACGAGATGAACGATTATCTCGCGGACCACGCGAACCTGTTAATAAACAGTTACCACCATTGGATCGGACGCGATCTGATTGAGCTAAGCCGTTCGGCGCCGGACCGGGCGCGCGCGCTTTTCGAAGCGCCGTTTATAATGGCTTCGCACGGAAGCGGGAATGATCCGATCTTCAACTATGCGAATCGCGCGGCTCTGGCGCTTTTCGAAACCGGCTGGACAGAATTTACTTCCATGCCCTCACGCCTGTCGGCGGAGCCCACGGAACGCGAAGAGCGGGAACGACTGCTGGATCGGGTGAATCGCGATGGCTTCATCGATGATTACAGCGGCGTGCGCATAACCTCCCGCGGCCGGCGATTTCACATTCGGCGCGCCACGGTTTGGAATGTCATCGATGCGAACAAGGTGCTACACGGTCAAGCCGTCATGTTCCGCGAATGGGAATACCTTTAGATATCTGACGCTGGAATGTCTCAGGTTACTTCACCCATGTCAGAGGTGTAGGCTAAAAGGATATCGATCGTTCGCGCGCCGCGGAGATTGACGCCAATGATATCGCAAAGAATCCTTTGGTACTTCGCGGATCCCATGTGTTCATGGTGCTGGGGTTTTTCGCCGGTGATCAACTCCATCAAGAACAGATATTCGCCGCGCCTCAAAATAGCCCTGATGCTGGGCGGGTTGCGGCCGGGAACGACGGAGCCCATGACAGAAACATCCCGCGAGGAAATTCTGCATCACTGGCGTGAGGTGCACCGCATGACGGGCCAGCCATTTGCTTTTGATGGCGCGATGCCGGAGGGATTCATCTACGACACCGAACCGCCCAGCCGGGCGGTGATCGCCGTGGGCGAAATTCATCCCGAGGCTATCTTCCCTTATTTCAAATCGGTGCAGAAGGCTTTCTATGCGCGTGGAATGAACGTTACGCAGGCGGACACACTCGCGAATCTGGCGGAGAATCATCACATGGATAAATCCGTGTTTCTTGAGCGGTTCAACTCCGAGGAAATCCGGCACAAGACTCAGACGCATTTCCAGATCACGCACCAGTCCGGGGTACGCGGCTTCCCAACCGTGGTTTTGCAAGCGGGACCCCACGGCACGCTCCTGACCCATGGTTACCGGTCCTTTGAGGACTTGCAGCCGGCAATCGACCAGTGGCTGGCGCCAGCGGAGTGACATGAGCGAAAAAACTCCGCGCCGCGTCTGGATAAATACTATCTCGTGTTTTGACTCATGATCCGGCCTGATGAAGGCCTTGTTAACTATTGACTTTTTGGAGTGACTCCATAGACTTTCCCGTATCAGTTCCCCTGGAGGTTCAAGGGATTGGCCAACTCGGGGTTGCCAGCAGCACGTACATTCTATCCCACGCGGTGGGGAGGTGGCGTATTCGCCACCCGGTGATCAGACCGATCACTCCGTCGCTCCGCTCGCTTGGGCGATATGTCACCCGTTTTTTTCATTGCTCCCTTTTTACCGGATTCTCTATTGGATCCCACGGCACCGGATTGTCTGGCGCCGGCCGAACATTGTTCAGGATATTGAATCTAACCGAACTGCCCCACGACATACGCTGGCAGCGAAAGCCAGGTGAAGATCGGGGGGAAATAGAAGGGAGCGCATCGTCGCTCTCTTTTTTTATTGAGCGAAAGCCGGAGGTATCTGTCATATGAAGATCATTGCCGTTGCCAACCAAAAGGGCGGTTGCGGGAAGACCACCACCGCCATCAATCTCGCCGCTTGCCTGGGAAAGAAAGAGCAGCGGGTGCTGCTGCTCGATCTGGATCCGCAGGGCCATTCCTCGCTGGGGTTCGGCGTCTTCAACGAAGACGCACGCGACCTGTACGATGTCTTTACCGGTGAAATCAGTCTCGAAGAAATTATTCTGCCGAACGTCTTCACCGGAGTAGACGTGGTACCGGCGACCAAGACGCTCGCCGCGGCAGAGCATCTGCCGGTGCGCAGCGATGAACGCGACAAACAGCTTGAGAAGCATCTGGCAGAGATACGCGATCGCTATGACTATATCGTTATTGATTGCCCGCCCTCGATGGGTTTGCTCAGTTTCAATGCCCTGACGGTGGCCGACTTGGTGCTGATTCCGATCGAGATGAGTTTGTTCGGCATGCACGGCATCGACCGGATGTATGAAACCGTTCGGTTGTTGAGCGAGCGCCACGGGCGCGATATCCCGATTCGCCTCCTGCCGACACTGGTTGACAGCCGCACGCGTCTATGTCGCCAATTCCTGCACGAGGTGGGTGAGCGGTTTGCTGACGATGTGCTGTCGGTGATGGTTCAGTTCACGGTGCGCCTGAAAGAGGCCGTGCGCGAGGGTATGCCGATTGTCTCCTACGACCCCGCCTCAACCGTTGCCGTGCAATACGATCGTCTGGCAAACGAAATGATTTCGATCTTGCAGGAAAAAGTTGACGTCGGCGCCGAAAGTGAGGCCAGGTCGCGTTTGAACGCGATGAAACGTGCCTTCGAAGAGGCCCGTTCGCGACTGGGCGGGCACGGTGTGAGGCAGAGAGTGATCCTGCGATTCTTCGATTTTGAGGACCGGGACGTGAAACTTGCCGGCAGCTTCAACGACTGGAGACCGGATCAGGGCGTAGTCACGCGCACGAATGATGGAATTGTTGAAAAAATCGTGATGCTAATGCCGGGAACGTATCAATACCGCTTGATCGTGGATGGCATCTGGCAGGAGGATCCGTCCAATCCCGAGCAGGTGCCGAATTATTCGGGAGGCTTCAATTCGTTGCTGCAAGTCGAGGAAGTGCACGAGACGGCCGGCGCCTAGCAAATAATGCATTACTACTCGCTTATTCAGGCCAGTTCCGGTTAACGGAGGGAGAGGACAGAAGTCAGCGAAATTCTCCGCGCCGAATGATCCGTTCGTGCGAAAAACGCTATTGGGCATATCATGGGATCTTCGCTCCCGTTATCGTTGAGTTCTACGAATACCT
>JANLIC010000153.1 GCA_024654125.1 Sulfuricaulis sp. | reverse complement strand
CCGGCATACCATCCTGCCCGAGATCAGTTACGACGATTTCGCCAAGGTAGACCTGCGCATCGCACGCATCGTGAAAGCCAGCCACGTGGAAGGCGCGGAAAAGCTGCTGGAGCTGACGGTCGATCTCGGTGGCATTACCCGCACCGTGTTCGCCGGAATTAAAGAAGCCTACAAGCCCGAAGACCTCGAAGGCCGGCTCACGGTGGTGGTGGCCAACCTGGCGCCCCGGAAAATGAAATTCGGGAATTCCGAGGGCATGGTGCTCGCCGCCGGGCCGGGGAAAAAGGATTTATGGATTCTCTCGCCCGATGACGGCGCGCAGCCGGGAATGCGCGTCAAGTAACCACGCCGTCGATCAATACACGCTGGGGATGAATTTTTTCACCGCCCGGGCGTAGCCTGGATAATCCGGGAACTTCTCCCGCAGCTTCATTTCCTCGAACGCGGCCTTGCGGTCGAAAAATAACGCGAACACCATGGCATACACCACGCCAACCCCGCTCAGCCACCACAGCGCCCACCCCAAACTTACCAGCATGACACCGGCATAGATGGGATGACGCATCCAGCGATAAGCCCCCTGACGATGCAACGTTGCGTCTGAAAGCGGTCCGGGAAAAGGCGTGAGCGCCTCCCCCAGGCTCTTCAGGCCCCATACCGTCAGCCACGTTCCCACCGCAGTTATCGCCGCGCC
This sequence comes from Sulfuricaulis sp., assembly GCA_024654125.1. Taxonomy (GTDB): domain Bacteria; phylum Pseudomonadota; class Gammaproteobacteria; order Acidiferrobacterales; family Sulfurifustaceae; genus Sulfuricaulis. Next base: position 1,035 of record JANLIC010000153.1, on the reverse strand, counting down.
AGAGATGGATAAGGGATGCTGCGGAAGAAAATCCCCCGGGCCGAGCCAGATCGGAAGGAGCAAGGCAACCAACATCAAGGGTGCCTGGGCCAAAACCCACAGGCCGCCGCGATCTACAAAATCAGCGCGGCTCAATCGACTCAGCCCCCGCGATGGGCGAACCATCGCCAGATCGTTCCATCGGGAATCGTCTCACCGGAAACCAGATAGTGGATAGCGTTGGGATCGAACAGTGTCCAGTGCTGACGTACCGCCATGCCCTCACGCCCGCAGAAGAGAATTCTGTCACCCGGCTTCAGTTCCATGTCATCCTTCGGGAGCAGGATCTCTTCCTTACCGCGCTTCATCATCAAAGCCATGGCTTGCAGCCGTTGCTCCCGGTTATGGGGATCCCGGAGCAGCAGAGACACGGTCAGGTTCGCACCGGCCTGAAGGGATTCCTCCACGGCCGGCGCCGCTTCTTCCGTAATTCCCACGGTCCACAGAACCGGCGTCACGCCGCCCAGCAGGGGGCGCATGTATTCGATCAGGCTCTGCGCCCATTCCGCTTTCTGGTGCCGCATCAGACGTAGAAAATCCGTCAGCAGCGGCGCCGTGATCAGCGCCAGGATCCGTCGCGAGATGGCGCGGGCGCGCTGCATGACCAGGTCGAGCCGCGCGGATTGGAACACGGCGTCGTTTTCATTGTCATTCTGGCGCGCCACCAGAAACAGTTTCGAATTGAGTTCGCGCGCTGTCACGATGATCGACAGATTATTGGCATCGTCATCGGTTCCCGCGACGATACCGACGGCCTTCTCGATATGCGCGGCGCGGAGTGTCACGGCTTCGGTGCCACGGCCAATGATGACATTCTTGGGCGCCTTGGTCTTCGCCGGGTCGCTTTCCACGATCACCATCGGCACGCCCTCGAAATCGAGGTAGCGCTGCACCGCCTTGCCGAAGCGGCCGTACCCGCAGACCACCCAGGTTCCGTGCGGGGGATGGAGCCGTTCCGGCAGCGGTGAATCCGGAATTCCAGTCAGCCATTCATAA
>JANLIC010000152.1 GCA_024654125.1 Sulfuricaulis sp. | reverse complement strand
GGCGCCGGCATTGATATTGACCGCCGAGCGCGAGAACGAGCCGGAGGTGGGATAACTCATCGAGACACTGCCGACGATATTGGCCAGACCCTGCCCGATCAGTTCCTGGTTGACGTTGAGCTTGTGGCGCGTCTTGGTGGCCATGGCCTTGGCGATGGAAATTGCTTCCATGAAACCGATGAGCGATATGGTGATCGCCGCGGACAGCAGCTGGAGCACGGCGACCGCGTCGAATTTCGGTAGCTTAAAGGTCGGCAGACCCTCGGGAATGTTCCCCACCACATTTCCGCCGCCATTCAGGATAATCTTGTCGCCGTCTAAACTCCGCACACGCCATAGGCGTTTATCAGTCACGGCGTCATCGGGTACCTGACCCACGTGATAAAAACGACCATCGGCGCCATCCGGCCCCGGCACGTAACGGAAGCGCTGCTTCCTGATTTCGTCCAGATCCGCCTTGGCGGTCTTGATGCGGCGCTCGCTCTTGAGTTTCAGGGTGTCCAGGTTGTGTTGCGCTGCGAGCGTGCGTGAATCGCTCATGCCATGTTTGGCCATGCTGTTCTGATATTCTTTTTCGGCAGCGGTCACGCTGCGGTCAAGCTCAGGAATTTCCTGTTTCAGTCTGGCTTGGTCGGCAATGACCTCGTGCACGCTTTCGCTCTCGAACTGCTCGACGGTAATCGTTCGCAAATGTTCAAATCCGCTGAAATAGGAAATGATGGTGGTTATCGCGACGGCGACGAGAACATTCGGTATGCGCGGTTTGAACCGGCGCAAGGCAATCATGATGGCGAAGGCGCCAATGCCGAACAGCAGCGTCGGCCAGTGCAATTGGTGACCGATCGCGACGATGGTGCTCCATACGGTTTCGTAATGATGCTCCGCCCTGTCAATGCGCACGCCGAAGATCTTATCGAGCTGGGAAGTGGCGATGATGATCGCCGCGGCGTTGGTGAAACCGATGATCACCGGATGCGACAGGAAGTTGACGACCACCCCGAGCCGCAAAAATCCGAGTGTGAGCTGAAATAGTCCCACGAGAAGCGAAAGCGTGATGGCATAGGCCACATAGCCGGCGGACCCGGTTGCGGCAATCGGTTCGAGGGCTGCGGCCGTGAGCAGGGACACCACCGCCACCGGGCCGGTGGCCAGCTGGCGCGAAGAGCCAAAAAGCGCGGCGACCATCGGCGGCAGGAACGCCGCATAAAGTCCGTAATAGGGAGGCAATCCGGCGAGTTGCGCGTAGGCCATGGACTGCGGCACCAGCACCAGCGCCACGGTGATGCCGGCGACGAGGTCGGCGCGCAGCACTTGGGAGTTTTTTATCTCGCCGACCCAGTTTAAGAAAGGAAGCAAACGACGCAGCCGCATGCCGATCAGAGCGGGGCTTATTACGCTGGCCATTTTGTTGTTATGAAAATGAAAATTTAATTATCGGAAATAGCGATGCCGTTTTGACGCAACAGGCAATTGGAACGCAATTATATGATGTTTACAGCCGCCTGATAAGCAGGTCGATGCGATGAAATCACCGGTTCAGAATGACTTCAAGTACGAACTTGCTGCCAAAGTAGGCGAGCAGGAGCAGTGCAAAGCCTCCCAGGGTCCAGTGAATCGCGGGGCGACCGCGCCAGCCGAGGCGCCAGCGGCCGAGCAGCAGAATTGCGTACACGAACCAGGCGAGCACCGCCAGCACCATGTGATGAGTGAACTTGAGCGGCTTGCCGAATATCGCCTCGGAAAAAAACGCGCCACTGATCAGCGTGAGCGTGAGCAGAATGAATCCGAATCCGATCATCTGGAACATAACACTTTCCATGGTCTGCATGGGCGGCAGGGCGCGGATAAAACCTCCCGGCTGTCTGGCTCGAAGATGGCGTTCCTGCATCAGCAGCATCAGGCTCTGTACCGCCGCCAGGCACAGCAGGCTGTAGGCCAGCACGGAGACAATGATATGCACAGCCGAAACGCTCGAGATCAGGGGCAAAGACATCTGGCCGGGCCACTGCCACTCGACCAGGATTGTGATGCCAGCGATGGGCAAGACTAAAACACCGAGATTGTCCACCGGGCGGATGAACGAGGTGATGAGATACAGGCTGGCCACGACCCAGGCTACGAGCGAAAAAGCCGGTGTCAGGGCCAGGTTGAGTCCGGTTCCGTTCCACAGCACCACGTAGAGCAGCGCGGCGTGCAGGACGATCGCGCCGAGCACGAGACTGAGAATGCCGATCTTGGCACTCCCCG
>JANLIC010000148.1 GCA_024654125.1 Sulfuricaulis sp. | reverse complement strand
GATTTCGGCGCCGCCCTCGCGCGTGCGCTTGACAATCTTTTCGATTTTTTCCTTCGACAAAAAATGCTCGATGGGAATGCCGTTGATGGTGGTGAAGCGTGTCATCGGCACCATGCTGTCGCCGTGGCCGCCCAGCACCATGGCATTGACGTCCTTGACCGAGAAGCCGGTCTCCAGGGCCACGAAGCTCGCCATGCGCGCGGAATCGAGCACACCGGCCATGCCGAAGACGCGATGGCGCTCGAAGCCCGAGCGCTTCCACGCCGCGTAGGTCAGCACGTCCACGGGGTTGGAGACGATCAGCAGCAGGGCCCGGGGCGCGTGTTTGACTGTCTCGTCCACGATGCCGTAAAGCACGGCGAGGTTGATGTCGAGCACATCCGAGCGCGACATGCCCGGTTTGCGCGGTACCCCGGCGGTGACGACCACCAACTCCGAGCCGGCCATGTCCTTGAGATCGTTCGAGCCGTGCAGCTTGGTGTCGAAATTGTAGATCGGGGAAGATTCCTGAATGTCGAGGGCCGCGCCCTGTGGCATGCCTTCCTTGATGTCGATCAGCATGACTTCGCGGCAAATCTCATGCTGGGCGAGATTGTGCGCGGTGGATTCGCCCACCCGTCCGGCGCCGACGATGGTGATTTTCTTCATGGACTGTCCCTGTGCTTTACCGCCAGTATACCCGAGTGAGTTGCCGGCCCAAGCGGCCCGGTCACGGACTCGGGGAATGCGCCGGATATCCGGCGCGCGTCACGCCCGGCGAGTACGCCAGCGAGAGATGTTGCTGGGTTTCGTACGGCTTGGTTGGCACCACGGCAATTTTTCCCGGTGTGGGCGGCGAATGATAATCGAGCGCCGCCTATTTCCTGTCTTTGGACATATCGGCCTATTCGACGATCTTGATGTATTCGCCCGCTTGAGGTTCCCCGTCGGGGAACTTGGCGTTGATTAGGCGCAGGGTGGATTCGCCGTGTTTCTCGAGCGGGGATTTTTTGGCCAGCGCGGCAAAGTTGTCACCCGGCCGCGCCCGCACCAGACGCAGGCGCTGGCCTTCGGCCAGGATCTTTTCCGCGGGCTTTAACGCTCGCAGACTGACCGCGGTAGCGAGAAAATCGGCATCGTATCGGGTGAACGCGGCCGGGTCCTTGGTCGCTCCGAAGAAGATGTAGGCATTCGGCCCGTAATGAACGGCCGAGACACGCGTGAGGCGCTTACCGAAAGGACCGGCGATGTTGGCGGTGTCCGTGACCGAGGGCAGTTTCATGTCCGGGATCGGTTTGCCAGTGAAACTGTTGCCCAAGCGCACCTGGCTTTTCAGGAACGATTCGAGCGGGGTGTTGCTGTCCGACGGGAAACTGCGCTTTTCAACCTGCAGCAGGGCTTCTTTCCCCGGGTTCCAGCTGATAATCGCATTCGGGGTATTCTCAATGTGCCATCCCTCGGGAAAGGTCAATGCCAAATCGAGATCGCGATGATAAAACAGGCGACCGCGACGTATGCCTTCCCTGGCACCGTCGCCGAACGTCAGCTTATCGATCCGCTTGAAATATTCCACGCGCTTGATGCTGGGGGCTGAGAGCGTTTTGAATTTATCCGCCTCCGCGACCACTTCCTGCAGGCGCTGGTCGGCGCTGGGATGGCTGGCGAAAACACCGTGATAAATCCGCGCTGGACGGTTCTCGACCGCGGCGCGTTTTTTCTCGAATTCTTCCTGATTTTTGAGAATGCCGACGACCTCGATCATGGCTTGCGGGTCGTAGCCCGTGCGCGCCAGGTACTGGGCTCCGAGACGGTCGGATTCCAATTCGTGATCGCGTCCGTAACCCGAAAGGATCACGTTGCCAAAGACATTGAATAGATCCTGTGTCCCCTGGATCCCGGTGGCGGCCCCCAGAATGGCCCCCACCACGCCGGTGGCGGTGGCGGCGGAATGCTGGCGCACGCCGTGACGGGCCGTGACATGGCCGATTTCGTGTCCCAGTACGGCGGCGAGTTCGGCCTCGGAGTTGATGTAAGCGAGAATCCCGCGAGTGATGTAAATATGGCCGCCCGGCAGCGCGAAGGCATTGACCTCCGGGCTGTCGAGAACGGTGAAATGATACTTGAGTTGAGGACGGTGGCTTTGTGCCGCCAGTTTCTCGCCGATCCCCTGGACGTAGGCCTGGAGTTCCGGGTCGGGATAGAGACTGTATTGTTTTTTGACCTTGCTGTCATAGCTGTTGCCGAGTTCAATTTCCTTGGTCTCGGTCATGAACACCAGATCCGGCGTGCCGGTGACGGGATTAGTGGCGCAACCGGAAGCGAATCCGACCGCCGTGGCGGCCAGAAACAGGGGGGGCAGAAAGCCACTGAAAATACGATTACTCATGGGTTTAATCGCGCCATGTTAGCATGGCCGGGTGTGCCACACGCAGGCGCAGCTTGTCTTTCGATTGCGTGACCCAGCCGCGCGCGACCACATGACGTCCCACCCACCCGGAAGGTTTCCCGTTGAAATATCTTTTCCAATCCTTGCGTGGCACGACCAGGGTCACCCGCGGCGATAGATCGAAATACATCAGATGCCGTCCTTGACCGTGCCGAAGCACTCTCCCCTCGATAAGCTGAAATCCGGTATCGCGGAGCGTCAGGCGGTCAGCTGGTTTCGGTACATAGGCGGATTCGTTCCATACACCCCGGCGCGCGTCGCGCGCCTCGTTTTCGGCCGCCAGGTTGGCTGAGAGTTTCTCCAGATTGGGCGGAATCGCGATCACCCACGCCAGTCCCGCACGCAGCAACTGCTCCCCGGCGTCGCTCCCGTCCGCCAGTTGCACGCGCGCCAGCAGCCGGTCGTAATGGTCTTCCCGTTCCTGCTCGAACACGAGCGTCATGCGTTTTTTTTCGACAAGCTCCGCGAGTCGTGCGCGCGCCACCCTGGCCAGCGGCTGGTCCGGGGCGCCGTCCTTGCCGGTCTCGGGCGCGTTGATACCGATCAGGCGCACATGTCGGCCGTCAGCCCGCACGACGGTATCGCCGTCGATGACATGCCTGATTTCGTCGGTTTCGGATAGCGCGCCAGCGGCCGTGGCCAGCAGCGAACAAAACAATACGGCGGACGGGATGCGCAGGTTTCGGCTCTGAGAAAACAAAAAGGCGCTCACCCGGAGCGCCCTATTCGAAAAGACCGTGACCACGCCGTTTATTTTTTCATGCCGTACTTCTGACGAAACTTCTCGACGCGCCCGCCGGTGTCCACCAGTTTCTGCTTGCCGGTGTAGAACGGATGACAGCTGGCACAGACTTCCACGTGCAGGTCGTGACCCAGGGTGGAACGCGTCGTGAACGTGTTGCCACAGCTGCAATTGACCGTGGTTTCCTTGTATTCGGGATGGATGCCTTCTTTCATGTCTTCGATCTCACGGGGTTTCCGCCCG
>JANLIC010000131.1 GCA_024654125.1 Sulfuricaulis sp. | reverse complement strand
ATCCCGCCACCACGATATTTACCAGCTTGCCCGGCACCACGATGACCTTCTTCACCGGCTTGCCGCCGACGTGGCGCGCCACGCCTTCGTCCGCCATGGCGATCTCACGCACCGTGTCCTCGCCGGCTTGTACCGGCACCGAAACGCGTCCGCGTAACTTGCCGTTCACTTGCACCACGATCTCGAGACTGTCCTGTTTCAGCGCAGATTCATCAACCTTGGGCCAAGGCACACTTAATATATCTTCACCAAATTGCAATTGCTGCCAGAGAGTATGAGAAATATGTGGAACGATCGGTGCAAGAATTCGCAAAAGAATACTCATCCCCTCTGCCAATATCTGCTGCCGAATCGACCTCAACTTCTGCAATTCCGCGGTATTGCTTCCTGATTGCCCGGGAATAGGTTGCGTAAGTAAATTCAATATTTGCATGGCAGCTGATACAACCGTATTAAACTGCTTTCTGTTGATATCATTGGTAGCCTGCCGCAGGAGTGCGTGAAGTTTGCGGCGAATTTCTCTCTGCGCATCGTTAGCATGAGACCAATCATAGGGTTCGTGTGGCTTTGACGATACCACACCGGAAATTCCGATCAGCCATTCATTCATATGAAGCCGCCTGCCAAAATCCCAGAGCCTGCGCAGGAAGCGATAACCGCCCTGGACGCCAGAATCTGACCACTCGAGCGTGTCCTCCGGTGGTGATGCGAACATCATAAACAGGCGCGCGGTGTCGGCGCCGTACAGATCGATCAGCGACTGCGGATCGACGCCGTTGTTCTTGGACTTCGACATGGTGCCGATGCCGCCCGATTCGACCGGACGGCCGTCGTTCTTGAGCCACGCGCCGAGACGGGCGCCCTTGCCGTCGGTCCTGATTTCGACATCCGCCGGGTTGTAGTAGGCGATGCGCCCGTTCGCCGGCTTGCGGAAGAAAATCTCATTCAGCACCATGCCCTGGGTGAGCAGGCGCCTGAACGGCTCGTCGCCACGCACCAAACCGGCATCGCGCATCACCTTCCACCAGAAGCGTGAATACAGCAAATGCAAAATGGCGTGCTCGATACCGCCGATGTACTGATCCACCGGCATCCAGTAATTGGTTTGACCGTCGACCATGGCCGTGTCACGGCGCTGGCTGGCATAACGCGCGTAGTACCAGGATGAATCCACGAAGGTATCCATGGTATCGGTCTCGCGCCGCGCCGGTTTGCCGCACTTCGGGCATGGGCAATTTACGAAATCGGCGCGCTTGTTGAGCGGGTTGCCGGTACCATCCGGCACGCAATCCTCGGGCAGCACCACCGGCAGATCCTTATCGGGCACCGGCACGTCGCCGCAGCGGTCGCAGTGGATGATGGGTATCGGACAGCCCCAGTAACGCTGGCGTGAAATGCCCCAGTCGCGCAGGCGCCACATGGTTTGTTTTTCGCCGAGACCCATCTTATTCAGGTCGGCGGCAATGGCATCGATTGCGGCGGTATGATCGAGGCCATCGTATTTTCCGGAATTCACGCAGCGGCCACGCACCTTGTCCGCGTACCATTCCTGCCATGCGTCGGTCGAGAATTTCTCGCCGGTGACTTCAATGACTTGTTTGATGGGCAGCTTGTATTGTTTCGCGAAATGAAAGTCGCGTTCGTCGTGCGCCGGCACCGCCATCACCGCGCCATCGCCGTAGCCCATGAGCACGTAGTTGCCGACCCACACCGGAACCGGCTCGCCGGAGAGCGGATGGGTCACGCTGATACCGGTCGGCATGCCCTTCTTTTCGATGGTGGCCAGATCGGCCTCCATGACCGAGCCGCGCTGACACTCGTCAATAAAGGCCGCGAGCCCCGGATTATTCTTCGCGGCATGGGTCGCAAGCGGATGCTCGGCCGCCACCGCACAGAAGGTAACGCCCATAATCGTGTCGGCGCGGGTGGTGAATACCCAGAGCAAAGCTTCCTCACCCTCACCCCCATCCCCTCTCCCTTCTACCGAAGGGAGAGGGGGGCGAGCCGAGCGCGCTTGCGCGCGACTTCCTTCACTCGGGGGCAAGCCGAGTGCGCTACGCGCGTCTCCATTCACTCGGAAGGCAAAACGCACACCCACGCTTTTGCCGATCCAGTTGGCCTGCATGGTGCGCACGCGCTCGGGCCACTCGTGGAGCTTTTCCAAATCGGCCAGCAGCTCCTCGGCATATTTCGTGATCGCCAGGTAGTACATCGGGATCTCGCGCTTCTCGATACGGGCGCCGGTGCGCCAACCGCGGCCGTCGATCACCTGCTCGTTGGCCAGCACCGTCTGGTCCACCGGATCCCAGTTCACTACGCCGGTTTTCTTGTAGGCAATGCCCTTCTCCAGCATGCGCAGGAACAACCACTGGTTCCATCGGTAATAGTCGGGCCGGCAGGTGGCGAGCTCGCGCCCCCAGTCGATCGCGAAACCGAGGGAGCGCAACTGTTTCTTCATGTACGCGATATTGTCGTAAGTCCACTTGGCCGGGGGCACACCGTTGGCGATGGCGGCGTTTTCCGCCGGCAGTCCGAAGGCGTCCCAGCCCATGGGCTGCAGGACGTTGCGGCCCTGCATGCGCTGGTAGCGCGCGATGACGTCACCAATGGTGTAATTGCGCACATGGCCCATGTGCAGCTTGCCGGACGGATAGGGAAACATCGACAGGCAGTAAAATTTCTCCCGCGCCGGGTCTTCCGCTACTGTGAACGCCTGATGCTTCTCCCAGTAATCCTGGGTGTCTTTTTCTACTTTTTCAGGTAGGTATTGCTCGTCCATCGCAGAAAGATTTGGCCCATGGCTCAAGAGCCGGAAGGATACCGTAAATCACGGCTTCCGTCTTTTTTCGGCCGAGCCACCTGCGGCAGCGTTGCTACTTGCGGTTCCCGCCCGCGCGGCGGGGAACCGCCATTCGCTTTGGATCGCGGCCGCGGGCTGTTCGAATCAGGGTGCTTATAAGCAGTAGCTAACCAAAACTATTTGGCCTTGGCCTCGTACTTCTCGATCACTTTTTGCGTCAGGTCCATTCCGTTCTCGGCATACAACAGTCCAGACTCGGAGGCCTCCAAAACCAAGCTCAGTTTCATTTCCTTCGCGATGTCCGCGACAATACCGCGGATTTCACCCAGTGCCTTGGACGTGAATTCGTTGTCTTTCTTGCCCACCTCCTGCTTGGCTTCCTTGACCATCTTCTGGTAGGCGTCGGCCTTCTCCTGGAATTCCTGTTGCTTGACCTTTTTCTGTTCCTCGGTCATCAGCAGCTGGTCTTTCTGAAACGCCTGCTGCATGGCCTTCAGTTTTTCCTCTTCCTTGGCAAAGACGGTCTCTTTTTGCTTGATCATTTTTTCGATCTCGGCCTTGTTTTTTTTGCCCATCTTGCTTTCCAGGAGCACCTTGCGCACGTCCACGTAGGCGATGCCGGGCTTGTCGGCGGCGATAACGGGGGCGTTCAACAACAGGAACAACGGCAGAAGCAGCACGAATTTTTTCATTTCACGATCCTTGGAAATTGACAGAATCCACCGGGTGAGGGCGGGACCGGATAATCATATCATTTTCATCGCGGTCCGCGCAGGACCGATCGTGCTCGTAACGCGCGCAAAAGACGCGACGTCTGGAAAGAATAGACAAAACGGGAGAGGATAACGGGCCGGAAATCAGGCCGTAGCGAGGCGAGATCCGCTTTTCAGAAATTCCTCGAATTGCTTGGGGGCGAGGGGCTTGCTGAAATAATAACCCTGCATCGCATCGCATTGATGTCCGCGCAGGAAATCCAGCTGCTCAACGGTCTCCACGCCTTCGGCCACGACCTTGAGCCCGAGACTGTGGGCCATGGTGATGATGGTGCTGGCAATGGCCGCGTCGTCCTCGTCCCGGGGAATATCGCGCACGAACGATTGATCGATCTTCAGCACATTGATCGGAAAACGCTTCAGGTAACTGAGGCTGGAATAGCCGGTACCGAAGTCATCGATGGATATCCGGATATCCATGGCCACGAGTTCACGCAGGGTATTAATGGAGGCCTCCGCCTGCTGCATCACCAACCCTTCCGTCAGTTCCAGGTCGAGCAAGCCCGGATTGAAGCCGGTCTCCTGCAAAATATTGTAAACGGAAGCCGGCAAATCCTTCTGGTGAAACTGCCGGGAGGAAAGATTCACCGCCACATACAAGGACGGGAAACCCATTTTCTGCCAGCGCCGGCATTGCGCGCAGGCCGTGCGCAGCACCCACTCACCGATAGGAATGATGTAGCCGGTTTCCTCGGCCAGCGGAATGAACTGCGCCGGGGAAATCATTCCGCGCTCAGGATGCTTCCAGCGTAACAGGGCTTCCATGCCGATGATGCGTCCGGACCGGAAATCGGCGATCGGCTGATAAACCAGTGAAAACTCGCCGCGCTCGAGAGCGAAGCGCAGGTCATTTTCGAGTGCCAGACGCTCGGAGACCTTGGCGGTCATTTCCGCCACGTAGAACTGGTAGTTATTCTTACCGGAATCCTTGGCGCGATACATGGCCACGTCAGCGTTACGCAACAATTCCTGTGCGCTTCGGTCATCGAAGGGATAAAGCGTGATACCCATACTGGCGGTGACGAAGAGATGATGCCCCGAGACAACAAATGGCTGGTTAAAAACATCCAGGATTTTCTGGGCCACGTGGATAGCGTCATCCACATGCCCCATGTCGGCCAACACCAGCGCGAATTCATCGCCGCTCAGGCGCGCGACCGTGTCACCCCGCCGCACCGCGCCGCTCAGCCGAATGGCCACTTCCCGCAATAGGGCATCACCCTTATCATGACCGAGACTGTCATTGATGTTCTTGAAGCGGTCGAGGTCGAGAAACATGACACCGACCAGGCGCTCTTGGCGGTCGGCGTCCAACATCGCCGCTTCCAACCGCTCGATGAACTGCAAGCGATTGGGCAGGTCCGTCAGGCTGTCGAAATGAGCGAGTTGCCGCAGCCGTTTCTCGGTTTGCTTGCGTGCGGTGATATCGCGCGTGATGGCCAACACGAGTGGGGAACCATCATTCTCACCGGGCATGGAAACGGCATGAGTCTCCATCCAGCGGTGTGTCCCCTTGAAGCCGGTGATTTCGAATTCCATGATGCCCTTTTCCCCGCGCAGAACTTTTTCCATGAAAGCGCGAAAGGGCTCGCGGTATTCCGGCTGCAATAACGGATAAATCGGTTTGCCGACCACCTGATTCGGGTCGCTCGCCTCGACCATGGCCAGCCCCGCTGAATTTATCTGGATCAGTACGCCGTCCGCCGTGATCACCTTGACGCACTCCGGCTCGGCATCGATGATCGCGCGCAACTGATTCTCGCTGCGGCGCAACGCCAGTTCCGCGCGTTTGCGCTGGATCACCGCACCCAACTGGGTCGCGGCGCTGAACACTACGCCGATGAGATGTTCGTCTTCCTGGCGTGGTTCGCGCTCGAAAAATTCAAGCACCGCGATCACTTCATCCCCGGCCAACACCGGAATGCCCAATCCTGTCTTCAGGCCCGCCTCCAGGGCGACGGCAGCGCGGGGGAAATTTCCATCGGTGGTAACGTCCTTGATCCATGCCGGTTTCTTCGAAGCCCAGACCCGGCCGGGAAGTCCTTTCCCACGGGAAAACGAGATATCAAGACTCATCTTGCGGAAGCGGTCCAGTCCCTTGGCACTGCAATACCACGACGGCACGCATTCGAGTCGGTCGCTTTCGCCTGGCATCCACGCCTGCCCCAGCAACCAGCCGGTGGACTCACAGACCTTGCGCAACACCACCTCGAAAGCTGTGTGCAGGTCTTCCGCCTCACCCACCGCCAGCGTCATGGTCTGCAACAGGCGCACCTCCTGTTCCGCGCGCTGGCGCTCGGCGATTTGGGTTTCGAGCGCCACGTTCTCGGACGTCAACTCGCCGATTCGCTTGGTGCGGTTCCGCAAATATCCCAGCATCAACGCCATCGTCGGCGTGGTCACTGCCCACATCACCACGCGGACAAGATTTTCGCCGGCATACTGAAAGGGATGTCCGGGAATCGAGAAGTAATAAGCAAAATATATCCACGACAGGAGAGCGCTGATCAGTCCGGAGCGGGTCCCGCCGTAGAAAGCGGAAAATGCCACGACCAGCAGCAGGATGGCAGGCGGATTGGGAATTCTGTATCCAGCGGTTTTCAGCAATTCAATAGCGGCAATTACAATGACAGCCAGCACCGGCCCGCTGACGTTGCGCCAGTGGTCCGGCTTGGCCAATACCAGATCCCGCTCGGTGGTTGCCATGGGTGACTTAGCGATCGACTCTTGCGCCTGCACAACTTATTAGCTTAAAGAATAGGTCAACCCAAAAAGAGAGCAAGAACCATGCCCGTGCCGCGACAGTGGCTAAAAAGGGAGGGCAATCACCGTTTTTTTATGCCAATCTCATGGTTCGCGCGAACGAAACGCCGCGAAAGCGGCTATCAGGACCAGCAGCACTACGACAGTCCAATTACCATAAAGAATATAAGGGGTGGTTCCCTGCATGGGCTGCACCGTGGCCGTAAGGGAATAAATCTTGAACTGCGGCGAAAATGCCTGCACTTCACCACGGTGATCGATGACCGCGGACGGGCCGGTATTGGCGGCACGGAGCATCGGGCGGCCCGTTTCGAGCGCGCGCATGCGCGCCATCTGGAGCCGCTGATGCGGCGCGAAGGAGTCGCCGAACCAGGCATCCTCGCTGACATTCACCAGCAGCGACGCCTGCGGCAGGGTGCGGATCACTTCCTCGCCGAAAGCGTCTTCGTAACACACCGTCACGCCGATGGGCTGTCCGGCCGCCGTGAGCGGTGGCTGGGCGGGCGGGCCGGCGCTGAAATCCGACATGGGGATTTGCAGGTTTCGCATCAGCCAGCGGAACAGCGGATCGAACGGCGGGTATTCGCCGAAGGGCACCAGATGCTGTTTGCGGTAAATGCCCGGCTGTGGGCTGAGGCTGATCACCGCGTTGTAGTAATCTCGCGTGTCGCTGTCACGTTCCATCACGCCTATCAGAAAATCCACCTTCGTCTCCTGGCTGAGGCGTCGCAGTTTATCCAGATAGCCGGAATCGATTTCATCCAGATACGCCGGAACCGCGGATTCCGGCCAGACGATCAGATCCGAGCGGGGGGCCTGTTCGCTCAGTGACCAGTAGCGGTCCATGATGACGCGGCGGCTACCCGGTTGCCATTTGTTGTCGAGGGAAATATTTCCCTGAATGAGCACCACGCGCAACGGGTGATCCACCGGTCGCGTCCATTCAACCTGCCCCGCGATCCACCCGCTAAGCCAGATCAGCAAGAGCAGCGGCAAAGATCGCCGGAAAAGAATTTTCGGTGCGCGCAGGCCCTCGGCCAGCAGGCCAGCGCTGACCGCGCACAGGAAACTTACGCCATACACCCCGAGCCAGGCGGCATAACCGGCGAGCGGCGTCGCCACCTGGCTGTATCCGAGATGCAGCCAAGGAAAACCCGTCAGGAACCAGCCCCGTGTCCATTCGGACAACACCCACAACGCCGGAATCGCCAGAATCAAATGCCAGGCGCCGGGATTCGGGAAAAACCTGGCCTGGAACCAGCCGACGAGCGCGGGATAAATCGACAACCCCGCCACAAACAGAAACACCGCCAACCCGGCGAGCGGCGCCGGCATGTTCCCGTAGTGGTGCAGGCTGACGTACACCCACGACACGCCCACACTGAACATTCCGAGGCCGAAAAGAAATCCGCGAAACCCCGCGCGTCCCGGCGAGGCCGCGTGCCAGACGAAGAACAGCAAGGCGGGACACAGGACTGCGAATGGAAACAGATCGAACGGCGAGAAGGCGAGCGGCAACAACAGCCCGGCGACGAAGGCCACCGCATCGGCCGCCAACGGTTTGAGCGGGAAGAAACTACTTCTTGGTTTTTTGCCGGCCGGATTGTTCAACCGGAGTCACTTTGAGCAGGTATACACGGCGGCTGTCGGCGCGCAGAATCTCGAAGCGCAGGGTATCGATCTCGATTTTCTCGCCGCGGCGCGGGACATGACCGAGCCGGCTCATGACCAGGCCGCCGACGGTCTCTATCTCCTCGTGGGCAAGCTGGGTATTGAGGCGCGAATTGAGATCGGCCAGCGTCACCAGCGCCTTGACCACGTATTCACCGCCGTCACGCGGCATAATCATGACGTCATCGTCGATATCGTATTCGTCCGAAATTTCCCCCACGATCTGCTCCAGCACGTCTTCGATGGTCACGAGACCGGCCACACCGCCATATTCGTTGACGACAATCGCCATGTGGTTGCGGCTGGTGCGGAATTCGCGCAGCAGCACGTTCAGGCGCTTGCTTTCCGGCACGAACACCGCCGGGCGCAGCATGTCGTGCACATTAAAGCTCGCGCGCTTTTTCTTGTCGAGGAACAGGTAGCGCAGCAAGTCCTTGGCAAGCAGTATGCCAATGACCTTGTCCTTGTCGCCGCCCACCATCGGGAAGCGCGAGTGGCCGGACTCCATCACCAGGGGCAGATAGGCTTCTGGTGGGCTGTCCTTGTCCACCACGTCCATCTGCGAACGCGGCACCATGATGTCGCGCACCTTCATTTCCGAGACCTGCAGCACGCCCTCCATCATGTCGAGTGAATCGCGGTCGAGCACGTCGCGCCCCGCTGCCTGTCGCAGCGACTGGATCAGGTCCTCGCGCGAGGCCGGCTCGCCCAGCAACGCATGGCTCAAACGATCGAGCAATGAACGTTGCGCGGCTTCGGGTTCGTCGGCCGGTTTCGGCTTGTCCTCGGTTTTCTTGTTCATGCGAGGTATGGGTTGGGGAATCCCAACTCCCCGAGAATGCGAATTTCTTTTTTCTCCATTAATGTGGCGTCGTTCCGTTTCCGGTGATCGTAACCGCGCAGATGCAGTATACCGTGTACCACCATGTGCGCCCAATGCGCGCGCAGGAGTTTATCCTGCTCGCGCGCCTCGCGCCGCACCACCGGCGCGCAAATGACCAAATCACCCAGCAAATCGCTGCGCAGCCCGGACGGGGGGTCGAACGGGAACGACAGCACGTTAGTGGGGCCGCGTCGGCGACGAAAACGGCGGTTCAGGGCGGCGGACTCCGCCGCCCCCACGATACGCACGCCCAACGCGAGACGTGGGTGAATCATTCCGCGCAGCGCGGCGTGGGCCCAGCACCGAATCGTCGAAGTGGCGGGCAATCCGGCTCGATGCGTGCCGTATTGCACGCTCAATTTCAGTTTCATAGTGAAAAAGTGCGCGTTGTGTGCGCCTCGGCTCCAGGGAAAAAAGTCGCGCACCAGCGCGC
>JANLIC010000117.1 GCA_024654125.1 Sulfuricaulis sp. | reverse complement strand
CGGGGCCCCGCCGGAAATCATCGAAGCGGCGGATCTCGTCACCGAGATGCGCGAGATCCGGCACTATTACGCGAAGGGCGTGGACGCCCGCGTGGGCGTGGAGCGATGAACCAACCGCACAGGAGGGTCCGACGGAGTCGCCGCAGGAGGGGGGCGCAGTGAGGTAAAGCGCATCCGTGCAGGTTCACCGCACGGCGAGCCACGAACGGAGTCCCCCTCCGAGGCGACGCAGTGGGAGGACACTCCTTCCCTTCGTCCCGGGGCAGAACCAGGAATGTCCCCCCCTGGCTCCTTAGAACGATCCTTTCTCCTTCGTGTACGCGAGGCGCCCGCCGGCCAGGATGATGTCGACCTGCCGCCCGGTCAGGGAGTGGATGACCTCGAAGTCGAACCCGTTCGTTATGTTACGTGCCTTCACCTTCGTTCCTTTCCGGATCGCCTCCCGCACGTTCGGGATCTCGATCTGGTCGCCCTGGGCGATCTTGTCGAAGTCGGCCTCGTTCGCGAAGAGGAACGGCACGATGCCGAAGTTGATCAGGTTCGCGGAGTGGATCCGCTCGAACGACTTGGTGATGACCGCCCGGACGCCGAGGTAGCTCGGGCAGATCGCCGCGTGCTCGCGCGAGGAGCCTTGCCCGTAGGAGAGCCCGCCGACGATCACGTTGTGGACCCCCTTCGCCTTGTTCTCCAGCGACCGCTTGCTGAACGTCGGATCCACGCCCTCGAAGACGAACTCGGCGTATTTGGCGATGTTGGAGCGGTATTTCAGCCGCGCCCCGGCGGGCATGATGTGGTCGGTGGTGATCTTGTCGCCCACCTTCAGCGTCACCGCGCCGCGAATCGTCTCGGGCAGGGGGACGCTCTCCGGCGGCTTCCCGATGTTCGGCCCGCGCCGGACCTCGACCGAGACGCCTTCCGCCGCGGGGGCCAGGACCATCGAGTCGTCGATGTGGAACTTCTTCGGTGCTTTCACGTCCGGGTACTCGATCCCGAACTCCGCCGCGACGTCCCGGGGATCGGCCATCTCGCCCTTCAGGGCGCACGCCGCCGCCGTCTCCGTGGAGACGAGGAAGATCCCGGCGTCCTTCGTCCCGGACCGGCCCTCGAAGTTCCGGTTGTTCGTGCGGACCGAGACGCCGCCCGACGGGGGCGCCTGCCCCGCGCCGATGCAGAAGCCGCAGGCGGTCTCGAGGATCCGCGCCCCGGCGCTCACCAGCGTCGCGATGCTGCTCTCCTTCGCCGCCATCTGCAGAACCTGCCGGGAACCCGCCGCCACGCCGAACGACACGCTCGGGCTGATCGTCCGGTCCTTGAGGATCCTCGCCAGGGTGGTGATGTCCTTGTAGGAGGCGTTCGTGCAGGAGCCCACGAGCACCTGGTGGACCTTCTTCCCCGCGATCTCCTTCACCCGCTTCACGTTATCCGGGCTGTGCGGCATCGCCACCATCGGCTCAAGCGCGGACAGGTCGATGTCGATCACCCGCTCATATTTCGCCGACGGGTCGGCCTTGAGCTTCACCCACGCCTCCTCGCGCCCCTGGGCCTTGAGGAACGCCTTCGTCACCTTGTCGGAGGGGAAGATCGAGGTGGTCACGCCGAGCTCGGCGCCCATGTTCGTGATCGTTGCGCGCTCCGGGACCGACAGCGTCTCAACGCCGTCGCCGCCGTACTCCACGATCGAACCGACGTTCCCCTTCGTCGTCAGGATCTCCAGCAGCTTGAGGATGGCGTCCTTGGCCGCCACCCACGGCTGGAGTTTCCCGGTGAGGTTCACCTTGATTACTTTCGGATACGTCATGTAGAAGGGACCGCCCGCCATCGCCACGGCGACGTCCAGCCCCCCGGCTCCGATCGCCATCATCCCGATCCCCCCGCCCGTGGGGGTGTGCGAGTCGGAGCCCAGCATCGTCTTGCCGGGGGCGCCGAACCGCTCGACGTGGACCTGGTGGCAGATGCCGTTCCCGGCGCGGGAGTAGAAGATCCCATGCTTCGCGGCGACCGTCTGCAGGTACAGGTGGTCGTCGGCGTTCTCGAACCCTTCCTGCAGCGTGTTGTGATCGACGTAGGAGACGGACTTCTCGGTCTTCACCCGGGGGACCCCCATCGCCTCGAACTGCAGGTACGCCATCGTGCCGGTCGCGTCCTGGGTGAGGGTCTGGTCGATCCGGACGGCGACCTCCTTGCCCGGCTTCTTGTCTCCGGAAACGTAGTGCGCATCGATGATCTTCTGGACGATGTTCTTTCCCATCAATCTTCTCCTCCCTTCCGGTGAAAAATCGAACCATCATACGCAAAGCCCTCCCCGATTTCAACCACGGAAAGCGCGCCCAGGGGAAGAGCCCAGGCTCAAAAAAAGGCTATTGACGAAGCCCGATGCATTTATATACAGTGTGTAGACAATTTGTATACAGTATGCAGTATACATTATCGATAAATCATCCTCTCGCCGGGCAAGGGGCGAGGCCCGGCACCGGCGCCTATCAGGTTTCCTCGACGAGGTGGAGAATGGCGCGCCGAATGGCGGATTCGCCGCCAGTGAGAAAGAGCGATTCGGCAAGGAACCGCAAAAGGAAAGGAGGCATTCCTGGGTAAAAGGAAACAGGGAACAGGGAACAGGAGGTCGTATGGAAAACCTTCAACCACTCACCAGGAGGGATCCATGACTAAAAAGTTAATCATTCTGTTCGCTTCGCTTGTTCTCGTTTTTCCGTTCCTCTTTTACGGTTGCGGGAACGACGGCGCCACGGGCGCC
The DNA here is from genome assembly GCA_024654125.1 of Sulfuricaulis sp. Lineage (GTDB taxonomy): Bacteria > Pseudomonadota > Gammaproteobacteria > Acidiferrobacterales > Sulfurifustaceae > Sulfuricaulis. The sequence continues at coordinate 4,141 of JANLIC010000117.1, read as the reverse complement.
ACGGGCGCCGCGGGTGACACAGGCGGTACAGGCGCCACAGGCGGTACAGGCGGTACAGGCGGTACGGGCGGTACAGGCGCCACGGGCGCTTCCGGCGCCGCCAGGATCGCAGATAAGCATGGCGCGGCCGCTTTGGCGGCCGAAGAACTGGCGGCTGCCAACAAGTACATGGTTAATGTCAATATCACCAGTGCGACCGCCGATGCCGCCGGCGTGGTGACGGTCAACTTCACCGTCAAGAACGGCACTACACCGGTCACCACGGTCCCCAGCGTCGGCGCCGGCATCTTCAAACTGGCGCCCAAGGAAAGCGGCCTCAGCTACAACAAGTGGGTCCCCTACATCTGGCGCACCGAAACGGTTGTCGGCACGCAGGATACCGCGGGCAACACCTTCCCGATGCCGGCCGGAACCACCGTCAATCAGGGGTACCGTGAAAGCAGCGGTACCGGTGCGGCGAACGGCACACTCGCCAACAACGGCGGCGGGAGCTACACCTACACTTTCAAGAAGAACCTGACAACGGCGACGCTCCCCGACAATGTAACAGCCATCGGGTACGACCGCACCCTGACCCACCGGGTCATTGTGACCATGGGCGGCCACAACGGCCCGACCGGTGAAGGCGACCTCGACTTCGTGCCGAACGGCTCCGCCGTCACCGCGACGCGCAACATCGTCCTGACCGCAACGTGCAAGAAGTGCCATGGCCCCGAATTCGCCGGGCACGGCGGCGACCGCGTCACGGTGGAAGGCTGTGTCGCCTGCCACAGCCCGGACAGCAAAGATGCCCAGAGCGGCGAAAGCATCGAAATGGCGGTCATGATTCACAAGATCCATGCCGGCAATGAACTTCCCACTGTTGCGGGACTCGACGGACAGTATTATGACAATCCGAATACCGTCTTGAACGAAACGCTCGATAACGGCGAATACATCCTCTGGGGCAACTCGACCAATCCCGCTTCTTGGGAAGGGGCCGCCTTCCCGGCGGTGCTCGCCAACTGCCAGGCTTGCCACACCGGCAGCGCCGCGAACGTCGACAACTGGAAAACCGTCCCCTCCCGCGCGGCGTGCGGTTCCTGCCATGATCTGATCGATTGGGTAACCGGACTAAACCATGGCGGAGGTTCTGCGTTCAATGACGTCAGTTGCGTTGTTTGCCATCCCGCCACGGGTGTTGGTTTCGGTAAATCCATTACCGTAGCGCATGATTGGACCAAAAAGGATATCCGCAACATTTCGGAGTTCGACATTGCCCTGACGGTCTCTACCCCCGCAAACGGAACGCACTTTGTGACTGGCGAGAGCCCGGTGGTCAGCATCGCGCTCACGGATTCGGCGACCGGAGCCGTCATCCTCCCGTCTTCCGTGGTGCAGGATGGGACAAGCGAAGGGTGCATACCCAAGGTCGGCTTTGAAGGCACGGAATGCACCGTGCCCAGGGATGGCCTGTTCGCATCCGCCAGCGTATATGTCACCGGACCGCGCGCGCAGCGCATTCCTGTCCTGGGGTACGGCGCCCGCGCGAAAGTGACCAGCGCCAGCGCCGGGCCGTGGAATTTGAGCGCGGGCGTAAACCTCGGTCTGCTGGTGGACGGCGGCATGCCGATGCTCTCCTATAATGATGTACCCGCCTACGAGGGGTACGGCGCCGACGAGTTGATTTCCGGCGCGATCACCGTCCCCTTCGTGAACAGCTTCTTTGCGGACAATGCTGCCGCCACGCCCACCGAAGTCGCGGCCTGGCTGAACGCGAACCCCACGTTCCATGAACGCGCCATCGCGTACGTGGAAAATTACCCCGCCACCAACGTCGTCAACAGGCTGTCGATCCGCAGCCGCGGTCTTCTGCAAAAGGGATTAACCGGCGCCGTCGCCAAAGTGACCTCTCAGCCGAGCATCTCGATCGTCGGCACCGGCCCCGGGGCCATGTTCGCCAGCAATGCGTTCGGGGCAGCCGGTGGCGCTGCCCAGGCTCGCATCAGACCCACAGCTAGCACCTCTGGTACCGATCCCAAGGCGGACTTTACCGACGCGACGAAAATCAAATACACCCTGGATCCGGTGGACGATCTGGCTCCCGGAACGTACGTGATCAACGTCGAGTTTGGCGACGCCGGCCGCGGCCCCGGAAACGCTGCCGAGCCGCCATACGTCGACTACCGGACGCCTTCCGTCGCGGTAGCCACCTTCCAGGTCAAGCAGGAAGCCGTGGAAAAGCCGATCGCCGACGGTTGCACCGCCTGTCACTGGAGCGATGCGGGTACCGGTTTCGTGCTCGACAATCCGCGCCACAATAAGCCCTTTAGCGATAATGCCGTCGATCAGTGCGGCGGCTGCCACGACTACTCTTCCGGCCAGAACCCGGCGGTTGCACAGAACCCGCCGACTACCTTTAGCAGCGGCCACCCGATCTCCAAGCGGGTGCATGCGGTTCACAACGGTTCGGCCCTGAACTACCCGACGATCACGGTACAGCATGAGGAGACCGCCGCGTTCGGCCGCAACTGGCGGATCACCTACCCGATGGATATCCGCAACTGCGAGTCTTGCCACTCTGCCACTGGGACCAGCGGCACCTGGAAGACCAACCCCAACCGTCTGGCCTGCATGGGGTGCCACGACTCCGATGCGGCGACCGCTCACATGAGAGTCCAGACCTATGATCCAACGCCGTTGGCTCCCTGGAGCGGCGATGAGCAGGAATCGTGCAAAACCTGCCACTGATCGCAGGTTCTGCCGAGCGGTAGAAGTGCCGCGAGGCAGCAAGTTCAAACCCGGAGGAAGGGCGGCATGCAAATGCCGCCCTTCCATCCCCCAGGCCGGGCTGGAAAAACGAATACGAACGAGGAGAAAAAGATTTTGAAAAAGATCCGTGTTCCGTTGATCGCCGTTTTCTTGATAACCTCTCTTTTTTCATGCGCAGAAAAGAAGGAGGCGAATCAGAAAACGGATAGCGACGTCCAAGGAAAGATTCTGGCAACGGTGAACGGTGTTCCGATTACCGAATATGATGTGAAGCGAAATATAAAAAGGGTTGCCCATGGGGAGAAGGTAACTCCCGAGGCAACCCAAAACATACTTCAAACTCTTGTTCGTAATGAGCTTATCTACCAGCAATCCATTGAACTTGGTCTTGACAATAATCAGGAATATCGCAGGAAACTTTCCGAGGTGGATGCGCAATTCCGTGATTATAAAAAGCAAGAGATATCAAATCTCTATAGAGAGTATATAAAAAACAAAGCCGCGGTGACGGATTCCGAGGCCAAGGAGTATTTCGAAAAGAATTCGAAAAGAATTCAAACAAAATTCCATGTATGGCAGATTTATTACAGAGGCGAGGAGGCCCGCATAGCCGAAGACTATAAAGAGTTGAAAAGCGGAAAGTCCTTCGAAAAGGTGGCCTCAAAACGATTTCCGAATTTACCCAAGGAAATGAAAGCCCCTTGGGATCTCGGTTATCTGTACTGGTCTCAAATTCCCGCATTCTGGCAAGGCAGTATCGATCGTCTGGAACCCGGCAAGGTGAGCGATATTATTAAAGGACCCAATGAGCGGTTCTGGGTGATCAAACTGGTCGATAAAATGGTTGATCCAAAAATCACGTTCGCTACGGAAAAGGAGAGAATCGTCGAAGTTTTACGGAAGCAGAAGACCGACGAACTCTCTGAGACCATGCTGAGTCGGATGAGGACAAAATCGAAAATCATTTTTCCGAAACTACCGTCTGAATAGATCGGGTCCGGGAATGTAGAGGAATTCAACGGGGCATGTTGTGGAATGCATCATCACTTCCCGGCCGGAGTGGGATCATCGGCTATCGGGAATAAGACCTGTAGACAACGTCCGACGGGGAATCGTCCCGTCCTGCCAAGGTTGGGAGGGTACGCAACAGCATCGAAAAAAACCGATATATCTTAATTTTTCCGTTTAGTTATAAAAGCAAGAAAAACTTCTTCCCCCGGCCGTTCCATCGCACGAAAAATCGCTTGCAATCCAATTTGCCCACAGTATACAATCCCCGAACGATTCCCCGTGTGTGTGTACAGTATGCAATCGATGGCGTTTCTCGATATCACGTAGTGTCCGGTCGCACGGAACCACCTGGGACCTCTTCTTCGACGCGTTCGTGCGA
>JANLIC010000106.1 GCA_024654125.1 Sulfuricaulis sp. | reverse complement strand
ACGGCCAGCCAGGGAAGGAATTGTTGCCGCGAGGCTTGCCTTAACCGGCGTGACCATGGCAAATCCGGCGGCTGAGCAACGACGAAGGATGTCAACATGGCCGCATGACCCGCCGAAAGACCAAGCAGAAAAATTATGCCCCCCCATACCGACGGGGACAATACCAAACCAAATAACTGCAGCGTGGCAACCGTGATAACCAGCGTGACCCAAGCCGTTAACAGGATTACCAGCGCCAGGGACAGCGAGCGATAAAACAGCCATGCCACGGCAAAGATCATTAACACTGACAGCCCCGGCGTGATCAGATTCCGGTATCCCTCCGGGGCTCCGCCATGACGTCCAAAAATTATCCGATACCCTGAAGGAATATTGATCTTCGCGATTGCCGCCTGAACATTTTTCTGTACTTGTCCGGATATCAGTGCGTTTCCCGTCCGCGCGCCGATTTCGATCATCGGCATTCCATTGTGGCGCTGAAGTCGGACCGGCACGACTACCTGCTCCAGCGAGGCAATATCACGCAAATGCACGGCAGGCCGGTTTTCGAGTTCCCCCAATAACAGGATTTTCCCCTTGGCCACACTGGCGGCATCCTCGGGTGGAAGTCGCATCCTGACGTTATAACGATGAACCGCGTCCCGAAAACTACCGACCGATATCCCGGCCATCGCGACGGCCAGCGCCTTGCCAACCATGACAATGTCCACACCAAGTTCCTGCGCGCGCGTTTCATTCACATTCGGCGATACCACTTCGTGCATGACTTGGCCGGTATGCATGACTTGACTAAACACCGCCATCTGCCTCAGAGAAAACGTAATCTCATCGGCCAGCGTGACCAACCTGGTGTAATCCTGCCCCAGCACACGCAGGACGACCTCATGTTCTGGGCGCTCAACCGGGACCGGTGTTTCCCGCTTCTGCATGAACAATATAACGGTCAGCAAAATAATCGCCGCCGCAGCCACGGTCAGTATGAGTGCCGCTTTCCGCAGAAGGTGGCGCAATAATCCATCGTAGGAATGACGCCATCGGGCCATAACATGGCCCACGGCGGCTTGCCACGGGGCGGCTGACCGGCGAGGGTTGCGCACATCGAAAATCGGCACCAGCCACCTGGCCAGCCAGGCGGCGAACAACCAGGCGGCTCCAAAAAAAATTACCAGCTTGCGAAAGTGCACGCCCAATTCACCGCCATCCATAAAAACCGGAATGAGTGCCGCCACCAGGAGAATCGAGGGTGCCACCACCGGATTAATACATCTGGCCGACAACGCGGCGGGACGCGACTGGTGCGCATACATCAGCAAGACACTGCCGCCAAAAAGACCCATTCCCATGACGAGTCCACCCAGTGTCATGACGTCGAGCGCCGTGCCGGTCAGGGCCATCACCACCAATACACTTTGCAGGGTAACGACAACGATCACTCCGAAAATCAAGGTACGCCGGGCAATACCCCATAACAGATGCACGGCAATCAAAATCAGTATGAAGCCGGCCAGGAAAGCGAAGGACAATTTCCTGAGAAGCTGCCGGGCTTCATTGAATCTCCCCGGAAGCTCATGTAGCGCGATGCCATCCGGTATCAAGCGGTTAGCGCGCATCCAGTCAACATGCGCGCTGACCCGCTCGACGACATCTGACAAAGCCGCCTGGGCCTGCTTGTGAACCGTCACCTTGACGCTCTCTTGAACGTCCCCTTCCGGGAGAGCGGCGGGTGGTCGATGGGTAAGCGCCAGCCTGGCCACTTCCGAGAGACGAATGCTTTCGCCGTCGGGCAATAGCACGGGCACCGCCGCCACCGCGGCAAGATCACCGGTCTGGACAGACTCACGTCGTGAGCGCGATTTCACGCGAGACGGGTGAAGCCGTGGCTCCGCTTCCGGATTCCTGCGGATCGCCTGTAAAACATCCTCAAAAGAAAGCCCGTACCCGGCCAGGCGTCGCTGATCCGGCATCACAAGAATTTCCCGCACCGTTCCACCCTGGATGTCGACCGTGGCAACGCCGTCCAGCTCTCGCAATCGCTTGGCAAATTCAGCCTCGACCCAGTCTCGTAGCACCAGCGAACCCAGTGTTGTGGACGTCAGGGAAAATTCGACACTGGTTGACGATGCATCGATCGGCGTCATCACTGGCGACGAGAGTGACGCCGGCAGGGATGTTGCGACGCCCTGCAGGCGCGACATCGCTTCACGCTGAACGGCATCGATATCGCGATGAGGATGCACCTGGAGGTCGACACCCACGCCTCCCGCGGTGACGATCGAGTCCATGGCCGTCACACCCGAAATTCCAGTCAGCGCGGATTCAATTTGGCGCGTCAGCCTCTCCTCGATCATCGACGCGGTCAGTCCCGGTACGGAAAACCGAATACTCAACTTCAAGGCATCGAATGACGGCGGCAGGTCCACGGGAAGCCGGCCGAGCGCGAAAAAACCCAGCAGGATAAACGCCAGGATCAAGACGACGATAACGGAACGGGAACGGGCGGAGGGACGGGCAGCGACGGGTGGCATGCGCCGCATGCTCCTCAGATGTGCGTTTTCACGGAAGCAAGCATGGGTTCGAGTTCGGTCAACGCCTGCCGATACACCTCGCGCTTGAAACTAATGATGTGATCCAACGCGCTCCAGTAACTAATCCAGCACCATTCCTCGAACTCAGGCCGTTCGCACGAATCGAGGCGCACATTCTTGTCCTCTCCGATCAGGCGCAGCAGGTACCAGATCTGTTTCTGACCGCGGAACGGACTATGCGGATGGCGGCGGCGATATTGATCGGGAATGTCGTAATGCACCCAGTCGCGGGTGCAACCCAGCACTTCGATATGCTGCGGCGAAAGACCGACTTCCTCGCGCAGTTCGCGATACATCGCCTCCTCAACGGGTTCTTGCGCCCGGATTCCCCCCTGCGGAAACTGCCAGCCGTCCTGGCCGCAACGCCGCGCCCAGAAAATCTGGTTGAATCGGTTGCACAGAATAATGCCCACATTGGGGCGGTAGCCGTGTTCGTCTATCATTACCTTCCCGCCAAATCTGGAATACTGCAAAATCGATGATCAGGATTTTTTCACGAAGACGACGTAGCGGCAACGTATTATGGGTCCTGTGGCGGTTCGCCAGCCTGGCACTGGCGACGGGCGGACTGATCCTGTCCGGATGCGCCTCCCCCCCGCGGGTCCCAGCCAATATTATCTTGCGGGATGTCCACAACAACGGCTATGCGCTGGCTTTCGACAGTCATTCGAAAATACTGGCCTCGGGCGGCTCCGAGGGGCGCATTCGCCTGTGGGCCTTGCCCAACGGGACGGAAATAACCGGCTGGTCGGCTCACGACGGCTCACTGCAGGGACTGCAGTTCCTCATGCGCGATCAGGTGATATTGTCTGCCGGTTATGACGGGATTCTGGCGCGCTGGTCGCGCGACGGCACTCTGCTCCAGCGACTGGCCACACCCTCCCCCATCATCGACATGGCGCTGGACGAGGCCACCGCGTTGGTGATCACGGGACACCGCGACGGGTTTGTCCGTCTCTGGCGCTTGTCCGATTTCTCGGTCATTCGGGAATTACCGATTCATAATGGCGCCGTGCGCGCCGTGGCGTATCACCCCGCCACCCGGCGGGTAGCCTCGGGCGGCACGGACGGGCGTGTTTTTCACTGGGTCCTCGATGAAAAACCCCGCTCGCTGCCATTTCCACCGACGGACGCGCAAGACCTGGCGTTCTCGCCGGACGGGAAATGGCTGATGGGCAGCGGCTGGTTCAAACTGTTCCGCTGGCGCATGAATGACGAGACCCTGGAAATTCTGCCGACGGCACATCGCGGCATAGTGAAATCCATCAGCTTCGACCGCGACGGGCGGCGCCTCGCCAGCATCGGCCGGCAGACAGACAGCGCGGTATACCTGCTGGATGCACAAACGGGAAACGTCGTCACGCGCTTTCAATCGCATCGACTTTGCGGCACATTTGTGCGCCTTTCGCCTGACGGGCGCTACCTTGCCTCGACATCCGATGACGCCAACATACACCTCTGGGACTTGCACCATCCGCTGCCGGAACAGACATTCTTTCCCGAATGAAATATATTCGTTGTGAAAATACCTGAAGGTTTCGGCACTTGAGTCTCGCCATCTTCGATCTGGATAACACGCTGTTGCGCGGCGACAGCGATCACGCCTGGGGTCGCTTTCTCATTGAGAACCATATCGTGGACGGCACGGAGTACGAGCGCGAAAACGAGCGCTACTACACCCAGTACCAGGCCGGCACCCTCGACATCCTGGAATTTCTCGCGTTCGCCTTGCGCCCGCTTTCGTTGCACGATCGCGCGACCCTCGACGGCTGGCACCGTCAGTTCATGCGTGACAAGATTCTGCCGATGATAACGCCCGCGGCGCGCGCGTTGGTGGAAAAACATCGCAGCCTAGGCGATACACTGGTCATCATCACCGCCACCAATCGTTTTGTCACCGCGCCGATAGCGCGGGAATTCAACATCGATCACTTGATTGCCACCGAAGCGGAAGAACAAAATGGCCGATACACGGGGAAGGTCGCCGGCACGCCCTGTTACCGCGAAGGCAAGGTCACGCGCCTGAAGAGCTGGATGCCGGCGCACCGACAGACGCTGAAAGGAAGCTGGTTTTACAGCGATTCGCACAATGATCTCCCGCTGCTGTCCATCGTCGATCATCCGGTGGCCGTCGATCCTGACGAAACCTTGAGCGGCGAGGCACGCCAGCGTGGCTGGCAAGTTCTGTCCCTGCGCTGAGTAGGACTCCCGTGAATCGCCGACTATTGATAATACTGATCCTGCTGGCGGTGGCGCCCCTGGCGATGTGGTTCGCGCTGTCACAGGGCAGTCTCAATATCAGTGCGGCGGAACTATGGCAGGCGCTGCGCGGCAACCCTGACAACGCTACCGCTAACCTGGTAATCCACGAACTGCGCCTGCCGCGCGCGCTGTCGGCCTTCGCCGTCGGCGGTCTGCTGGCTCTCTCGGGCGCCCTGTTGCAAGTCCTGTTGCGTAATCCGCTCGCCGACCCCTACATCCTCGGCGTATCGGGCGGTGCGGCCGTAGCGGCGCTGCTATCCATGCTCGGCGGGCTTGGTATCGGCTGGGTGCGTGGTAATGCCTTTGCTGGCGCGCTCATCTCCATGTTCCTCGTTTTTGGATTGAGTCGTCTGGGCACCGTCTGGACGCAGAATCGTCTGCTGCTCACCGGCGTCGTCATCGCCGCGGGATGGGGCGCGCTGATTAGCCTGATACTGGCGCTGGCGCCCAGCGCGCAGGTTCAGGGGATGCTTTTCTGGCTGATCGGTGACATGAGTTATTCCCAGCAGCCCGCCATGGCGTTGATGGCGCTGGTGGCCGGACTCGCGGTGTCAATGTGGTTCGCGCGGGCACTTAATCTTCTTTTGCGTGGCGAAAACACCGCCGCGGCACTGGGAGAAAATCCCACGCGACTACGGATTATCATTTACCTCGTCGCCTCCCTGCTGACTGCCATGGCGGTCACGCTGGCCGGGAGCGTGGGTTTCGTGGGCCTGGTGATTCCACATATATTAAGGTTGCTCGGCGGTTCCGATCACCGCTTTCTGCTGCCGGCGTGCGTGCTGCTCGGCGGCGGTTTCCTGACCATCGCCGACACCCTGGCGCGCAGCTGGACGGCGCCGGTGCAGCTCCCCGTCGGCGTTATCACCGCACTTCTCGGTGTTCCGGTATTTCTTTTACTGCTGGTTCGGTCACGCTGACATGTCCTCTCTCCGCGCCGAAGAATTGTCGCTTTCGATCGCCGGACGACGACTGTGTGACAAGCTAACCGTGACCCTTCATGCCGGCGAGAACTGGGTGATACTCGGTGCCAACGGCAGCGGGAAAACCACCTTGCTGCATGCTTTCGCCGGCCTGCGCGCACCGGACGGGGGGCATGTCAGTCTCGATGACAGGGAGGTCGGCGGAATTCCACACCGAGTACGGGCGCGAACAATCGGCGTTCTGTTTCAGGACCCGGAACCGGCTTTCCCCGCCACCGTCCTTGAAACGGTGCTGACCGGCCGCTATCCGCATCTGGATCGGTGGCAGTGGGAAGGCAAGGATGACTATCGCGCGGTCGAGGCGGCGCTGGCAGCCGTGGGACTGGAAGGTCTGGCTCAACGTCCGCTGGCCACCCTCTCCGGAGGCGAACGGCGGCGGGTTGAGATCGCCACCCTGCTGACGCAGGACGCACCGATCTGCCTGCTGGACGAGCCGACCAATCATTTGGATTTGCGACACCAGATAGAGATCCTGGAATTGCTCGCCGATCGTGCGCGCCGACCGGAACATTTTAATATTGGCGTGCTCCACGACGTCAACCTGGCCGCGCGCTTCGGCACCTTCGGCATCCTACTCTTCGATAACGGTGAATGCCTCCACGGACCGCTGTCCGAAGTATTAAATCGCGCCAATCTCGAACGGCTGTACCACTGCCGTTTGCGCGAAATTCACGATCAGGACACCGTGGGGTTTCTCCCCCTGTGACGCCGGTCGGGCAGTGTGGCTAAATCAAGTACCGGCCGTTATACTCCCGGCCACTTGCCGCGGCATTTAAACAACGATGGGACTCGCGCCTTGGTGCTAGTTTTTCTACCGGAAAACGCGCGGGAGCGAAGGCTCCCCGCCTGTTCTTTACCCTCCCCTTTCCCGGCGGCACCACGGTGATTCGCCTTTCGCTGATCCCGCGGACACTGCGTACCCGGATCGCCGTTGTTTTCTCCTTCCTGCTGCTTGTCATCGCCGTCGCTGTCACGCTGGCTTTCGCGCGCCAGGCGGCTCAGGCCCATTTTGCCATGCAACAGCAACTCTCCCAGAAACTGATGCAATTGGTGGAGCCGGCGATTCGCGGCATGGTGGCGAGTTATGACATTGCCGGACTGGACCGGTACATGCGCCAGATCGCGGATGATCCGACGATCGCTTCGCTGCGCATCGTTGACGAAGGCGGCGGCTCGCTCCTGTACGGACACGAAGGCAACACAGAACCGCTCAGCTGGCTCACGCGGGCGCTGACCGGCGCCACCGAGTCAACCTCGCTTCTCGTTTCGGACATCCTGGTCAACAACACCCGGGTCGGTCGGATTGACGCGGTGTTGTCGAACGCGCCGCTTAACCAGGGCATCCGGAACGTGGTAATCATCGGTGGGCTGCTGGCGGCCGTTTCGCTGGCGGTGACGCTGCTGCTGGTTTACCTGCTGCTGACTCGATTTACCGCGCCGCTTCAGCCGCTGATGGAATGGGCGCGCGAGTTCGCGCATGGCAACTGGCACCCGCCCACGAAACTCATCGATTCCGGCAGCCGCGAGATCCGGGAGCTCAACCAGGCGTTCACCCAGGGGTCGGCCACCTTGCGGCACTACATTCAAAGTCTCGAGGAAACGCGCGAACTGCTGGAACACAGCGACTCCAGGCTGCGCAAGCTGATCAATGGCATGCACGAAATTCTGTTCGAGTTGGATACCGACGGGCGCCTGGTTTTTCTCAATCCGGCGTGGCAGGAACTGACTGGTTTTACCACAGACGACTCGCTCGACAAACCTTTCAGCGATTTCCTGATCGACGAGGACTGCATACGAGATTTCGACCCGCGGGTATTACCGCGTCTGCACGAGAAAAACCGCGAAATATCCCTGCGTTCGGCCGACGGCAAGCGCTTGTGGATGAGCCTCGACGCCGATGCCCAAACCGACTCAGCCGGCAATTTCACCGGCGTTATCGGCACTTTTAGCGATGTAACCAAGAGTGTCGAGCTCAACCGCCTCCTGACAAAATATCAGGACGAGCTCTATCACCTGTCCGTCACCGATCCCCTGACGGGTCTCTACAACCGCCGTCACTTCGACAGCCAGCTCGAAGTAATTCTTTCCGATCACCTGCCGAAAAATCTGCCGGTCTGCCTGCTGCTGATAGACCTCGATGGTTTCAAATTCATCAATGACACTTACGGCCACCCCTTCGGGGACGAGGTGCTGCGCACGACCGCGCAATTGCTCAAGCAGCAGGTGCGGCGCAACGATTACATCGCCCGGCTCGCGGGCGATGAATTCGCCATGGTGCTGAAAAACACCGATATCGAAAACGCCACGCGTATCGCGCAGAAACTTCACGATAGCATCAACGACACGCGTATTCCGCTGCCGGTCGGTCACATGCAACTGCAGTCTTCCATGGGCGTGGCCGAGGCCCCCACGCACGGCGCCAATGCCCAGGATCTGGTGAGCGCGGCGGACGTGGCGCTGTATCACAGCAAGCGCCGCGGACGCAACCGCATCGAGGTGCTTTCGCCCGACATCAGCCGGGCGGTGATGTCCATCTTCAGCCAGGGTTTTCAACTGCGCAACGCCCTGGAACAGGGGCATATCCATCCCGCGTTCCAGCCCATCTGCAATCTGCGGAACGGCGAACCCATGGCCTACGAGGTGCTGGCGCGCATGCGCGTCAACGGCCTTGTCATCCAGGCAAAGGACTTCATCATGGTGGCGGAAGAACTGGGGCTGACACGCGACGTGGACCTGCATATCATCGCTCAGGCGCTGAAGCTGACGCCGCCGGAATATGCCTTGTTTCTGAACGTGGATATTTACTCTTTCAATGACAAGGATTTTGTCGGCGAACTGAGCCAGCTGCTAAAACCAGCCTGCGAGGAGGGACGTTCCATCACGATCGAGATCACCGAGCGCGAAGCCCTGCCTTTAAGCGAAGGTCTGCATGACGACATCCAGGAGTTGCGGGCTTTCGGCTGCAAATTGGCCCTTGACGATTTCGGGAGCGGTTACTCGACTTATAACTTCCTCAACCAGTTCCGCCCGGATTACCTCAAGATCGAAGGTTCTTTCGTGCGCGGCATGTTACGCAACGAATCCGACCGCAAAATCGTCACGCACATTCACGAGCTGGCTACGTCCTTCGGCATGAAAACCATCGCCGAAAGCGTGGAAAACGCGGCCACGGGACGGGCCCTGCAGGAAATCGGAATTAGCACCGCCCAGGGGATTTATTACGGCGCCCCACGGCTCGCTTCCTGAAACATTTGTTCCCGGGATGGTTGGAGACAGACACAGCCATGTTCAACAAATAAATTAAATTGTCTGGTGCAACAAACACGATGGAAGATTTCTGTAAATTGAGTAAAATAGCGCCCGGCGGCTAGATTTTGGTCTGGGGCTGCCTTTTTTTCAAAATCGCGGTATAACACACCCTCACCCCACATAAAGGAAGCGTAATTCATATGAAAAAATACTCGATTCTGCTGGCCGCGTTGCTGGCCATGACGGCCGTTGCAGCGTGTGAGAAAAAAGCGGCTCCGAAACCGGCGGCTCCGGCAACCGCGCCAGCCCCGGCAACAGCTCCGGCGGCGGATCCCATGAAACCGGCAGATGCGGCGGCTCCTGCTGCGCCGGAAAAGAAATAAGGTTGAATGGATATTTAACTGTTTGTCTTATCTTTCCAAGCCGGCCTTCGGGCCGGCTTTGTTGTTTTCGTGAGTGGTGATTCGTGAGTCGTGAACCGAACTACGACACACGAGTTACGAATCACGCTTCACAAAGTCATTGACACATTCCATCCCGCTACCTATATTGCGTCGGAGTTTGCAGTTCATTTGCTTCAGGTGTTTCCCGTAACTGTCGTTCCGGGAAATGAAACGGGAAGCCGGTGCGTTTTTCGTCGAACGACGACAAATCATCCCGGCGCTGCCCCCGCAACGGTAAACGAGATAGATGTTTGAAAGTGCCCTCCCTGGGCGCTTTCGGGTGAATCAATTGCCACTGCGCCTAGCGCGGGAAGGCGATTCGCCTGGGTTAATACCCCGCTCGTGAGCCCGGAGACCGGCCTGAAGTAACCCATTAGGGTGTCGCGGAGGGCGGCCCGGGCGGTAATGGCCTTCGCATTCCGCTTTCCCTTCCTCCGCACTTCCTGATCAACCACTGCGCGGGTGCGCGCGGTTAGCGGAGGAAATTCATGAAGTCTGTTTTTTTTATCTTTAGCACTTCATTCGCCATTTGCGCATGTCCCTTTTGTGCCATGGCCGCTACGGTTTTAGAACACCCGGCCGTGATTGTCACTTCCACTCGTTTAACGGATGACAGTACGCGTCTACCGGCTTCGGTAAGCATCATCACAGCAGAAAATATTTCCCACAGCCCAGCAGCGACCCTGCCGGACCTGCTGGCGCTGGAAGCCGGGGTTGCCACGCGCAGCCTGTACGGGAACCATGCCACGCGCGCCTCGGTTGACCTGCGTGGCTTTGGCGCCGCTTCCACTCAGAATACGCTCATCCTGCTTGATGGTCGCCGGTTGAATGATCTCGACCTCTCAGCGGTGGATTTCGCCGCTATCCCGCTGGAAAGCATTGAACGTATTGAAATCATTCGTGGAGGGGGAGGAGTACTCTACGGCGATGGAGCCGCAGGGGGTGCCATCAATATCATTACCAAACAGCCCGGGCGTCGCGCAACTTCCGGCAGTATTACCGCCTCCCTTGAATCCCATCAATCACGCCGACTGGACGCCGCCGTCAGCCATGGTCAAGATTTATTCGCGGCCAATGCCTTTGCGAGCAGCATTGATGCAGATGGCTATCGCCGTAACAATAAATTGAAACAAAATAATCTCCAAACCGACCTGCGCTGGTTCCACGACAAGGGCGAGTGGTTTCTCAAGTTGGGGGCGGACGATCAGAACCTGCGTCTTCCCGGGGAACGTCACGTTGAGCCCGGTGCCAGTATCGATGAGCTAAACAACGATCGACGTGGAACGGGCCGTCCTCGCGATTACGCGAAACAAAATGGTGGCTCCCTAACCGCCGGTTACAGCCACTTCCTGTCTGCTACTCAAGAGCTGATCCTCGACTTGGGTTATCGCAAGAAAAATCAGAAAGCGTTTTTTGACGATTACGACTTCGGCGGAACCTTTGCCAACTACTATGATACCGATCTCGCTACGGTCTCATTCACACCGCGCCTGAAAATCCGCCATTACTTGTTTGACCGGCCGGGAACACTGATTGCGGGCGTCGATTATTATCATTCTCAATACAATTCCGATCGCTCATTAAACTCCTCCACCGCCACTACTCCTGTCCACCGGCTGGATGTGAATCAAACAAGTCTTGCCATCTACGGACAAGACACCAGCGAAATCGGCGATCGATCGCTGCTAACGCTGGGAGGTCGATGGGAGCGGGTGAAAATGCAGGCCCATGATGACTTTAATCCGGGCGCTCCCGGCGGCGCTTTTGGAAGTGGCGCACCGGAGCGACAAAGCGCTGACACGCAACACATGCTGGATCTCGGCCTGCGTCACCGGTTCAACGAGGCGCTGTCGATTTTCAGCAAGTTAGGGCGCAGTGTGCGATTTGCCACCATTGATGAGTTCTTTCAGACTGATTCAAACAGCTTTCTTCAAACCTTCTCTGCCCTGAAACCGCAGACGGCGGAGAGCCTCGACTTGGGTGCAGACTACGATCAAGGCAACACGCGTCTCGGAGTTGGCATTTATCGCATGAATTTGCACAATGAAATTCATTTCAATTCTGCCACGTTCGCCAACGAAAACCTCGATCCCACGCGTCGCCATGGCATGACCGTGTCGGCCGAGAAACGGCTAACGGAAAATTCGCGCGTAACAACAGACTATGCCTACACGCGTGCCGCCTTCCGTTCCGGTACTTTCGCCGGCAATGAAGTGCCGTTGGTGTCGCGGAATACGGGCAGTCTTACCTATTCCTGGACCTCAGCTCGGAAACTGACAGTCTCGACGGCGGCACGTTATACCGGAGTCAAACGCTTCGATAACGATCAAACCAATACTTTCCAGAAAATACCGGCCTATACAACGGTCGATATCAAACTCATGGGGAAAATCGAGACATGGAAATGGCTGGCCACGATCAATAATCTATTCGATAGAAAAGCGTTCGATTACGGAATCCGCAGCACCAGCTCGTCAAACATTTACAACGCCTATCCGCTGCCAGAAAGAATCTTTTCATTTTCTCTGGGAAGGGATTTCTGAACATGATCCAGTCCAATCACAATGCTTCTTTAGTGCGATTTCTGGTGCTATCATCTGGACTGCATTTTATTTTTTTGCTCGGCATCGATAGGCCGGTCGAAACTCGCACCATTCCCCATCTTGGACAACGGGTGTTGAATGTGGCGATTCAGAATTCACCGAGCTCCATAGAGACGCAACCAGAAAAAACATTCATCTCACGGTCGCCCGAGAAGGAAAAAAATAATATTTACCATACCACCCGCAGTGAAAAATATACTGCGCCTCAATCCGATTTATCAGTCAAGGATATCGCACAAAAGACGGAACGAGAAACAGCCGCCACCATGCACATTGAACTGCGCAATCAATTGTTGGGGGAATTGCAGACTCGTCTTGCGCGTTACCTGGTATACCCGCCGCTGGCGCGCAAATATGGATGGGAAGGTACTGTACTAGTAGGATTGCGCGTCGAATCCGATGGACATCTCGAGAAACTTCGCGTTGAACGCAGCTCTGGTTATGCTGTTCTGGACCACTCAGCGCTAAACGCGCTGTACCGGCTCGGCCACCTTGCCGAGGCATCACTCTGGCTTGACGGCCACGGCATGGACGTGCAATTGCCTGTTATCTATCAACTGATTGAGAATTAACATGGGACATCGTCTTTCCAAGATTTATACGCGTACGGGGGATGACGGCACCACGGGCCTGGGCGACGGCACGCGTGTAAAAAAAACCAGCCCGAGAGTGGAAGCCTTGGGCGCGGTCGATGAACTCAACAGCATCATTGGACTGTTGCTGACACAGGATGTGCCGGAAAACATCCGGGCGCCTCTCACCGGCATCCAGCACGAGCTCTTCGACCTGGGCGGTGAACTCAGCATCCCCGGACGAACCGCCATTACGGAAGCCCAGATCGAGCGCCTCGAAGCAACCCTGGATCAATTGAATGCCGGCTTGTCGCCACTCAAGGAATTCATCCTCCCCGGTGGAGCCCAGACATCGGCCACGTGTCATCTGGCGCGAGCGGTGTGTCGTCGCGCCGAACGACGTATTCATGCACTGGCCGAAACAGAAAAAATAAATCCCGCAGCGGTAAAATACTTGAATCGTCTTTCCGACTTGTTGTTTGTCATGGCGCGCGTACTGAATGCCAGCGCTGGTCGCGGCGACGTACTGTGGCAGCCGGGGAAAAACCGCTAATGTTTTACGCGCCGGGCCCGCGCCTGTTCCAGATACTGACAAACTTGCTCGGCTCCGTCCAGGATGCGTGGACCGTTACGCTGCATCAAATCAGGAGGGATAAAAAACAAATTGTTTCCTCGAATCGCTCGCAGCGAGGGGTATTGGCGCCAATGCTCCAACCACTCCGGCGATTTCTCATTCATGCCGCTCGCAATAATCGCCTCCGGATCGGCTTTAATTACCGCCTCAAGATCGATCACCGGCGCCAAGGGTGTTAATCCGGCAAATACGTTACGACCACCGCATACCTGCATCATACGACTGATTAAATGCTCGCCATTCACGGTCATCAGCGGCCGATTCCATATCTCATAGAACACACTCACCGTGGGTCTACTGGAGTAGCGCAGTTGAAGACGCGTGTAGCGTTTTCGAAATGCCGCCGCGGCCTGTTGGGCAGTGCGCTCTGTGCCGGCCAGTCTACCCAAACGCTCAAGGTTGCGCGGCACGTCTTCGAACACTCGCGGTTCGCCTATATAAATAGTCAAACCGAGATTTCTCAAGCGCTCCATATGCACGGTAGGATTTCCACTCTGCCAAGCGATAATAAGATCCGGTTTTAGCGCCAAGATGCGCTCAACATCGAAGTTATCGTAATTACCAACGCGTGGAATCTGCAAAGCTTGCTTTGGATAATCGCTGTAATTCACCGTTCCGACAAGCGTTGAACCGGCGCCGGCAGCAAACAGAATTTCGGTGAGGTACGGGGCCAAACTAATGATGCGCTTGGCGGGCATTTTGAGCTTAACAATGTGGCCGGCATCGTCAACGACTTCGACGCCCCATGCCGATAAGGCGATGAAGAAAAAAATGCCCGGTACCATCAGGCAATGAAACCATTTCTGGCGCGACAAATTTATCTCTCCAATGCGTATCGTTAGCCCGATACCAAGACCATGGATACCAGCACAGCAGTCTCGATTAATTCACAAGCGGCGCCGAAAGTATCACCAGTCGCGCCACCCAGGCGATGAACCATCATGGCGCGCAATACCAAGAGCATTCCCAACGATACCGCCAGGGCCCAGATACCCGCTAAACCGAAACCCATCATAACAATCGCGGAAATAAACAATGCCGCGATCGCCGAGCGACGCGGCAAAAAAGTGGCTTGGGCAGCGCCAAGCCCCTCAGGCCGGATATAGGGCGTTGTCAGGAACAACAGCACCAGAGCAGCCCGTCCCAACACCGGAGCGATAATCAAACCCGCCCAGATATTTTCACGCAACAATACCGATAAGGCCGCAAATTTTATAAGCAGAATCAATGTCACCGCCGCGACGCCAGCGGGGCCGCAGGCCGCATCCTTCATAATACGCAATGCCCTTTCACGGTCGCCATGCGATCCCGCCCAGGCATCGGCGCTATCGGCGAGCCCATCGAGATGCAGGCCGCCGGTAAGGAGCACCCACAGCACCAGCACTAATGCTGACTGCAAGCCAACATCCGCTGACGTCAGCAACGTTTGCATGCCCACCATCAGAGCGCCCAGCAACAAACCTACCAAGGGGTAAAACGGGACGGAACGTCCGCGGTCTTCCGGGCTGGTTGACGTCGAACGCGGCACCGGTAGTCGCGTGAGGAACTGCAGGGCAATCCAGAAAAAACGCATCGATCAAAGCCGTCCAGCGTGAAATACCAGGCGCGGCAACTGGCCCGCGCCGTTGGCATCGATACGGATACGGCTTATTCCCGCGCTGGGCACATCGATACGAAACATTTTATCCAGCGGCATGTCGAGCGCATGGCTGACAAGCAAGCGTATGACACCGGCATGACAGATCAGGAGCACATGCTGCCCTTCATGGCGCAAGAGTGCATCATTAAAAGCGCCCCTGACACGATCTCGAAAGGCCACAAGGGTTTCACCGCCGGGTGGCGCATGATTGACCGGGTCTTGCCAGAAGCGTGTCAGCAACTGCGAATCTTGTTCCAGCAACTCGGTGGCCGTACGTCCCTCCCATGCTCCAAAGCCCAGCTCCATCATGCGCGGCTCAACCTCCAGAGGAATGTCATGCCGGCTGGCCAGTTCCCGGGCAAAGGCTGCACAGCGGGAAAGTGGCGAACTCAGAATGGCATCCCAGGGACGATGTTCACCGACTGCTTCACGCATTTGCTGCCAACCCCTTTCGCTCAGAGGATCATCGAGCTGGCCACGATATTTTCTGCCGCCCACGGGTTCGCCATGACGCAACAAATCAAACAATGTGGAAATGCCCTGTGTCATCACAAAGCGCCTGACACACCGGCCTCGTCAAAGGTCGCCATCTGGTTATGCAGCAGGCACGCCATGCGCAACAATGGCACAGCCGCTGACGCACCACTGCCCTCGCCTAGACGCATGCCGAGATGCAACAAGGGACGCGCTCCGAGCGCCTCCATGACAAATCGATGCCCCGGTTCCGCTGAATGGTGTCCATAGAAAAACCACGCTGATGCACCGGCATTCATACGTTGCGCACAAAGCGCGGCGACCGCTGAAATATATCCATCGACAAGCACCGGAACACCCAGCTGGGCACAACGCAGATAGGCTCCGACTAATGCGGCAATCTCAAAACCTCCGACATGACGTAATACACACGGAACATCGTCGGGCGCCAACCGGTGACGGGCAAGCGTCTCATTGATAACAACCACCTTGTGTTGCACCCCGGCATTGTCCAGCCCCGTACCCGGTCCGGCCATCGTTGACGCGGAAAGCCCCAGCAGGGCACAGGCAATAGCGCTGGCGGAAGTGGTATTGGCGATGCCCATCTCACCGCCAATGAAAAGATCCACGTCATTTTGGCTGGCGCGTTCGACGACCTCGACGCCACATTGCAAGGCACGTTCAAGCTCTGTAGGCGTCATGGCTGGCGAACGACGGAAATTGGCTGTACCCGGGGCAATGCGACAATCGATCACACCGGGCAATGGGCCGGGATCCACCGCCGTCCCGACATTGATCACTTCCAGCGTTGCCTCCAGCATCTGGGCCAATACGTTGATCGCCGCACCACCGCGCGCAAAGTTGCGCACCATTTCCACGGTGACGGATTGCGGGAAAGCCGACACTCTTTCCGCAGCGATACCGTGATCTGCCGCGAACACCGAGATTTGCACATGGTCGATACCCGGCCGGTCACTATTCTGCATGCCACTTAGGCATATCGCGATCGTCTCGAGTTCACCGAGTGACCCCGGCGGCTTGGTAAGCTGTCCCTGCCGAAGGCGCGCAGCCTGCATGCGGGTCGCGCTGGGAACTGCCGCTGGCGAAAGCCACCATTCAGCATTCATACGTTATTTTCCTTTGACGACCAGCGGCTGTCCCGCGACCATCAGAGTCACCCTGTCGCAAATTCCGGCCAGACTCTGGTGCAACCTACCCGCCTCGTCGGCAAAACGCCGCGATAATTCCCCAAGCGGAACAATACCCATACCAACCTCATTGCTGACAAGAATAATATGCCCCGCGAGCACAGGAATCGTGGCGACCAGCGCCTCATGTTCGCGCGCGAACACCGATTCAGATGATCCGACCACTGAATCGTCTTGATCGGCATGCAGAACGTTTGAGAGCCACAACGTCAAACAGTCGACCAGCAAGCACTGATCGGGAGCCGCGAGTGCTTTCAGGGTGGCGGCCAGAGAAACAGGCTTTTCAACGACCTTCCAGTGCGGGGAGCGCTTCTCACGGTGGTGACGGATGCGTACGGCCATTTCCTGATCGTCTGGTTGTGCGGTGACAATACAGGTCACGGCCATTCTGCTTGCTTCCGCCCTGCTTTCAGCGAAACTGCTTTTACCCGAACGCGCCCCGCCCAGAATCAACTCCTTCATTGAACCTCGCTAGCATAAGCGCCGATGGCGGAGCAGAAACTTGGCCCGCCAGATGAGACAAGAAATGGGAAGTCAGCCTGAAATAAACCCGGCCAGATGGGCGCCCGTCATCAGGACGCCGACCACCAGCCACAACAACAGCACCCGCCACACGAGCGCGACAGCACCCTGCACATGGCCGGCGTCCGGTATCACGGTGAGATCCGAAGTTCTTTCCTCGAATTCACCTTCTTCCGTCGCCTCGCAGATTTGCATGTGCATAGCACCGAAACCGGAGGCCAGCAGTGGCCCGCTGTTGATGTCTGACCAGACACCGACACGTTTGCGCCAACAATGCAGCGCATCCTCGAAACTTCCCATTAGGGCATAGGACAGTGCTGTAATACGCGCCGGGATCCATCCCATCAGGTCATCGAAACGGGCGGCGGCCCAGCCGAAATCGGCGAAGCGTTCATAACGATGGCCCCAGAGAAAATCGAGAATGCAGCTCAACCGCTGCAACACCGCGCCGACAGGGCCCAAAAGAATAAACCAGAAAACGGGTGACACAATCAGCGAATTCCCCCGCTTGAGCACACCTTCAACGGAGGCGAGCGCAATATTGGCCTCAGATTTTTCCGGGACACCCTTGCCGATCAATACCCGCAATTGTTCGTCCGCCTCGTCAATGTCGCCGGATTCAAGCGCAACCGAGACGGCACTGGCTGTCTTGCTGAGACGGTGAATATCCAGACACAGATAAAGTACCAATACATCGAAAGCCACTCGCCATATCCAGCCGATTTCTCCGAGAATGTAGTGAATCAACATGACGCCCGCGACGATCGGGAGAGTTGCGAGAATGACGGCACCGATGCCATGCACGCGCTTCCCGCCGTTGAAACGCTCCTCAATGGATTCCGCCCAGTCTCGATACGAGACGAAGGGCTTGATGCCCTGCCGATCGGGAATCAGGCGATCCAGCAGAATCGCCAGCAGGACAATTATCAGTGTTTCGCTCATGCTAAGCGCTCATCATCCGTGTTTTATGTAAATGTAATAGTCATGGCTGAGGCAAGGCAAGCGCTAAGTGCAGGCCGCCAGATATCTTGTCCAATCAAACATCGGACCGGGGTCGTTCTTGCGTCCGGGGGCAATGTCACCGTGGCCATAAATACGCTCTTTGGTGATAACGGGATATAGCTTCTGGATCAGACCGGTAAGTCTATTGAGCGATTCATACTGGGGGTCCTCGAACGGCAGGTTTTCCGCACCTTCCAATTCGATGCCGATGGAAAAATCATTGACACGCGTGCGTCCCTCGCAATACGACTGCCCGGCATGCCAGGCGCGCAGATGCAACGGCACGAACTGGATGATATCGCCATTGCGACGAATGAGAATATGGGCCGAAACTTTCAGGTCCTTGATTTCTCGGTAATAAGGATGTGCGTCTATATCTAGGCAGTTGCAGAACAGCTGCTCGACACCGGGACCGCCGAAATTTCCCGGCGGCAGGCTGATTGAATGAATGACCAGGGTGTCCACCGTAACGCCGGATGGACGGACATCGCAATTGGGAGACGCTACGAACCGAACTCCCTGTATCAAGCCGCTGCCAGAATCAATCTGCATGATCCCGCGGGATTCCTTTGCCGTCCGAAGATAAAGATATGGAGAAATATTAGCTGACAACCCGGAATTGGTGCCGGTGACCGGAGTCGAACCGATGACCTACTGATTACGAATCAGTTGCTCTACCAGCTGAGCTACACCGGCCTCGTGCGATGGCAGCGGGTCGGAAGTATAAGCCGTTCCACCGGATGAACCAACCTTGAGACGGGTCAGCGCGCCGAAGATGATTTCTCGGGACGAAGCCGGACGATAACATCCACCCCCTCGAGCGTGGCACCGAGCGGTAACGGCGGCAGGTTGTTCACGGAAATCTGCTCCACGCTGATGTCCGTCAGCTCTCCCGATTCGACATTGAAAAAATGGTGGTGGGGCTGTGTGTTCGGGTCATAAAAAATGCGCGTGGGATCGGCAATGACTTCCCTGATCACGCCTTTCTCCGCCAGCAGGCCAAGCGTGTTGTAGACCGTGGCCTTGGAGACGCGCCGATTCTCCGCATTGACCAGGCGATACACGTCTTCTGCGGAGAGATGAGTGCACTTATTGAACAGCAGGCGAGCAATAATCACCCTCTGTAAGGTAGGGTGAATGCCACGCTTGCGCAAAAGTTCTGTTACTTCTGCCTCTGTTTTTGGCTGGTCTATAAGTTTCATTTAGAACAATTATAAATCAGGCACATTGATGTTGTCGAATATTTCGTCACTTTTTAAATATTTATCATTCTTAACTGAAACAATTAATTATCTAACATTTATCCACTAATACTTTGATATTAGCTCAACCGTTAATCTGTTGATCTTAACCGTTCATCCCCCTACGTCGGACTATTATTGGGAATTGCCAGCTAAGAATGCTTGATTCGACTGACAAATCGCGGCAATTGCAGAGATCGATATTACGGTTAGACTTTAGGTAATTGAGACTTTCTCAATTGTGAAAAACCTGTATTTTCAGGCATTTTTAAAGATTCACATGTACCTCTGTTACCGCAAGCTTGGATGCACCCCTCAGAATGGAACTCCTTTTATCGGCCGATTAGTTCCGTTCGTCGGTGATTTAAATACGTTTGAACATCCTTTGGTCGGTCGCTTTTTACCTTTCATCGGTATAGTAAGAAAACGAGGGGGGTTTACGCTGGTCGAGTTGATTATCACACTGACTATTCTTGGAGTTCTTGCGGCATTGGCAGCACCGAGTATGGCGACCTTCATAAAAAACCAGCGGATTGCCGGGCAAGCAAACGACCTCCTTTCTGATTTGGTTTATGCACGCGCCGAAGCGATTCGGCGTGCAGCCAATGTAGTGGTTTGCAAGTCCACGAACCCGATGAGTGCAACCCCGGTTTGCGGCACCACAAACAGTGATCAATGGACCAGCGGCCGGATTGTATTCGTCGATTCCGGAAGCGGAATCATCGCCAACAACGGCAACAACGTGTTCGATGCGAACGAGACGATCCTGCGCACTTATGCCGCCCTCGATGGGAATCGCAACAAGCTTCATGGCGATGCGGCCTACATCGGCAACGGCAACGGTACGGCGAATAGCGTGACCTATACGAGCACGGGCGTGACGACACTTGTACCCAAAGCCGGCGACAGCGACAACCAACTGATCCTATGCGACGACCGCGGTGCCAGCGAGGCGCGCGCCATCGCCATCAGTCGCTTTGGGCGCGTGCGCGTGGCCGACAAAGGCAAGGATCTCAACGGGGCGAACATTTCCGTCGGATCGTGCCCATAAATCCTTTTTGGTTAAAAACATGAAACTAGCGAATCGAATCGTTATGCATACCACGTCATGCCAGAACAGAACTGAAGGTTTCAGTCTGGTAGAGGTGCTGATCGCGTTGCTGGTCCTGTCAATCGGCCTGCTCGGGCTCGCCGCGCTTCAGACCACGGGCCTGCGCTTCACCCAGCAATCTTATCAGCGCACCCAGGCGGTGATTCTTACCTACGACATGTTCGACCGCATCCGCACCAATCCGGAAGGCAAGCTGCTTGGTAAATACGACACTGTGCTTGACGGGACGATCCCCTCCGTGGCCCTGAATAAATGCACAGCGGGTACCTGCACGCCGAGTGAAATGGCCGACTGGGATGTTGCCAACTGGAATACAACCATCACCCAGCTCCTGTCGCAGGGCACGGGGGCGATATCTACCAATCCCGCTACCGCGATCCGCACGATCACGATCAAGTGGGTGGAGAACGATATCCCCATGACCCAGAAAATGGAGGCGCAACTCTAATGACAGCGCTAGGCATGCATGACAATCCGGGCGCAGTCCCGTGCCTGAGCCCTTGCGGCCGGATATCGCAACCAGTCTCGGCAAGAACGGAGGGCGGGTTCACCATCGTCGAACTCTTGGTGGCCGTAACCATCGGCCTGATTATCCTCGCGGGACTTTCACAGCTATTCGCGACCAGCCGCGGGACTTACAAATTAGATGAAGGTTTGTCGCGAATGCAGGAGACGGGACGTTTTGCCTTCGAGTTTATTTCCAAAGATGTGCGCATGGCGGGATATTCGGGCTGTCTTAACAAGTCGATAACCGTGAAGAATAACCTGAACACGCCGACGGACTACATGACGGATTTCGGCCCGGGCAAGCACCTGACCGGGCATGCCTATGT
>JANLIC010000105.1 GCA_024654125.1 Sulfuricaulis sp. | reverse complement strand
CATTAAAATCCACCCCTTTGCACCGGCACCGTATCTTCCCAGACGCGGTTGAGGCCGCCTTGCTCGGCGGTGACGGTGGCCTTGACCGGCTGGCCGGGCACGATACCGATCAGGTCGCTCAGCGTGGCACGATAGCGCCCGTTGGATCCGGCGACGTACGCCAGGGTCTTGGGCCAGGTCTCGCCGGTGATGTTCACGCCGGCGGAGTCCTTGAGCGTGACCGCCACGGTCGCGGCGTTGAGGTAATGGATGATCTTGAAAATATCGCCTTTGACCGGGGCCGCGACCATGGTCGGCACCGTCAACACTCCGGCCAGGGTGTGCGAGGTGATCGCATACGCGCGCCCGCGCAGCGCCGGCGTCAGCGTAGCATCGTCGAAGCGCACCGTACGCGTGGCGAATTCATCCAGCGCCAGCGGCGGCGGCACCAGCGACGCCGCCACGATGCTGGTCGTGGTCGATCCGGTGCCGACCGTGCCGGCCACTTCGCGGTTGGTGTCGTTGCGCAGCTCGTCGAGCTCGACGAGGTTGTCGGCGTCGTCGTACAGGATTTTCACGCGAAGGTCACGTCCAGCGCGCCGGCCGGGAACGTCGGCGCCGGATCGCCGTTGTTCACCGTTTTCGGGGTCGTCAGCGCCCCGTACAGCAGGAAATTTCCGGCCGTCGCGGCATCGAGAATGGCGAAGTGCGTCACCACGCCCCAGTTGGCCGTGGGCGTCGGGAACGTCAGCACCCCGGCGTTGTCGGTCAGCCCGCCGGTGCCGCTGGAGTCGCCGGTGGTGCCGCCCTGGGTGGCGTTCCAATTCGTGTTCAGCGGGTTGTTCGATACCCGCGCATAGGCACCGCCAGTCACCTCGGTGCCGCCGCCGGTTTCACCGGGGGCGGCGGCGTACAACGCCACCGCCAGCACCGTCGGCTTGGTGTAGGAACTGGTGCGGAAAACGTGATCGACGATTTTGTTTTCCAGATAATCGTTCATCGCGGACATGATATTTTCTCCTTACAAATTCGGATGCTGGTTGGCCCAGACCACGGAGGCCGGAGTGTCGCCCGCCATCCACCGCAACGCGCGCTGGATGTCCTCGGCGCTGAAGGCCTCCGGCCAGTGGCCCGGTTCCTCACCGTAGCGCACGACCATCAGCGCCTCGAGCCACGGCAGGCGCACGCGCCAGACCTGAATGGTCGCGCCGGCGCGTTCCGTCATCACCAGCGCGAAATTCTTGATCTCGTCCGGCACCGTCATGGCGCCGATGGCATCGCTATACGCCGCCTTACGCAGTTCGCACAGCGCCGGGTACGGCAACGCGACTTGTTCCGCCGGAGTATGTTCATGCAGTTTTTTCAT
>JANLIC010000103.1 GCA_024654125.1 Sulfuricaulis sp. | reverse complement strand
TCAGGGCATCAAGGAAGGCGATGTGGTCGTGACATCGGGCCAGTTCCTGATTGATTCCGAGGCGAGCGTGCGTGCGAGCTTCCAGCGCATGGAATCCGCGCCCGCCGATCCGCAGACCGGCAATCAGGGGAATAAACCGTGATTTTCCACATCATTCGCTGGTCCGTCCGCAATCGATTCCTAGTCCTTCTGCTGACGGCCATCTTGGTCGCTTGGGGGATATTCTCCCTCGTGCGCACTCCGCTAGATGCTATCCCCGACCTTTCCGACGTACAGGTCATCGTTCAGACCAGCTATCCCGGCCAGGCGCCGCAGGTGGTGGAAGATCAGGTGACCTACCCGCTGACCACCGCCATGCTCTCGGTGCCGGGGGCGACGACCGTCCGCGGGTTTTCCCAGTTCGGCGAGTCTTTCGTGTATGTGCTCTTCAAGGACGGGACCGATCTTTACTGGGCGCGCTCGCGCGTGCTCGAGTACCTGAGTCAGGTATTACCACGCTTGCCGCGCGGGGCGCGGCCCGCGCTCGGGCCGGATGCCACGGGTGTCGGCTGGGTTTACGAATACGCACTGATAGACCGCACTGGCAAACACGATCTCGCGCAATTACGCACGCTGCAAGACTGGTTTCTCAAATATGAACTGCGCACGATTCCGGGCGTGGCCGAGGTTGCGACCGTGGGCGGCATGGTAAAGCAATACCAGGTGGTCGTGGACCCGGTAAAACTTCGCGCGTACCGGCTCACATTAGAAAACGTTCGCAGCGCTATTCAGAATGCCAATCAGGAAACCGGCGGATCGGTCATCGAAATGGCCGAGGCTGAATACATGGTCCGCGTCCGCGGATATCTCAAGAACGAAAAAGATTTGCGCACCGTGCCTCTCGGCGTGACGTCCACTGGCGCGCCCATTCGCCTGGATCATGTGGCCAATATACGGATTGGACCTGAGATGCGACGTGGAATTGCCGAGCTGAACGGCGAAGGCGAAGTCACGGGCGGCATTATCGTCATGCGTCACGGGGGAAATGCGCTGGCCACCATCAACGCGGCCAAGGCCAGGCTTGAGACCCTCAAGAAGAGCCTTCCGGAAGGCGTGGAGATCATAACGACCTATGACCGTTCAGCGGTCATCAAAAATGCCGTGAGCAATCTCACCGGGACGCTCATCGAGGAATTTATCGTGGTGGCGGTTGTATGCCTGGTGTTTCTGTTCCACCTGCGTTCCGCCCTGGTGGTTGTTGTCACGCTGCCGATCGGCATTCTCGTCAG
>JANLIC010000073.1 GCA_024654125.1 Sulfuricaulis sp. | reverse complement strand
ACATCGAGCAGGCGAGCCATGTGCTGAAACTCTGCGCGAAGCACAACATCCCGGTGGTGGCGCGCGGCGCGGGCACGGGGCTTTCGGGCGGGGCGTTGCCGCTCGAAGACGGCGTGCTGTTATCGCTCGCGAAATTCAACAAAATTCTCGAAATTGACCCGGTCAACCGCACCGCCACCGTGCAGCCGGGCGTGCGCAACCTCGCGATCTCCGAGGCCGCCGCCCCATACGGCCTTTACTACGCGCCCGACCCTTCCTCGCAAATCGCCTGCTCCATCGGCGGCAACGTGGCCGAGAATTCGGGCGGCGTGCATTGCCTGAAGTACGGCCTGACGGTGCACAACGTCACCGGCATCAAGTTCATGACCATGGACGGCGAGCTGGTCACGCTCGGCGGTAAGGCGCTCGACATTCCCGGTTACGATCTGCTCGCGATCATGAACGGCTCGGAGGGCATGCTCGGGGTGATGGTTGAATTCACGTTAAAGCTCCTGCCCAAACCCGAGCGCGCGCAAGTGGTGCTGGCGGTGTTCGACGAGATTGAAAAAGCTGGCGATGCCGTGGCCGCGATCATCGCCCAGGGCTTCATACCGGCGGGGCTGGAGATGATGGACAAACTCGCGATCAAGGCTACCGAAGCGTACGCCAAGGCCGGCTACCCGCTCGATGCGGAGGCGATTCTGCTTTGTGAACTTGATGGCACTGCCGAGGAGGTTTCCGACGGCATCGCACAAATCCGCACGCTGCTGTTAAAGCAGGGGGCCGCCGAGGTTCGCACGGCAAAAGACGAGGCCGAGCGCCTGCGCATGTGGGCCGGGCGCAAAGCGGCATTCCCCGCCGTCGGGCGGCTGTCGCCGGATTATTACTGCATGGACGGCACCATCCCGCGCAAGCACCTCGCGAAAGTGCTGACGCGCATTGGCGAGTTATCGAAAGAATACGGCCTTGCTGTCGCGAACGTGTTCCACGCGGGTGATGGCAACCTGCACCCGTTGATTCTTTATAATGCGAACAACGAAGGCGAGCTTGAGAAGACCGAAGCACTCGGCGGCAAGATTCTTGAATTCTGCATCGAGGTTGGCGGCACGGTGACCGGCGAGCATGGGGTCGGCATCGAGAAGATCAACCAGATGTGCCTGCAATTCTCAAAAGGCGAGATCGAGCAGTTTCACGCGCTGAAAGCCGCGTTTGACCCGCACGGCCTGCTGAACCCCGGCAAGGCGGTGCCCACCCTTTCGCGTTGTGCGGAGTTCGGGCGCATGCACGTGCACAGCGGCAAGCTCTCGCACCCTGAGCTCGAAAGGTTTTGAACGCATGGGAAATTCTTCCACCTGCCTGACCACGCCCTTATTGTGGTATAGAATGAGGAAACTAATCGAATGGAGTTTGGCGCATGAATTTCAGCATTGAATATGAACAAGAAGAAGACGGCCGCTGGCTGGCGGAAGTAATTGAGCTCCCTGGCGCCATGGCATATGGGGCAACGGCCAGTGAAGCAATGGCCAAAGCCGAAGCGCTGGCGTTACGAGTACTCGCCGAGCGCCTCGATGCCGGTGAGCGCAAACCCGAACCCATCACGATTACCTTCAAAGCCGCATGAGCCAATGGCCTTCGGCCAAGGCCAAGCGTGTGTTGTCGGCCTTAATACGCATCGGTTGGTCGGTTAAACGCCAAGCGGGTTCGCATAAAACTTTGTCGCGTTCTGGGTGGCCCGATTTTGTGTTTGCCTTCCATGATTCCGTAGAGATCGGCCCACGCATGCTGACCCGAATCGCCAAACACACCGGACTCAAGCCGGAGAACCTCTAGGCGAGTTGACATGGATGACAGCGATATTTCCCAACAGTTATCAGAAACTGTCCGCCACGCTGCACAGGCTCATACCCGACTCGCAATCTGCGGCGGCGGGACCAAGCGCTTTTATGCCGGTGACATTGAGGGCGACTCACTCGATGTCACTGGGCATTGCGGCATTGTCAGTTACGAGCCGACGGAATTGATCGTCACCGCCCGCGCCGGGACAACACTGCGCGAACTTGAAGCGGCACTGGCGGACAAGGGGCAGATGCTCGCCTTCGAGCCGCCGTGGTTCGGCGAGGCGGCGACCCTCGGCGGCACCATCGCCTGCGGCTTTTCCGGCCCGCGGCGGCCCTACGCCGGGGCCGCGCGTGACTTCGTGCTCGGCACGCGCATCATCAACGGCAAGGGCGAGATATTGCACTTTGGCGGGGAGGTGATGAAGAACGTCGCGGGGTATGACGTCTCGCGCCTGATGGTCGGCGCGCTCGGCAGCCTCGGCGTGCTGCTGGAAGTCTCGCTGAAAGTCCTGCCGAAGCCGGCACGGGAAGTGACGCTGTGTTTCGAGATGCCAGCCGACAAGGGAATATCCATCATGAACGACTTGGGCGCGCAACCGCTGCCATTGTCCGCCACCTGCCACGCGGGTGAGACTCTATATATACGTCTCTCCGGGACCGAGCTGGGGATACACGCCGCGCGCGCCAAGCTGGGCGGCAAGCCGATGGACAAGAGCGAGGATTTCTGGCGCGACATCCGCGAACACCGGCGCACTTTCTTCAATGACGACGCGCCGCTGTGGCGTCTGTCCGTCCCGCCCGCCACACCCGTGATCAACCTGCCGGGCCAATGGTTGCTCG
Organism: Sulfuricaulis sp.; assembly: GCA_024654125.1. Taxonomy (GTDB): domain Bacteria; phylum Pseudomonadota; class Gammaproteobacteria; order Acidiferrobacterales; family Sulfurifustaceae; genus Sulfuricaulis. The sequence goes on along the minus strand of JANLIC010000073.1, from coordinate 4,566 downwards.
ACTGGGGCGGTGCGCAACGCTGGCTCAAGAGCGCTGCACCGGCCAGGGAGATCCGACAGAAAGCGGAAAGTGTCGGCGGCCATGCCACGCTGTTCCGCCAGGGGAAAATGAACGGCGCGCAATTCCATCCCCTGCCCGCGAAACTGGCGGCGTTGAATCAGAGCCTGAAACGGGCGTTCGATCCAAACGGAATAATCAACCGCGCGGTGGCTACTGCGACGTGAAGTCACAATTTGTGATTACCGGTTTCAGGCGAATGTTGTTGCGCATCATGAAAAACGAATTTACTGGCAGCGCCATGCTGCTAACATGCTCCGCATCCGGGTCTGCGTTGCCCGGTACCATACGAGCAAATAAATAGGACTCCCCTTCCATGACCGTTTTTTCCACGATCCACGAACTGCTGGCGAAAAAACCGGCCGATGCCGTCGCCTTCATTGGCAGTGGTTTTCCGTCGCTGACTTATGGCAGCCTGCGCGAGCACGTCGAGCGTACCGTCGTCAGCCTAAACAAGCTCGGGATCGGTCGCAATGACCGCGTCGCCATCGTGCTGCCGAATGGCACCGAGATGGCCAGTGCCTTCGTGGCCATCGCCGCTGGCACGACCTCAGCGCCGCTCAATCCGGGCTATCGCGCCGATGAATTCGAATTTTATCTCTCCGACCTCAAAGCCAAGGCCTTGGTGGTCGAGCGCGGCAGCACCTCGCCCGCGCTCAGCGTCACGGCGAAACTGAATATTCCAGTCATTGAAATCGTGCGTAACAACAGCGATCCAACCGGCGTGTTCGAACTGGTGCCGGTCGAAAGCACAAAGACCGCGGCTGCGAAATCAGGCGGCTATGCCGGTACCGACGACGTGGCGCTGGTGCTGCATACCTCCGGCACCACCTCGCGCCCCAAGATCGTGCCGTTGTCGCAGAAAAACGTTTGCGCCTCGGCCGGCCATATCCGCGATATCCTCAGCCTCGTGCCCGTAGACCGCGGGCTCAGCATCATGCCGCTGTTTCACATCCACGGCCTCATCGGCTCGGTGCTGTCCACGCTCTGCGCCGGCGGCAGCGTGTACTGCACACCCGGCTTCAACGCGCTCAAATTCTTCGCCTGGATGGACGAGGCCAAGCCGACCTGGTACACCGCGGTGCCAACCATGCACCAGGCGATCCTGTCACGCTCGGCCAACAACCGCGAGGTCATCGCGCGCCATCCTTTGCGCTTCATTCGCTCGTCCTCATCGTCGCTGCCGCCGCAGGTGATGGCCGAACTCGAACAGGTATTCAACGCGCCGGTGCTCGAGTCCTACGGCATGACCGAGGCCTCGCACCAGATGACCAGCAACCCGCTGCCGCCGCGTCCGCACAAGCCCGGCACTGTCGGCATCGCCGCCGGGCCGGAAGTCGCGATCATGGACGAGAGTGGAAAACTGTTGGGGTCGAACGCCACTGGAGAAATAGTCATACGCGGTGCCAACGTGACCACGGGCTATGAGAACAATCCCTCGGCCAACGCCGAGAATTTCACCAACGGTTGGTTCCGCACCGGCGACCAGGGCGTGATCGACGCTCAGGGATATCTCAGCATCACCGGGCGGCTGAAGGAGATCATCAACCGCGGCGGCGAAAAGATTTCGCCACGCGAAGTGGACGAGGTGCTGATGGATCATCCCGCGGTACAGCAGGTCGTGACCTTCGCCATGCCACACGCGAAGCTGGGTGAGGACGTGGCGGCGGCCGTGGTGCTGCGCGAGGGCAAGAGCGCCGATGAAAAGGAAATTCGCGAGTTTGCGGCCAAGCGGTTGGCGGACTTCAAGGTGCCGCGCAAGATTTTAATTCTGGACGAAATCCCCAAGGGTGCCACCGGCAAGCTGCAGCGCATCGGCCTGGCGCAGAAACTCGGGTTAGGGTAAAGAAAAAATAGACAGGATTTGCAGAATTTCTCAGGATTGTTTCCCTTCTCCCTGAGGGAGAAGGCCAGGATGAGGGAGGACAGAAAAAATATTCCAGAACTACGAATCCCCTCACCCTAACCCTCTCCCGAAGGGAGAGGGGATTGTTTTGTGCACCGCGCAATAAGTCATCAAAAGTCTAGCATCTTGCCTGATTCTTAATACCCCATCGCGCCGCCGTCCTTGCGCGGGTCGGAGCCGGCCGAGAGCACGCCGTTCTTCGTATCTATATATATGGCCTGCGCGCCGCCGAGCGACAGCTCGGTGCGGCCGACCGCGTGCCCGCGCTGTTGCAGCGCCTTTAACACTTCCTGCGGAACCGGGCGTTCCAGCGCCACCACGCCGCCGCCGGGCTGGAAGCGCGGCGCGTCAATCGCCTCCTGCAAATCCAACCCGAAGTCGAGAAAGTTCGTCAGCACGTACGCATGTCCCATGGGCTGGTAATCACCGCCCATGACGCCAAAACTCAAAATGTCATCACCCCGGTACGCCATGGCCGGAATGATGGTGTGCAGCGGGCGCTTGCGCGGGGCAATGCAATTGAAATGGCCCTCTTCCAGTACGAAGCCGGCGCCGCGGTTTTGCAGCATGATGCCGGTATCGCCCGCCACCGCCCCGCTGCCAAAGGGATAATACAAACTGTTGATGAACGATACCGCGTTGCGGTCGCGGTCCACCACGCTGAGATACACCGTGTCGCGGTGCGTGTGCGCCGCCGGGGCGATGGGATAGCGCAGGGCCTGCTTGGGATCGATGCGCGCAAATTGCTTCGCGGCGAATTTTTTTGACAACATTTCTACTACGGGCAATGGATGGAATGCCGGATCGGCCACGTACTCATCGCGCTCGGCCACGGCCAGCTTGAACGCCTCGATCACCAGGTGCAGGTGATCGGCACTGAGAAACGACATTTCGTTTAAGCTCGCCTGCTCCAGGATATTGAGCGTCATCAACGCTGTGATGCCCTGCCCGTTCGGCGGAATCTCGCACACGCGCACGCCGCGGTAATTAGTAAAGATCGGCTCTACCCACTCGCAGCGGTATTCGGCGAAATCGCCAAGTTCCAGTAAACCGTCGTGCGCGCGACTGTAGCGCACGATCTCCTCGGCGATGGGGCCGCGGTAAAAGGCATCGCGCCCACCCTCAGCGATTTGGCGCAGCGATTTCGCCAACCGCGGAAGGCGATGCACCGTGCCCGCCACGGGCGCATGATTATTAATGAGGTAATCCCGCCGGCTTTCGGGAAACTGCGCGAGCAGTGGCTCCAGATTTTTCCAGGATTTGGCCACGACCGGCGTCACCGCGTATCCGTCCTCGGCGTACTTGATCGCGGGTTGCAGCAGTTCTTCGAGGTTGCACGTGCCGAAACGTTCCAATGCCGTCTGCCACGCCTCCACCGCGCCGGGTACGATTACTGACAGAATTCCGAATTCCGGCACCTGCATCAACTCGCGGCGCTCGAATTCTTCCCGCGTCGCACGCGCCGGCGCGCGGCCGCTGCCATTTAGGCCATGGAGCTTTCCGGTTTTGGCCTCGTGATACAGCAGGAAACAATCGCCGCCGATGCCGGTCGATGGCGGCTCGGTGACGCACAGCACAGCCGCTGCCGCGATCGCGGCGTCCATGGCATTGCCACCGGCCCGCAACACGGCGAGCCCCGCCTGGGTCGCCATCGGCTGGCTGGTGCCGATCATGCCGCGCGTGCTCATGACGACCGAACGGCCGGGGTATTGGTTGTCGCGCATGGTTTTCGTCTAATGAAATACGGTTTTACGATGGTGTGCGCGCCGCGCCCATTTCATGATACGGAACCATAATGCGGGTGGCGACACGCGTCGCCAGAAGGTAGCATACGTTTCATCATTCGCAGCGATAGTGTATCGCCACGATAACACGGCGGAGGAAACTTTTATGCACTGGATACGCTTCGAGCGCGCCGGTCAAACCGGATTTGGTACGCTGCATGACGGCGTCATACGGATTCACGAAGGCAACATGTTCGCCGACTGCCGCGCCACGGATGCGACCGTGCCGCTCACCGACGTCACACTGCTCACCCCCTGCGTGCCCACGAAAATGATCGCGCTGTGGAACAACTTCCACGCGCTGGCGGCCAGGCTGGGGCTGACCGCACCATCCGAGCCGCTGTACCTGCTGAAAGCGCCGAATTCGTTTCTCGCCGGCGGACAAAGCATCCGCGTGCCGGCCGCCTATACCGGCAAGGTGGTGTACGAAGGCGAGCTCGGAATCGTGATCGGGAAGCGCGCCTCGAATGTTTCCGAGGCCGATGCCGCCAAATTTATTTTCGGCTATACCTGCACCAACGATGTCACCGCCGCCGAGATTATCCAGAAAGATCCGACCTTCGCCCAGTGGGTGCGCGCCAAGGGTTTCGACACCTTCGGCGTGTTCGGCCCGGTGATTGCCACCGACGTGGACCCGCTCGAGCTCAGCGTGAAAACCCTGGTGGACGGCAAAGAGCGCCAGAATTACCCGGTGAGCGACATGATCTTCAAGCCGGCTCAGCTCGTGAGCCTGATCTCGCGCGACATGACGCTTTACCCGGGCGATGTCATCTCCTGCGGCACGTCCGTCGGCGTCGGCTCGATGAAACCGGGCAGCAA
>JANLIC010000071.1 GCA_024654125.1 Sulfuricaulis sp. | reverse complement strand
TGCGCCGTCGCCGCTATCGTATACGGCGTGGTGTCCATCAAATGGGTGCTGGATAAACCCACCGGCAGCGAGCGCATGCGCGAAATCGCCGCCGCCATTCAGGAAGGCGCCTCGGCCTACCTGAATCGCCAGTACACCACTATTGCTGTCGTCGGCGTGATTCTATTCCTCGTTATTTATTTCGTGCTCGATCCCCGCACTGCCATTGGCTTCGCCATCGGCGCACTGCTTTCCGCTGCCACCGGCTATATCGGCATGCACATTTCGGTGCGTGCCAACGTGCGCACCACCGAGGCGGCCAAGGACGGGCTCAACCCGGCACTGCAGGTGGCGTTCCGCTCGGGCGCTATCACTGGCTTGCTGGTGGTCGGTCTCGGGCTGCTGGGCGTGGCCGGGTATTACGCCCTGCTCAAACATTTATATCCCGGCTTCTCCCAGTCGGAACTGATAGCACCGCTGGTCGGGCTCGCCTTCGGCGGCTCGCTCATTTCAATCTTCGCGCGTCTCGGCGGCGGTATCTTCACCAAGGGCGCCGACGTGGGCGCTGACCTCGTCGGCAAGGTCGAGGCCGGCATCCCCGAAGATGACCCGCGCAACCCGGCGGTGATCGCGGACAACGTGGGTGACAACGTCGGCGACTGCGCCGGCATGGCCGCCGACCTGTTCGAGACCTACGCCGTGACCATCATCGCCACCATGCTGCTTGGCAGCATGGTGCTGCCGAATTTCGGCAACGCCGTGCTGTATCCGCTGGTCCTCGGTGGCGTGTCCATCCTCGCCTCCATCCTCGGCACCTTCACCGTCAAGGTCAGCAAGAAGGAAAAAATCATGAACGGCCTGTATCGCGCCGTGATCACCTCCGGGGTGCTGGCCGCGATCGCGTTTTATTTCGTGACCGACAAAATGATGGTCGGCAACGGCTTCTACAGCACCATGCAGATTTACGGCGCGGCGCTCATCGGGCTCGCGCTCACCACCGCCATGGTGGTCATCACCGAGTACTACACCGCCACCCAGTACAGCCCGGTGCGCAAGATCGCGCAGGCCTCGACCACGGGCCATGGCACCAACGTCATCGCCGGCCTCGGCCTGTCCATGAAAGCGACGGCGCTGCCGGTGCTGGCGGTGTGCGCCAGCATCTGGGGTGCCTATGAACTTGCTGAGCTCTACGGGATAGCCATCGCCGCGACCTCGATGCTGTCGATGACCGGCGTCATCGTGGCGCTCGATGCCTATGGTCCGGTCACCGACAACGCCGGCGGAATCGCTGAAATGGCGGGGCTGCCGAAAAAAGTGCGCGACATCACCGATCCGCTGGACGCCGTCGGCAACACCACCAAGGCCGTCACCAAGGGCTACGCCATCGCCTCGGCAGGCCTGGCGGCGCTGGTGCTGTTCGCGGACTACACCGACGCGCTCAAACACGCCGGCAAGGCAGTGGAATTCAGCCTCACCAACCCCAACGTGATCATCGGTCTATTCATCGGCGGCCTGATCCCTTACCTCTTCGGCGCCCTCGCCATGGAGGCGGTGGGCCGCGCCGCGGGCAGCGTGGTGGTGGAGGTACGCCGCCAGTTCAAAACCATCAAGGGCATCATGGAAGGCAAGGCCAAACCGGATTATTCCAAGGCCGTGGACATGCTGACCAAAGCCGCGATCAAGGAGATGATCGTCCCGTCGCTACTGCCGGTGCTGGTGCCCATCGTCGTCGGCTTCACCCTCGGACGCGAGGCGCTCGGCGGCGTGCTGCTCGGCTCCATCGTGACCGGTATCTTTGTCGCCATCTCCATGACCACCGGCGGCGGCGCCTGGGATAATGCCAAGAAATACATCGAAAACGGCAAGCACGGCGGCAAGGGTTCAGAGGCGCACAAAGCCGCGATCACCGGCGACACCGTGGGCGACCCCTACAAGGACACGGCGGGACCTGCGATCAATCCCATGATCAAGATCATCAACATCGTGGCGCTGCTGATCGTCCCCCTCTTATAGTAGAAGATTCCCACCGAATCCCCTCTCCCGCCATGTAAATGGGGTGTGCGCGCAGCGCACCACGGCTCGCCTCCCTCTCCCGCGAAGCGGGAGAGGGAATGAGGGTGAGGGTGCGGGAGAGGTCTGGGAGAGGGTTCCATCATCAAAAAGGGCCGGCTTTGCCGGCCCTTTTGTTTTTCTGTGCACCGGCGGCGAGCCTCTCCAGCCTCTGCCGCACGCGGGAGCAATTTACTCGAACCTGTCTCAAAATTATTTCCCCCC
>JANLIC010000066.1 GCA_024654125.1 Sulfuricaulis sp. | reverse complement strand
ATGTCGGTGGCGCAGATGGCGCTGTCGCTGTTTGCCGTCAACGAGGGCTTTCTCGACGACGTGGACGTGAAGAAGGTGCGTGCCTTCGAAGACGCGCTGCAGTCGTACCTGAAATCACAGTACGGCCCGTTGATGGAAGGCATCAACCAGAAGCCGGAGTACTCGGACGAATTGGCGACCCAACTGCGCAAGGTCATTTCAGATTTCAAAACGAATCACACATGGTAATTATTAAGGCAGTGACGAGCGATAAGTGTTGAGTGTTTATTTAAAACAACATTCATGACCTTAACTCATCACTAAAAACTTAGAACTTAAAACTGATTATTAGATATGGCCGTCGGCAAAGAAATACGCAAGCAGATCAAGTCGATCCAGAACACGCAGAAGATCACGCGTGCGATGGAGATGGTCGCGGCCAGCAAGATGCGCAAGGCCCAGGAGCGCATGCAGGCGGCGCGTCCGTACGCCACCAAGATTCGTAACGTCATCACCCATCTGCATTACGCGCATCCCGAGTACAAGCATCCGTTCGTGGTCGAGCGCGAGGCCAAACGCATCGGTTTCATCGTCATCACCTCGGACCGCGGGCTCTGCGGCGGCCTCAACACCAACCTGCTGCGTGGCGTGCTCATGACCATGAAGGAATGGTCGCAGAAACAAACCACCCTTGAGGTCTGCACCATTGGCGGCAAGGGTTTCGGTTTCATGAAGCGCTTCGGCGCCAGCATCGTCTCGCACACCTCGCATCTTGGCGATACGCCGCAACTCGAAGACCTCATCGGCACGGTCAAGGTCATGCTGGACGCCTACACCAAGGGCGAGCTCGACCGCCTGTATCTCATCTACAACCAGTTCGTGAACACCATGTCGCAGAAACCCACGGTCGAACAGCTGCTGCCGCTGCCGCCCTCGGAGCTCGAAGGTGACAAGCTTGCGCACCACTGGGACTACCTCTACGAACCGGACGCCAAGGATGTCCTGGACGACCTGCTGACGCGCTACATCGAATCGCTGGTGTACCACGGCGTGATCGAGAATATGGCGAGTGAGC
>JANLIC010000157.1 GCA_024654125.1 Sulfuricaulis sp. | reverse complement strand
GCGACCGGCATACGATGGATCGGCCTCGCAACACATGGAGCTGGTCCCGGTTGTCCGATACTTCGGGCAGCCCTGGTTCGGGCGCTCGACCCAGGGCGTGCTTGAGGGAGGCGTCCGGATGGAGCTTGCACCGGGGCTCCATGCCGGCGCGCAACTGGCCTACGAACCAGGACGCAAGGCTAGTGAATCCGGTTTCCTCAAGGACCACAACGTTTCAGACATCGATCTTGGAGCTTCATTTGGCTTGCAAGTGGAATGGGACCGCAATTTCGGTCCCATGCCGATCGCACTGCTCGCGCGGTCGCGGCAGCGCACCGACTCCGATTTGGGCTTCCAAGCCGACCTCCGTCTCAGCGTGGGGGTCTATCGCGGCGGACGTGTCGCGGCGGGGTTATTTACGCAGGCGACGTGGGCCAATGCGAAGTCGGCCGGCTCTTTCTACGGCATCACGCCGCAACAGTCCGCGGCCACGGGTTTGCCGGCGTTCGATGCCGGAAGCGGATTGTTGTTTGCAAGTTTCGGATTGCTCTGGTCGGTCGACCTGAACCAGGATTGGGTTATGGTCGGCAGCATGGAATCGCGACGCCTGCACGGTGACGCCGCGCGCAGTCCGTTGGTGGAGCGCGGATCGAATTACTATGTCAGCGCGGGCCTCGCCTATCGTTTTTGAAGTGCCCGCCGAAAGGCGGCGCCAACCGCTCGTACCAACCGTCAATCCATCGAAACGTTCAGGCCTGGATGAGATCGGGCCTTTCAACAAGGCTTGACGTGGGTCCAGCCGGGTTGTTGTCACGAGGTGTATCGAGACAGCAAGAATCTCAGAGTTTTGGAATGTGCAGTGTCCGGCTGATCATCAATGTGCCGGATAGCGCGAACATCAACACCAGCGGGTGAAGTTGCCATGGGCCAATGTGGATTATTCCCAACCAGAGACTGTTCCCGATCGCACCGTACCCGGCGGCGATGGCGATGACGATGACAAGCAACAGTGAGCTGGGGATCGGCGTGCCCTCGAAATATTTTACCTTGTCGCTGCCT
>JANLIC010000036.1 GCA_024654125.1 Sulfuricaulis sp. | reverse complement strand
GGCTCTTCACACTCGCCCACCTTCTCAGACGATTCCTCGATGGACCAAACCGGTATGCCAAGGATGATGAATCACGAATTTACCTGAGAGCCAACACCCGGCTGCGTATTCCGGTGAACTTGACCAGTGATTCCGATCGAACCTGACCAGCGATTCCGACGCAAACTGACCAGCCTGCCGGAGCGCAGCGACGCGGTTGTTTCTTCTTACGTCAGGTTCTGGTTTCGGTCAATGGATCTTTGGTTGTCGCCCTTCTTTTCCGCATGGACTCTCCCTTCATTTTGATCTTGTGGGCGTTGTGAACGAGCCGGTCGAGAATGGCGTCGGCCAGGGTGCCGTCGCCGATCATCTCGTGCCAGTTTTCGACCGGGAGCTGGCTTGTGATCAACGTGGAGCGGTTGATGTGTCGGTCGTCCATGATCTCCAACAGGTCGCGGCGCTGCCCATCGTCCAAGGGGGCCAACCCCCAGTCGTCGATGATCAGCAGATCGGCTTTGGCCAGGGCGGCGAGGAACTTCAGGTGCCGCCCCTCGCCCTTGGCCTGCTCGATCTCGCTGAACAGGCGCGGTGCCCGGCGGTAGATGACGTTGAACCCGTCGCGACACGCCTTCTGCCCGAGGGCGCAGGCGAGGTAGGTCTTGCCGGTCCCCGTGGGGCCGACGAGCAGGACGTTGTCGTGGTGGCGGATCCAGTCGCAGCCGGCCAGTCGCATCATCAGCGCCTTGTCCAACCCGCGAGGAGACCGGTAGTCGATGTCCTCGACGCAGGCGCTCAGTTGGAGCCTGGCGTGGCGCAGGCGGATTCTCATGTGGCGACACTCGCGTTCTGTCACTTCACGGTCCACCAGCAGGGCAAGGCGGTCCGTGAAGGACAGCCCGTCGGCCTCGGGCTGCTCCATCTGCTCCCGGAACCCCTTGGCCATTCCATGAAGCCGCAACTGATTCAACTTCTCCAGCGTGGGGTGCGTAAGCATCGTGTTGCTCCCTTCGGGAGGTCAGTGGTAGTAGCCTGGACCTCGGATGTTGTCGTGAACGATCGGCGGAACCACGGGCGTGTTCTTGCGGACGTCCAACTTGTCCGCGCCCGTCTTGAGGATGTTTACCACCCCTTTGTAGGAGTAGATCCGGTACTTCGACGCCCGCTTGCAGGCGGCTTCCATCCGTTGTGCGCCGTATTGCTTGAACAGCCGCATGATCCCCAGGGCGGCGCGGAACCCCTGCTCGGGATGGGTTCGGTGTTCCATGATCGCGACGACGTGTCCTTCCGTCTCCGGGCCCACTGTGCCCGCCCAGCGCCGGATGCGATCCGGTGTCCACTCGGCGTACCGGCGATGGGAAGACGGCATGTGCTCTTGCAGCGTGGTGTGCTTCCCCCTGAGGAAGCTGCGGGCGTGGGAGGCCACGCGGTTTCCCCGGAACAGGACCTCCACGGTCGCAGAGGTCGCCCGGATATCGACCTTCTTCTTCACCAGGGCGTACGGGACGCTGTAATAGTGCCCGTCGACCTCGACGTGGTAGTCGATCCCCACACGGGCATACGACCACTCCTCGAAGGTGTACGAGGATGTCGGCAGGGGAAGAAGCGCCGGGCGGTCCAACGTCTCGAACATCTCGCGTCGGTTCCCGGGAAGCTTTTGGAACCGGCGCTCGTTGAGCCGGGTCAGCAGCCCACGGATCGCCTCGTTGAGCTCGACCAGGCTCCAGAAGATTTGGTTGCGAAGCGCCGCCAGGATCCACCGCTCCACGAGCAGCACGCCGCCCTCGACCTTGGCCTTGTCTTTTGGCTTGCGTGCTCGCGCGGGAATGACCGCCGTCCCGTAATGGGCGGCCATGGTGTGGTAGGTGGGGTTGATGTCCGGCTCGTACCGGCATGCCTTCGAGACGCCGGACTTTAGGTTGTCGGGAATGAGGATCTCCGGAACGCCGCCGAAGAACGCGAACGCCCGAACGTGGGCGCTGATCCAGTCCGGCAAGGTCTGTGTTCTCGTCGCCTCGGCGTACGAGTAGTTCGAAGCGCCCATCACCGCCACGAAGATCTGCGCCTCGAAGAGGATCTCCCCCGTGCGGCGATCCACAATCGGCACCGCCTGGCCGGCGTAGTCGACGAACAGCTTCTCGCCGGCCCGATGATCCTGCCGCATCACCAGGTCGACCTTGCCGGCCCACTCGCTGTACAGCTCGTAAAAACGGGAGGGTTGGAATCCGTCCGGGTTGGACCGCTTGTACTCTTCCCACAACAGCATCTTCGTGACGCTCTTGCGGCGAAGTTCCTGGTGGATGTACGCCCAGTCCGGCATCGGGCGCGCATCTCCCGACGGCGCCAGCCGGGGGAACAACAAACGGTCCAGCATGGTGTCGTCCATCCCTTCGGGCAACGGCCACGACAGATCGGCCGCCCGCGCCCGGGCGACGTAACTCGACACCGTAGCGTGGGATATCCCAATGCTGCGCGATATCTTGCGCAGCTCCAGTCCGGCGCCAAACGCAAGGCGAAGCACTTCGCGGATCTTTCTCATGGACAGTCTCCTGTTCGCCACATGCCACCTCCACGAATGAACGAATCCATGGAGTGTGGCACGAGCGACAACGAAGTCGTCCCGCGTCGCGCATGCCCGACAGGGATGAGTTACCCCCCGGTCAGTTTGCGTCGGAATGAGTGGTTAATTTGCTCCGGAATACGCACCCGGCCGGATAAAGTCCAATTTTACTCCGTTGCGATGTGCCCACTCGTCCAAGGCCCGGCCCGAGAACTCCGGGCCGTTGTCCACCGTGATGACCTGGGGCTTGATTCCGAGCCCCGCCAGGTGGTCCAGAACCTTGGCGACCTTGTGTTGGCTCTCAGGTAAATTCGTGATTCATCATCCTTGGCATACCGGTTTGGTCCATCGAGGAATCGTCTGAGAAGGTGGGCGAGTGTGAAGAGCCGTTCCGGTGGTTCAATTTGAGAAGTGCGTTCTTTTCGTAAATCGTGACATCGGCGTTATCTGCGGTCAGAATAGTGTGGCCCGCCACGGCTGCCACCATGCGGGCCACTGGCCGGTGCAGACACGCCACAAAACGCTCCTCACCAGCAAGGAATACGTTACCCGAAAGGCGTGGCGGGAAGCAAGTCTTGAGCGTTGCCCGTCGCATCCCCGCAGCGGCTGTCACTTCCATCGCCATGGCACCTATCCGCGTGTCGATCCTCCCGGGATGCGTATCGCCCGGTATTACTGCCCCGAATCGCACGAGACCTACAGCCTTTTGCCCGATTGCCTGTCGAGTCACTTCCGCGGCGACTTGGCGGATGTCGAGGAAGTGGTCGCGATCGTGGAGGCAAGCAAAAGCGTTGAGGCTGCCGCGAACATTGTGCGGTCGATCGAGATTTCTCTGCCCTGCGCCGTGCGCTGGGTGCGGCGCCGCTTGCAGCCGGTGCGGGCGGCGCTGCTTGCGATCTTCACCTTGCTGCCGCAGATCTTTGCCGGGTGCACACCCTCGGTGGGTGAGGCGCGGCGGATTCTGTGCACGACGTCGGCATTGCCGAGCCTGCGCGAATTGTCCGCGGATCGTCTTGGCGTTCTCCCTCCACCGCTCGGATTCGGCCCTCGCGTAAAACCTCGGCGGCGGCGCCGACAACGCCGGGAGCGCCGCCAACAGAAGGTGGGGGCGGACCCTCCGGGGTATCCGGTGTAGTTGTGGTCTCCAGAATCCGGATCCATCCGGGCAAAAGGAGGTCACGTCAGATGAAGGACGCAAAAGAGGAGGATCGCAGCCAACGGATCGCGCTGTTCCGGTACGGTCTTATCGCGGACCTGACGGATCGGGAAGTAGGTCAGCGGGGTCTCTACGTCAAACTGCGGGAGAAGGCCGGACGCAGCTATTCCATTCCGTACTCGCGTCGCACCCGTGTGGCGGAGGAGACGCTTCGCGACTGGCTGGTTGCGTGGAGACGAGGCGGCTTCGAGGCGCTTCGCCCCAAACCTCGCGGCGATCTTGGGCAAACCCGGGGCATCCCGGGCCCGGTCGCGGACTTGCTGGTCAGCATCAAGGACGAGAAGCACTCCCTGTCGGTGGTCCAGGTCATCGAGCGGGCGCGCGCCACGGGAGCGGTGCCCGAAGATCTGGCATTGCCGAACTCGACGGTGCATCGGCTCCTCTCGCGCGCCGGGATGATGAGCAAGCGTCCCGAGGAACCCAACGGCAACGATCGCCGCCGGTTCTCCTTCGAGAAGGCGGGCGAGTTGTGGATGGCCGACGTCATGCACGGCCCCACCGTCGGAGTCGAAGGCGGACGGCGGCGGAAGTCTTACCTCATCGGCATGATCGACGACGCGACTCGTGTCGTTCCTTATTGCGCCTTCGCGCTCTCCGAGGCCGTCGGCGCTTTCCTGCCGGTGTTCGGGCAGGCCGTCCGGCGGCGCGGTGTGCCGGTTCGCCTGTACTGCGACAACGGGGCGGCGTTCCGCTCGCACCAGTTGGAGTTGGTGTGCGCCAGGCTCGGCATCCACCTGATCCACAGTCGGCCCCACACCCCGGAGGGGCGAGGGAAGATCGAGCGATTCTTCCGCACCGTGCGAATGCAGTTTCTGCCACGGCTTTCCCCCGAGGACACCAAAAACCTCGAAGCCATCAACCGTGCGCTGTGGGGCTGGATCGAGGGGGAGTACCACCAGGCGCCCCACAAGGGGTTGGCCGGAGAGACTCCGCTGGACCGCTGGTGCCAAAGCGCCGATGCCATCCGGCTGCCGGAGCCCGGCACCGACTTCGACGCGCTCTTTTTACTCGAAGAGAAGCGGCGGGTGCAGCGCGACCGCACCGTGAGCTTGCGCGGCGTGCTCTACGAGGTAGACGCCACCCTCGTGGGCGAGACGGTGACCCTGAAGTTCGATCCGGCGAAGTTGGGAGAGCCCGTCGAAGTATGGCTGCAGAACAAAAAACTCGGCACGGCCAAACGAGTAGATCTCTACGCCAACTGCTTCGTCAAGCGCAACCAGCACTCCCGGATCCCGGTTCCCGGGAAAGACCCCGATGCCCCCTCCCAGGGTCTGCGCCTGCGCGACTTCCCGACGGGACACGATTCCCGGGAAGGAGGCCGCTGACATGTACCGCAAACCGTTCGGCCTCACCCGCCATCCGTTCGACAAGGAGATCCAGCCCGAGGAACTGTTCCCTTCTGCCGCCGGCCGGGAAACCGACGCACGTCTTGCCCACCTGCTGGAGTTGCGAGGCATCGGACTGATCACGGGCGAGAGCGGTTCCGGCAAGACCTGCGCCTGCCGCAAAGTGCTCACCTCCCTGCACACCGGCCTGTGGCGCGTCGTCTACATCGCCTTCTCCACGGGAAACGTCATGGACCTGTACAAAACCATCGCCTGGGAGATGGGCCTGCCCACCGAACGCTCCCGGGCCGCCCTCTACCGCCAGATCCGCACCGAGGTCAACCGCCTCTCCACCGAGGCGCGGTGCCGCCCCGTCCTCGTCATCGACGAGGCGCACAATCTGCGCTCCGACGTGCTCGAAGACCTGCGGCTGCTGACCAACTATCAGATGGACTCGGAAAATCGCCTTTGCCTGTTGCTCGTGGGGCAGGCCGAACTGCGTCGACGGCTCTCCATGGCCGTCTACGAGGCGCTCGCCCAGCGAATCGTCATGCGATACCACTACGCCGGCCTCGACCGCGACGAAATGCCCCTCTACATCGCCCACCGCCTGCGGCTCGCAGGCACCGAGCTGCCACTCTTCGAACCCGCAGCCCTGGAAGCCATCTTCCAGGCGACCCAGGGATTGGCGCGCAAGGTCAACAACCTGTGCCATCAGGCGCTCATCGCATCCGCCCTGGCCAAGGCGAGAACCGTGACCATCGACCATGTCCATGCCGCGTTGGCGGAGGTGACGTGATGGAAGAGCGGATGGAAGCGCTGCTGCGCCCCACAGCGAACGAACTGGCGCTCGCGCCCGAGTTGGGGGTCCTCGCCGCACTCGACGCGACACTCGCGACAACCGCCCACCAACTCATCGCCGAAACCCCGGACCTTTACTCCCTCGAACTGGCGGCACGAGGAGAGATCCCGGGACCCCTTACCCGCAAGGCGAACTCCCTGATCTTCCGCGTCGGAGAACTGCGCGTGGAAATCCGCGAATACCGCGCACTCGCCGTCGACGACAATCCGCCGCTCTGACCACAGATCCGGGAGGGGCCACCATCCGCGGTGGCCCCTCCCGGAAAACTCACTCTCTCACTCTGATCCATCACGTCAACGGCAGGAAGTACCCCCTGCAATGCGGGAAATACATCCCGACTCAACGCGGATCTGCATGAAAACCACCTTGCGGATTATCGTGAGAGACAACA
>JANLIC010000035.1 GCA_024654125.1 Sulfuricaulis sp. | reverse complement strand
TCACTCCAACCCGCTCAAGATCGCCATTTCCAAATTCAAACGCAACGGCGGCAAGTTCATCTCGGTCAATCCGGTGCGCACCGGTTACTCGGCGATCGCGGATGAGTGGGTGCCGATCAAGCCCGGCACCGACGGCGCGCTGTTCCTGGCGCTCATCCACCAGCTCATCAAGCAGGGTCTGTACGACCGCGACTTCCTGGTGCAATACACCAATGCCGCGCAGCTGGTGAACCTGGACAGCAATTCAAGCGAAAACGGCATGTTCGTGCGCGCCGAGGTACCGGAGGAAGAGGGTTGTTTTGATCCGCAGAACAAGCTGTGGTGGGACCGCCTGAGCAACAAGGCCGTGCTCACGCATAGCGCTGGCGCCGATCCCAACCTGCTCGGCGAGTTCGCGCTGCCGGACGGTACCAAGGTCAAACCTTCATTCCAGTTACTGGTAGATCGGGTCAAGGACTACACGCCCGAGTGGGCCAGCAAAATCACCGGCATCCCGGTGGAAACCATCAAGCGTCTGGCGAATGAAATGGGCGTCACCGCGCGCGACCAGAAAATCGAGCTGCCCATCGCCTGGACCGATATCTGGGGCAAGGACCATGAGACCGTGACCGGCAATCCGGTGGCGTTTCACGCCATGCGCGGGCTGGCCGCGCATTCGAACGGTTTTCACACCATCCGCGCGCTCTCCATACTAATGAGTATTCTTGGCACCATTGACCGGCCGGGCGGATTCCGCCACAAGGCGCCGTTCCCGCGCCCGATTCCGCCCTGCGCCAAGACGCCGAAAGGTCCGGAAGGCGTGCGCCCCGGCAAGCCGCTGGACGGCATGGCGCTCGGCTGGCCGGCCGACCCGGACGATCTGTTCGTCGACCAGGACGGCACGCCGGTGCGCATCGACAAGGCCTTCTCCTGGGAATATCCGCTGTCGGTGCACGGACTGATGCATAACGTCATCACCAACGCCTGGCGCGGCGATCCGTACAAGCTCGACACGCTGATGATCTTCATGGCCAACATGGCCTGGAACTCGACCATGAACACGGTCGAAGTGCGCAAGATGCTGAACGACAAGGATGGGAAGGGTGAATTCAAAATCCCGTTCATCGTCGTGTGCGATGCATTCCAGTCGGAGATGGTGGCGTACGCCGATCTGGTGTTGCCGGATACTACCTATCTCGAACGTCACGATGTCATGAGCATGCTCGACCGGCCGGTGTCGGAGTTCGATGGCCCGATGGATTCCGTGCGCATCCCGGTGGTGCCGCCCAAGGGCGAGTGCAAACCGTTCCAGGAAGTGCTGATCGAGCTCGCGACGCTCCTCAAATTCCCGGCCTTCGTGGATACACGCGGGAAGCGCAAGTTCAAGAATTACCCGGACTTCATCATCAACTACGAGATTGAACCGGGCTCGGGTATCGGTTTTCTCGCCGGCTGGCGCGGAAAAGGCGGAGAGAAATTCATGAAAGGCGAGCCCAACCCGAATCAATGGGAAATGTACGAGAAAAACAATTGCGTGTTCCGTTACGAGTTGCCCAAGTCCTATCAGTACATGCGCAACTGGAACAAGGGCTATCTCGAATGGGCGCAGCGTCACCGCCTCACGCGTTACGCCGAGCCGATTCTGATCCATGTCTATTCCGACATCCTGCAGCAGTTCCGGCTCGCGGCGCAGGGCAAGACCCAGGGCAAGCAACCACCACCGCATTTGCGCAATCGTATCGAGACCTATTTCGACCCGCTGCCTTTTTTCTACGAACCACTCGAAACACAGTTAACCGACAAGAAAAAGTATCCGCTCAATGCCGTCACGCAACGGCCGATGGCGATGTACCACTCGTGGGACTCGCAGAATGCCTGGCTGCGCCAAATTCACACGCACAACTATTTATTCGTGAATCCCAAAACCGCCAAGGCCGAGGGGATCGCGGACGGCGACTGGGTCTGGATTGAATCACCCTGGGGCAAGGTCCGTGGCATGTGCCGTTTCAGCGAGGCCACCGAGCCGGGAACGGTCTGGACCTGGAACGCCATCGGCAAGCAGCCGGGCGCGTGGAATCTTGAACCGCGTGCGAATGAAGCGCGCAAAGGTTTTATTCTTAATCACCTGATTACCGATGAACTCCCGCCGCAGCCGGAGGGCAGACATCTTTCCAACTCCGATCCGGTGACCGGTCAGGCGGGGTGGTACGACGTGCGCGTGCGGATATACAAGGCCGATCCAGGAGAAGAGAAAGTTACCATGCCACAGTTCGAAACGCTGTCACCGGTCCCCGGCGAACCGACGCGCCTGAAAAACTGGCTGGCCTATGTGACCGGAAAGCTCACAGGAACCTAGTCCTATGAAAAGACGAACGCAGCGAAGCGGAGTAGGGCTACCTTTATGACCCAGCTCGCCTTGGTCATCGATCTCAACGTTTGTGTCGGCTGCCACGCCTGCGTTACCAGTTGTAAGGAATGGAATACCTCGGGCGAGGCCGGTTATCTTTCCGATGACCGTCCGTACGGCGAGGATCCCACTGGCACTTTCTTCAATCGGGTGCAGACCTTCGAGGTGGGCGAGTTCCCGAATACCGATACGGTGCATTTTCCAAAATCCTGCCTGCACTGCGAGGATCCGCCGTGCGTGCCAGTGTGTCCCACCGGCGCCTCCTACAAGCGCCCTGAAGATGGCATCGTGTTAGTCGATTACGATAAGTGCATTGGCTGCAAGTACTGTGCGTGGGCATGCCCCTACGGCGTGCGAGAAATTGATGAGCACCAGAAGGTCATGAAGAAATGCACATTGTGCGTGGATCGCATCTACGATGCGGCGCTGCCCGAGGCGGAACGCAAGCCGGCCTGCGTGATGGCGTGCCCGACCAGCGCGCGCCTGTTTGGCGACGTGCACGATCCCGATTCCGAGGTGTCCATCGCGATCAGCGAAAGCGGTGGTTATGCACTCATGCCGGAGTGGGGCACCAAGCCGGCCAACCATTATCTGCCGCGCCGCAAAACGCGCATCAAAATTCACGACGATGAGCTCATGCGCGCCGACAACCCGCTCAAGAAAGAGGGCGTGCAACCCAAGCCGGACGTGAAAGAACCATCACTCGACGACGTCACGAGCTGGTAGTCTTCCCGGAAACTACACATGCATCCCGCTTTTTCGGTCATTTTTTTAACGACACTGATCGGCGTCGGCCAAGGCCTGTTTCTGGCGCTTTACACGGCGCAGGTCTATTCGACCGTCGAGCTGCTGCCAGCACAGCCAAACAGTTTCTACGTGCTGGGTAGTGCCATTTCGTTCGCGTTACTGTTCGCCGGGCTGGTGGCGTCATTTTTTCACCTCGGACACCCGGAGCGTGCGTGGCGTTCGGCGGCACGCTGGCGCACCTCCTGGCTGTCGCGCGAGGTCATCGTGCTGCCGGCCCTGATGGGCGCCGTGGCCGTCTATGGCATCGTGTATCATCTTGATCTGCGACTGAAGGATTTCGGCTTTGCTACCAGCGTGGACGGTGATTTGGCGCTCGTCGTCGGCGCCGGTGGCGTGGCACTGTCCTTCCTGCTGTTTCTGTGCACCGGCATGATCTACGCCTGCATCAAGTTCCTGCAGGAATGGGCGACCTGGCTGACGGTGGTGAATTACACGCTTTTCGGACTGGCCTCGGGTTTCCTGCTCGCGACCGTCTATGCCGCGTACCAGGCGCCGGCTTTGATTTACTTTTACGGTGTTTCGACCGCGGTCATCACGCTAGTCGTTTGCGTCACGCGTGTGGCCTCGTTAATCCGCAACACCCGCCTCCGGTACAAGTCCACGATCCAGACGGCCATCGGCGTGCGTCACGCGCGCATCGTGCAGAAGTCCCAGGGTTTCATGGGTGGATCGTTTAACACGCGCGATTTTTTTCACGGCGCCGCACCCTGGCTGTTCCGCTCAATCAAGTGGGTATTTCTGGTGCTGGTCTTTCCGCTGCCGCTCGCGCTGCTGAGCTTCGGCATGATCGATCGCAGCGTTACGTTGCTAACCGCCGCCTTTGTGGTCCAATACCTGGGACTGCTGGCGGAGCGTTGGTTCTTCTTTGCCCAGGCCAATCACCCGCAGAATCTTTATTACCAGACCATCTCCTGATCCGGCCAGCGCCATTCATGACACACTGGTCCGACTAGATACACATCCTTACGGCCCTGCGGTGGCGGTCGAATTCTTTGCCGGCGGCTTGATCCAGTTGTATCCTGGCCTCAACTAGGCATTCACACGAGGAATACGCCAGTGAGCCGCTTGTTGCCCAGTCGAGGCGCCTGTTCGCCGCGGGCGGTCTAAGACGCAGAGATACAAGGCAATCACCGGTTGTCCCCTTTGGACCGCCTTGTATCGGTCCCATCTTGTGGTTTCACCATCCTCGACCAAGACTTTTTCCTAAGGGACGATCTGCGGGTAGAAAGGAATGACGGGCCTTGCCCCTCCCGCAGATAGCATTTCCTGAGGAGGACAGCATCATGTTGAAATTGAGTTTTTGGATTGGCACCCCGTCGATCATCACTTACCTGGCGTCGACCTACTCCCAACTCCTGGAAAATATCTACTTTCTTTTTGCGCTCTCGGCGGCGGCGCTGGTCATGGCGATTCTGTCGCAGATCGGCGAGAAATCCGGGTCCTGACGGTTATTGAAGGTCCTCTGGAATACGGGCGGCGAAAGCCGCCCGTATTTTTTCATGCCTGTAAAACAAGCGGCTGGCCATTTTCCCTGGCCAACGGTAGATTTAGGTTCCGGACTTGAAGATGATTTCCGTTATGCTCCGCAAACTGCACATCAAGACCTTCGGTTGCCAGATGAACGAGTACGATTCCGCACGTATGGCGGATGCGCTCGCGGCCAGTCACGGCCTCGAATCCACCGACAACCCAGCCGAGGCCGATGTGCTGCTGCTCAATACCTGTTCCATTCGCGAAAAGGCCCAGGAAAAGGTGTTCTCCCAGCTCGGTATGTGGCGCGAACTTAAAACGGCCCGGCCCGATCTGGTTATCGGTGTCGGCGGTTGCGTCGCCAGCCAGGAAGGCGCCGGGATCATCCGGCGTGCGCCGTATGTGAACATGGTTTTCGGCCCGCAGACCTTGCACCGCCTGCCGCAATTGCTCGACAGCGTGCTGGTCACGCAGCGCCCGGCCGTGGATGTGTCCTTCCCCGAGATCGAGAAGTTCGATTGCCTGCCCGACCCGCGCGTCGATGGCGTGCGGGCGTTCGTGTCGATCATGGAAGGTTGCAGCAAGTATTGCAGCTTCTGTGTCGTGCCTTACACGCGTGGCGAGGAATTCAGCCGCCCCTTCGATGACGTGATCGCGGAGGTTGTACATCTCGCCGAACATGGTGTGCGTGAAGTGATTCTGCTTGGGCAGAACGTCAATGCCTATCGCGGGGCGATGCACACCGGTGAATTCGCGGATCTGGCCTTGCTCATTCGTTATCTGGCGGAAATAGACGGAATCGGTCGCCTTCGTTTCACCACCTCGCATCCGCAGGTGTTCAGCGACCGGTTGATCGCCGCCTATGTCGAAGTGCCGAAGCTGGCCGGTCACCTGCACCTGCCGGTGCAGAGCGGGTCGGACCGCCTCCTGGCACTCATGAAGCGCGGCCATACCGTGCTGGAATACAAATCGAAGATTCGCCGGCTTCGTGAAGTCATCCCGGACATCAGTGTCACGACGGATATCATCGTTGGGTTCCCGGGCGAAACCGATAGCGATTTCACCGCCACCCTGAATCTCATGGAGGAGATGAACTTCGACACCTCGTTCAGTTTCCTCTACAGCGCGCGCCCCGGCACGCCGGCGGCGGAACTGACCGATGACACGCCGCACGAAATCAAAGAGGCGCGCCTGGCGCGTCTGCAGGCACGCAACATCGACATGGCGGCGGCTATCAGCCGGCGGATGGTGGGAACCGTGCAGCGCATTCTGGTCGAGGGCCCGGCGCGCAAGTCTTCCCGGCAGATGTGCGGGCGCACCGGGAACAATCGCGTGGTCAATTTTGACTGTTCCGATTCCGCTCTGACTGGACGCTTTGTCGACGTGGAAGTCACCGAGGCGCTGACGAATTCCCTGCGCGGGCGGCTGCTGGCGGAGCCGCGCGCACGGAGCGCTTGATTTATCACCCACTTTTGCTCTTAATTGACTCTTCTATACTCTCCCGGAATTCCATCGCCCGTTTGAAACCCAAGCCCAAGCACATCGAAATCAGCCTCACGCCCGCCGATAATCGGCGTCTCGCCAGTCTCTGCGGTAGCCACGACGAACATCTCCGGCAGATCGAGGAATATCTCGGCGTCGAGATAGCCAACCGCGGCAATCTCTTCCGTGTCACGGGAGGCGCGGAGGACAGCCTCGCGGCGTCGCAGTTGTTGCAGGATCTGTACCGCACGACCGAAGGGAAAGGGGAGCTGACACTTGCCGGCGTGCACGCCGCCTTGCAGCAACTGGCTGCGCGCGGGCCGGAGGAGGAGAACGAACGTGAAAGCACGTTGCGCACGCCCCAGCGCATCATCCGTGGGCGCGGACCACGCCAGCGGCAGTACATTCGCAACATCCTGACGCATGACATCAATTTCGGCGTCGGGCCGGCCGGCACCGGCAAGACCTATCTTGCCGTGGCCTGCGCCGTTGAGGCGTTGGAGAACAACCGGGTCGAGCGCATCCTGCTGGTGCGGCCGGTGGTCGAGGCCGGCGAGCGTCTCGGTTTCTTGCCTGGAGACCTGGAACAGAAAATCGATCCGTATCTGCGCCCATTGTACGATGCGCTCAACGAAATGCTTGGATTTGAGAAGGTGGGGCGGTTGCTGGAAAAAAACGTGATCGAGCTGGCGCCGCTCGCCTACATGCGTGGGCGGACGCTGAACGGGTCCTTCATCATCCTCGACGAGGCGCAGAACACCACCGCGGAACAGATGAAAATGTTCCTGACGCGCATCGGGTTCGGGACCACCGCCGTGATTACGGGCGATATCACGCAAATCGACCTGCGTCGCACCCAGCTGTCGGGCCTGGTGCAGGCGATCGACATCCTGCGCGGCGTGGACGGCATCACCTTTACCCATTTCACGCCGCAGGACGTGGTGCGCCACGCGCTGGTACAAAAAATCGTCGAGGCTTATGAGAGCCACCAGAAGGGCGTCGGTGATAATGATCCGCGTCAGCGCACCAACTCCCCCCC
>JANLIC010000034.1 GCA_024654125.1 Sulfuricaulis sp. | reverse complement strand
GCCGTGCATGCGTCAATTTTCGCGCGGGTATTCAACCACCTGCTGCGCGGTCAGCCGCTGGCGGCACGCTTGCCGGAACTCAACGGGAAATCCGTGTGCATCCACATCCAGGACGCGGCGAGCGAAATCCATTTCCTGATCGAGCAGGGACTACTGCGGCCGGCCGATACAGGCCGCGCCGACGTCCGCATCAGCGGGAAAGTGGAAGATTACTGGCAATTAGCCACCCGGCGCGAAGACCCGGATACGCTTTTCTTCAACCGCCGGCTGTGTATTGAAGGCGACACGGAAACCGGCGTGCATGTCAAAAACCTGCTGGATGCTCTCGACTACGACTGGGAGGCGCATTTTCACGACGTCTTCGGCCCCGTCATCGGTGCGGCGATATTTTCCCTGGTTGACCGGACAATGGTACGGCGCGCCAGCGCGCCTTAGTCTGGTTTCTCGCTCCAACTTATTCAGTAAGCGCCTCATATGATGTCTGCAAGCGCTGCATGCCCGGTGCGCCGCGCCAGTAGCCGTCGCAGGTGCCGGCCGTTTGATAGGGCGCGAGCATGCCGGACGCGACTGACGATTCCATCTGCCCGTCCATGACGCGGCGGAAAACATCGATGATCTCGAACATCCCTTGCGGTTGGGGCGAAAGCCGCAGCACATCTACGCCAAGCGCTTGCAGTTCTCCGATTTCGTTCACCAGATTATAAGTCTCACCTGACTGCACCTGAATGCCGTTCAGATTCAGGAATGATTGCCCCTCGCGCGTTTTCAATGACATGCCCTCGGGGTAATTGGCGCAGCAGAAACCGCATTCGTCCTTCGGCAGCTTATGCGCACGGGCAGTAAAGCAACGCGCGGAAAAGGACAGCGGCAAGCGCCCGTATACGAACACCTCGGTTTCCAGGTTGGCGGGACGGCTGGACTGAAGCGCGGCCAGCGTTTCGCGGTCGAGTTCCACCGGCATCACCCAGCGCCGGGCGCCGAGGCGCGCCAGGATATCGAGCGTACGACTGTTGTATACATTGACATGCGGACCGATAACGAATGGAGCAACATTCTCCATCATCGAGATTGCCGCCATGTCATTAGCCTCAATGTCATAGTGGCCGTTTTCGACGATAGTGCGCATATGGGAAATTTCCGATTCGGCCTCGATCAGCGTGAGCGTGGACAACACCGGCTCCTTGCCCGCCGCGGCCAGACCTCCGGAGATGTCGAGCCAGTCCGTCAGCCGCAGGGCGCGGCGCTTGGAGCAGACCGTCTCACCCAGATAAACGATATCCACCGGCGCTTCTGCAACGCTCGCGTAAAAATCGAGAACGCGTTCGCGCTCCCAGAAATACTGAATCGGGCCAAGAGAAAGTTTCATTGCCATGGCCGGGAATAGGCGCCGAGCGTATGACTGCGACCTTCAGCAACCTTGTCGAGTACCGAAACCCAGCGAACCTCGGGCGAGAAAGTTTCCGGATCGGCGACACAGGCGTCAATGGCCTCGCGCAGGGTGCGCGTAACCTGCGCCACGTAGGCCGGGCTGCGCTGCCGGCCCTCGACCTTGATCGCCGCCACGCCGGCGCGATACAGCTCCGGGAGGATGGCGAGCACGTTGAGACTGGTTGGTTCTTCCATGGCGTAGTAAATATTGCCGCCGACTTCAAAACGCCCCTTGCACAGCGTCGGATAACCGGCGGGCTCGTCCGGCGCATAGACATCGATCAATACGCCTTTCAGGCGCGAGCGCCGGCCGTCCGCCGACTCTTCCCATTTCACGTGTTTTGCAGGCGAGCACACACCGTTCGAATTAGGCGACTCGCCGGTCACGTAGGACGACAGCGCGCAACGGCCCTCGACCATGACGCACAAACTGCCGAAACCGAACACCTCCACCTCCGCGCTGGCGCGCCGCATGATGTTCTGCACCTGCGTGAGTGACAGCACCCGCGGCAATACCACGCGCCGCACGCCGAAATGGCGCACGTAAAAATCAATCGCCTCGTGGCTGGTGGCCGAGCCCTGCACCGAAAGATGCAGGCGCAGATCGGGATATGTCCGCGCGGTGTAATCCATGAGTCCGGGGTCGGCGAGAATCAGCGCGTCAATGCCGAGGGTGGCCGCCTGATCCACGGCACGGCACCACTTCTGCCACTGTGCCGGACGCGGATAGGTATTGATCGCCAGGAACACGCGCGCGCCATGCTGGTGCGCATAACTCACGGCTCGGCGCGCCTCGTCCAGATCGAAATTGAGGCCGGGGAAATTGCGCGCGTTGGTGCCGTCACGAAAGCCGAGGTAAACGGCATCGGCGCCATTGTCCACTGCCGCCTTCAGCGCCGGCATGCTGCCTGCCGGGCACACGAGTTCCATTTTTCCCGTGGGGAGCATGGCGCGGATGAATCAGCCGACAACGTCCAGCGCCCGGCGCCGGAATTTTACATCGAGTTTTTGTGCGATCTTTTCGCACGCCGGGATATCAACGCCCGAGAGCCCTTCGATGGCGGTCAGAGTGACGTCTGGCACGAATTCGCGCGCGCGCTTCACAAAATCCAGCATCGCCTCATAGGAGCCCGGCAGTTTCGGACGACAATGCCGGTTATAGATTTCCGCGTTCTGGGCATTGAGCGACACCGACAACGCATCGATCAGGCCTTCCATATCAGGCGTAACGTCGCGCCCGTAAACAAGATTGGCCAAACCGTCCGTGTTGATGCGAATCTGTTTGGCGCGATGCCGCAGCCGGGTTGCCACATCCAGCAGCGTGTACAGCCGCAAGGTGGGTTCGCCGAGACCGCAGAACACGATCTCGCGATAATCCTCCGGATTGCCCACCGCCAGGATAATTTCCTCAAGGCTGGGATCATGATCGAGACGCAGCGGGTAATCCTGCACCGTCCATTCGGCGTTGAATTTCGGGCAGAACACGCAGCGCAACGTACAGCGGTTGGTAATGTTGAGATAGCGGTTGTCGTGCAGGGTATAACCGACTGTTTGCGCCGGGCCGGCCGGCCGCGCCGTTTCCCTTGTTTCTGGCATTTCCTGCTCCTCCGAGAATCCGGAATTTTAGGCACATCACCAGGATGCACGCTTGATGCAGATCAAAAGCTAAAGCCACGTTACGTGGCCTCACAGGAAAAACCGGGCGGAGCGGGGGTGCCTACTGGCGGGGTCCGGGCGTAAGCGCGATCTGGTAAGTGGCGTGGCACGCCACGCATTTATTCATGGTCTTCCCGAGCTGGCGTAACGACAGCTGCACATCGTTCATGGCCACGGCATCCATGGCGATGCGGTCGAAGTCGTTGTGCACGCTGTGTCCCAGCGTCTTGAACTCCAGCGGCAATTTTGCCGCCAATCCGGGCGGGACCGCGTGT
>JANLIC010000155.1 GCA_024654125.1 Sulfuricaulis sp. | reverse complement strand
GTGAAGGCCAACAACTTTGCGGCGTTTTTCGAACTGCTTAAGACTCAGGGCGACCTGAACGTGCTCTCCAGCCCGCGCGTCTCCACCATGAACAACCAGAAGGCGGTGATCAAGGTGGGCACCGACTCTTATTTCGTCACCAGGCAGGACACCACGGCGACTGCCGTGGTGGGCGGTTCACCGTCCATCTCGACCGAATTGTCACCGTTCTTTTCAGGGATCGCTCTGGACGTGACGCCGCAGATCGACGAGGCCGGCAACATTAACCTGCACATTCATCCTTCCGTGAGCGAGGTCTCGGAGAAACAGATCACCGTTGCCTCGAACCAGACGATCTCGACGGCGCTCAGTTCGGTGCAGGAATCGGATAACATCGTGCGCGCCAGCAGCGGCCAGATCATTGTGATTGGCGGACTCATGAAGGAGGCGAGCACGGATGACAACGCCTCCGTGCCCATCCTCGGGGATATTCCGCTGATCGGTAACCTGTTCAGGCACAAGAAAGTAACGCGCATCAAGCGCGAACTGGTCATATTACTCAAGCCAACAATCATCAACGTCGGCCAGGACTGGAGCGACGCCGCTGGCGAGTCACAGGAGCGCATCCGGAAAATCCGTATCGGATCCTGAACGGAATAATTTAATGAAGCCCTACTTCGTTGGTCTTGATTTAATTTTAGGAAGCGGGTAACAACAAATGTACGGAACGCATTTCGGGCTGCAAGAGTTGCCGTTCACCATCACGCCGGACACGAGCTTCTTTTTCGCCCATTCGTCGCACCAGGAAGCGCTAAACACGCTGCTGGTCGCCGTGCGCAGTGGCGAAGGCTTCATGAAAGTGATCGGCGAGGTCGGCACTGGCAAAACCCTGCTGTGCCGCAAGTTCCTGGGCGCGCTCGATCATCGCGAATTTGTCACCGCTTACATTCCGAATCCCTATCTGCAGCCGATGACTTTGCTGCTCGCCATTGCCGACGAGTTGGACATCCAATATCCCCAGCACATCAATCAGCACCAGTTGCTCAAATTGCTGAACCGCTATCTGATAGACAGCTATGCCGAAGGCAAACGCGTGTTGCTGTGCCTGGATGAATCCCAAGCCATCCCGATCGAAACGCTGGAAAGCCTGCGTCTGCTCTCGAACCTCGAGACGGAGCGGCGCAAGTTGGTGCAGGTGGTATTGTTCGGACAGCCGGAGCTGAACGAACGGTTGGAGAATCCCTCGATACGCCAGCTCAAGCAGCGCATCAGTTTCGCCTGCCGGTTGTTGCCGCTGAGTCTGAGCGAGGTCGAATTCTATATTTCGCACCGTCTGGCCGTGGCCGGCTACCGCGGCGCACGCCTGTTCCCGCACAGGGTGGTCAAACGAATCTATCGCACCAGCAACGGCATTCCGCGTCTGGTGAATATCCTTGCCCACAAGTCGCTCATGGCCGCTTTCGGTGAAGGCGCGCGCGTGGTCTCGGAAAGGCACGTGCGCATGGCGGTGGAGGACACCGAATCCACCCAGGGGGCGCTGACGGTGAAGGCGCGCATCAAACGTTATCTGACGGCGCTGGTGTCGGCCCTGGCGCCCATCAGCGTTCTTCCCTTGATTAATTCCGGCACTACGTTGATTACAGGCGGCCCGGTGTGAGTCTGGTCAACAAGATGCTTCAGGATCTGGAGTCGCGCAAAGATTCCCAGGCCGGAACCTCCCCGAAAAAATCCGTTTTCGAGGATCTGAAACCCATAGGCAGGATTCCGTCCTCGCGCGCTCCGTGGCACCGCCTGGTGCTGCTGCTGGTGCTGGTCGCGGTTGTCGGAGGCGGTGCTTATGCCTGGACGCAGTGGGGCGACACCCTCGTTGCAAGCTTGTTCCCTGCTGAGCCTGCCACCCCGCCGACACCCGTCGTGGCACGTAAGGCACCACTGCCGCCCAAACCGGCGCCGGCCCCTGCTCCTGCCTCTCTACAAACAGTCGTGGCGGCTCAAGCGGCTGGTTCGACGGTTCATTCCCAGGCAATGGCTGAAAAACAGGCGGCCACACCGGCAATAGTTCCGCCGGCCCAGGGCGTTCCGCCTGCCATCGTGGAAGAAAGGAGTGCCGTGCCAATACCAGTTACGACCGCTAACCCAGGACCCGCGACAGTGGGGGCATTCAAGATCGCATCGGTGAAAGAAAACGGCTACTGGACCGTGTCTCGGGGTGAAACACTTTACGGGATATCCACCAAGACCGGCGTTGACCTCTGGGATCTTTCCAATTGGAACGCGCTCGGGCGCGAGCATGTCATTCATCCTGGCCAGAAACTGCGTCTGACAGCGCCGTCGACGGCCTCGACAAAAACCGAACCGGCGCGAGCGAAAGAAAAAACGGTAGCGCAGGCAACAAAGGCTAAACCCCCCAACTCCCGCGCGGCTTCGCCAGTTGAAAAGCAACCGGAAGCGAAACTGGGGCCTGTATGGGTGTCGTCAGATATGACGGTCATGGACAAACGCGTCAAGCCGTTCAGTCCAAATGAAAAAGCGGAAAGCGAATACCGCCGGGCAGTGGATCTACTCCAGAAAGGTCGTATGGCCGATGCCGAGAAACATCTAAAGTTGGCTTTGAAAGTCGACGAAAAACACACATCGGCGCGCGAACTGCTCACCGGGGTGATGTTGCAGCAAGGACACTGGCGCGAAGCTCAACAGCTACTGGAGCAGGGCCTCGACAAGGTGCCGGCGCATTATCCCTTCGCCCAATTGCTCGCGCGGGTGTACGTCGACCATGGTGCGGACCAGAAAGCGCTGACTGTCATGGAAGGGAGCCTGCAGGCAGGCGTGGAAAATCCTGATTATCTGGCGTTTCTGGCGGCGTTGTTTCAACGCGTTGGCAAGCATGCCGATGCCATTAAGGCTTACAACAGGGCGCTCGCCCTCAATCCCCAAGAAGGACGCTGGTGGCTTGGCATGGGCATCTCGCTGGAGGCGGTACTGGACTGGAACACCGCCGGTAGCGCCTATCAGCGCGCCATTGAAAGCGGCGTACTGGAAGAAAAGTTGCTCACCTACGCACGCCAGCGCCAGTCAGTAGTCAGAAACAGGTAATTTCTTCCAGCTCGAATCGATCTTGGTTCAGGCGCGCGCCACCACCCACACCCGCACGTCCCGGGCGCCACTGCGGCGCAAGCTCTCCGCCAGGGCATTGACGGTGTGTCCGCTGGTCATCACGTCATCAACAATGGCAACCCGACGACCGAAGAATATGTCGTTCGTGGTGAACGCGCCGCGCACGTTTTTCCTGCGCTGATCGCGTGGCAAATCCGCCTGGGGAGCCGTGGGGCGAACACGTTTTGCGCCATGCCATTCGAGTGGGACTTGTAGACGTCGGGCGACGAACCGGGCGATCTCGAGTGA
The DNA here is from genome assembly GCA_024654125.1 of Sulfuricaulis sp. Lineage (GTDB taxonomy): Bacteria > Pseudomonadota > Gammaproteobacteria > Acidiferrobacterales > Sulfurifustaceae > Sulfuricaulis. Next base: position 957 of record JANLIC010000155.1, on the reverse strand, counting down.
CTGGTTGTAGCCGCGCTCGCGCAAACGGGAAACATGCAGCGGGACCGGTAGTATTACGTCGGGGAGGGGATCGTTGAATAGCAGTAGATGTTCCGCGAGATACCCGCCCAATACACGCGAGAGTTCGAGACGATCGTGGTATTTGAGGTGTTGAATCAGTTTGTCCACCGGTGAGGCATAGCGGAACACCGCGCGCGTGCCGTCGTAGACGGGTGGGTGTTTCTGACACTCACCGCAGTTTGCCGCCTCGGTCCCCACGACAGCGCCCGGCGCACCGCAGCGCGGACAAGCCTCAAGCGTTCGCGGCAATGACTGATCGCACGCCGTGCAAAAATCCTTTCCCGCCGGCGTCCGCACATTACACAGCAAGCAAAGTCGCGACCATTGCCAGCGTTGAATATTCTCTCGGAAGTGTGTACTTAAGGCAAAACGCTGAAACATAGCGGTACAATCCACATTGTATTGGACGACTAAATATTATACTTGACTCAAATCTAAAGTATGGGTACCCCGTCTCTTACATGAAACGGAAAATCCAATAGATAACCTAAAACAAAAGCGAGATTATCCTAAATCTTCTAAAGGCCTATTCCGAGGAAGCGATGACAATCGAGTTCCTGGAGGGCCGGCACGGGGGAATTAAGCCGGTCTGTGGCCAGGGTGAATCGCCGGGTGTGTTCCAATTGAACTGAAGCGACGGCAGGCGATATAAACGGTTTCTTTGGTGCTGCCGGGATAGCCATAAGCGGTACACTGTTTGTGTCGGTACCTTTAACTATGGGTGTCTGGCATTCCTTTGCGCCACGGGCGTTAGGCGCGGGGGCGGTTTTGTACCAGGGGGAAAGGGGTTCGCTCTACTGAATCGTCAGACAGGCCTTTCAAACAAGCCCGCTTTATCCATGATGCATCGATTTCGGTGCTACCAACTTGACCATCGAAGGGGGGTTCGAGGCATAA
>JANLIC010000030.1 GCA_024654125.1 Sulfuricaulis sp. | reverse complement strand
CCGGCCGTGGTGCTTACCGTGTCCGGCGCGCTCACGATCGAAACCAACTTTGCCGCCTGGGGCGTCGAACTGCGCAACTTCATCGATCGCATCCCGGAGAAGCCAGCGACCGATCAGGAATTCGCCGACTGCAAGGCCGCCATCGTCGCCTTCAAGGCGGCCGAGGCCCAGCTTGACGCCGAAGAAAAGCGCGTGCTGTCCATGGTGACGGACATCGACGCAATGCAGCGCGAGAAGAAGCTGCTGCGCGAACTCTCCAGCACCACGCGCCTGGCCCTCGAAAAGATGGTTGTGCGGCGCGACCTCGAAGTGAAGACCGAGATCATGCAGGCCGGCAAGGATGCGCTGACTACCCACATCGCCGGGCTCAACAAGCGCTTTGCCAAGGTGCAGATGCCGCCGATCGCCGCCGACTTTGCCGCGGCAATCAAGAGCAAGCGCAATCTCGAATCCATGCGCGATGCCGTATCGAGCCTGGTCGCGGCCAAGAAGATCGAGAGCAACGAGATTGCCGACCGGATCGACATCAACCTCAAGGCGTTGCACGACGGCGCGCGGCCTGACGGCGCTGATTACACATTCCTGTTCTCCGACTATGCACAGTTGATCCTGAAGGCGCCCGATGACCTGGCGCTGGTGATCAAGTCTCGCATTCAGGATCACAAGGACGCCGAAGCGAAGCGCCTGGCCGCCGAGCGCGAGAAGATTCGCGCCGAGGAAGAAGCCAAGGCCACCGCCGAAGCCAAGATCAAGGCGGATCAAATCGCTCGCAAGCAAGCCGAGGCGAACGAAATGGCGATGCAGGAAATCATGGGCATCAACCAGCAGGTAGTCATCGCGCAGACCGGGCGCCTTGGTGTCAGGGCCGGAGGCACCATCGAATGTATCCGCGAAACTCTTGCCGAAACTGAGTCGTGGATGATCGACGATAGATTCGGCGCGCTGATCGGCTCCGCACAAGCGGCCAAGGACAGGGCAATAGCCTCCATTCGCGAGCTACTTGCCAAGGCCGAGCAGGAAGAAGCCGAGCGCCAGCGCAGGGCCGCCGAGGAAGCTGCCGCCAAGATTGAGCGCGACCGCGCCACGACGGCATCGCCAGCCATATGCACAAGGAACGCTTTTGCGCCGGACCACCCACTTAACACCGGAATCACCGAACCCGCACCACACCCCGACTCGCAGGCTCTACGGCCATCACCGGCCTCGCCATGCCAGGTTGCGGGTGTGGGCGCGGCCCCCGACAACGGCCGCTATATCCGTCTCGGCGAAATCAACGCCATGCTCGGATTCACCGTGACCAGTGAATTCCTCGCCGGTCTTGGGTTTGTCGCCACGCAGGACAAGAACGCCAAGCTGTACCGCGAGTGCGATTTCCCGCTGATCTGCCGGGCCATCGTTGAGCATATCGCCATGGTCGCCAGCGTGCCGACCGCAATGCGGAGGGCCGCAGCATGAGTCGCAAATCACTTTTGGTTGGCGCGGCTGCCGCATTGGTTTCGGCTGCCGCGACCGGATGGCAAAGCGCGACCTTCAATCTCGGCTCCATCATGGACCGCTTTGCAAATCGCCAACGAATCGGCGAGCCGGATAACTACTCCGGCCACGGCAGGCGCCACCCGCAAACCGTTGCGCAAAACAAGCGCGCCGCCATCAAGTCCAAGAACCGCGCGAAGCATCGCGCTCACATGAAAGGAAGATCATGAACACCGAAACCAAACAAGGCACGGCCATTGAAATGATCCCGTGCAAATCCTCGCAGATCGCCGCCATCGGCCACGACCCGGAAACCAATACGCTGGCAATCCAGTTTCCGTCGAAGACCGGCACCGGTAGCGTCTATCACTACCAGAACTTCAGCGCCGAAGACTTCGCGGCATTCAGCGCCGCCGAGTCGAAGGGGGCGCACTTCGGCAAGCACATCAAGCCGCTTGCCGAAAAGTTTCCGTTCGTCAAGATCCAGCCCGTTCAGCCCGACAACCCACCCACCACCAAGGAGAACCACGATGTCTGATTTTGCAAGGCCCATCAATGACACGCTTCGCCACATCGGGGGCGGCGTCTTCATCGACCTCGCCAGCGACAAGATGGCGGAACTCGTCGCCGCCGTCGACCAATCCGGCAAGGCCGGCAAGTTGACCCTGGAAATCAAGGTCAAGAAGGCCACGCGCGGCGGCGCCATGATCATCACCGGCAGCCTGAAGCTGACCAAGCCGGCGGATGAACCCATGGAGGCCATGCTGTTCGCCACACCGGAGGGCAATCTTGTCGCAGACGATCCGCGACAGGTCAAGCTCGATCTCAAACAGGTACCGAGCGCCGCGGCCGACATCACCACCGCCAACCTCAAAACCGCATAAGGACACGTCGACATGGATCAGGAACTGAGCAACATCGCCGAAACGCTGGCGAAGGAAATGAAAGCCCCCATCGAGATCATCAGCGAAGCCGGCGGCAACATGAAGCGCGTCGCGCTGCCGCCCGGCTGGACGCTGGTCGAGAAGGATGACGACGCCAAACTGCTCGCCGCCCCGCGCCGCAAGATCGCCAAGGTGCGCCTGCACGACGCCGAAAGTTTCATCGACTACACCAAGCGCCACGGTTCGCTTAACGACAGCACCATCTGGTGCATCGCCGACTACAAGGCCGGCAAGGTCGGCTTCACCGCCATCCTCAACGACCACGGCGAAGAGGAATCGCAGGCCGCCTTCCGTGATCATCGCGCCACCTTCAGCCCGGAGTTTTCCGAAGAATGGAATCGCTGGATCGGCAAGAACAAGCAGCCGTTCAATCAGGCTGCGTTCGCCGAATACATCGAGGAAAATATAAAGGACATCGCCAGCGTCGAAGGAAGCCCGACCGGATCTCAAATGCTTGAAATGGCTCTCGCCTTCGAGGCCAATCAGGACATGAAGTTCAAGAGCGCGATTCGCTTGCAGAACGGCGGCGTTCAAATGGCATTCACCCAGGACGACGATGCTGGCACCCTGGCGAAAATGTCGGCATTCGATCGCTTTACGGTCGGCTTCCCGGTGTTCTGGAATGGTGACGCCTACCGAATCAATGCGCGCCTACGCTACCGCGTGCGCGAGGGCAAGCTGACGTTCTGGTTTGAACTGATCAGGCAGGACTTGATTCTCGAAGCGGCCACGCAAACCCTTATCGGGCTGATCCGCGACAAGACCGGCAATCCGTTCTTCTTCGGCGAGCCGTTCCAGCAGTAATGCCATGACCGCACGCCGGGGAAGTCGAATCATCGTATGCAGCTTCTCCGGCGCGATCGGTGATATGTCGCGCAAGGACCGGCGCGACCGGCTGAAGGTGCTGGCCGTGCTGAAGGAATCGCCGCGATTCAGCGTATGGGACGCCAGCGACAACAAGGGAATCGCCAACACCATGACCGATCTGATGACAGACGGCCCGAGCGCCTACCTGTTCCGCAACCGCAAGACCGGCGAAAGGTATTCGCTCCGCGACCTGCCGCCGAACAAAGGACGTTACCAAGACGAGCCGGACAACGAATGCGGGGTGATGTGTGAACTGGCAGAGCGCGAGCTTTTGACGCACAACGCCGAGTTAACCGGCGCCCGCAGGGCGTCCGTGTTGATGGCCCTGTTGGGCCACGCTTGGAGGACTGACTGATGAGCAAGGAAACGGAAGCAAAGGCTTGGCAGGATGGCTACGACGCTGCCGACCGTGGCGTGAGCGAGTCGAAGAACCCATACCCAATGGGGAGCGATGAGCGGCTGTCGTGGAACGACGGCTACATGGCACGGGACGCCGAGGACGAAAACGAGTGAGGCCCAACACTAACGTAACCGGCCTTGCGCCGGCACAGGAGACAACGAAATGACGACGCTTATTGCGCAAGGTCCGGTTGACGTAAATGCTAGCCGGCTGGCGACCGAAAGCGGCCCGCCGCAGTATTACTACAAGGACAACGCCTGCAAAGCGAATACCGCGCAGGACGCGGGCTGCATCTGCTGGTACGACGAAGGAACCGGGCCATTTCCTGGCGAGCGCCCGGACGATCCTGACACGCTCAAGGAGTGGAGATTCAAGCCGGCTAACGTGAATGTAACCGGCGCGGAGGCAGGTTCATCGCCGGAGCGTCCGCGTTGACAGCCGGGTTGGCCGGCGTTCCACCAGAACTGACTTTGAGAGGGACGAGAGCATGAGCTTAGTACAGAACGATACCGGAGAGCGGATGGCCGCAGAGCGTGAAGGCTTCTACGAGAAGACATGGAAGGATTTTGTTTCGCTCCAACGCGGCGACGCGAAGCAGATTTGTGTTGAGGCGGCGCGGTACAGATGGCTGAAGGAGAACCGCGACGTAATGCTACTGACCAACTTCTTTGGTAACGGCTGCATCAACAGAAGCCTTGAGGAAGTGGATGCCGCGATTGACGCCGCCATGACGGCCAACGATCTAGGTAACCGGCGCGACGCCGGCCCTATCGGCGGCGCGTCCGTGTTGACCGACGGGTTGGGGGGCGCCGTGTCGCCAGCGCCGACTTTTAAACGGGGAGACAAAGCATGAGCAAGGCTACAGACGACGTGCTGGCCGAGCGCCAGCGACAGATGGAGGCCGAGGGTTGGACGCCTGAACATGACGACGAACACGACCCTGGTGATCTTGCCGCTGCGGGCGCATCTTATGCCCTCAATGCAGCAGATCAACTCAATCCCTACAGTCAAGGCGACGCCAAGAATGCAATGCCGATGTGCTGGCCTGACTGGTCTATTGAGTGGTGGAAGCCGAAGAATCCGCGCCGCGACCTGGTGCGTGCTGCGGCGCTGCTGATCGCCGAGATTGAACGGCTTGACAGGGCCGCACTCAAGACCCCTAACGTGCTAGCTGACCGGCTCGAGCCGATAGGCGAAGCGTCCAGCCCGAAGGGCGATGGTCGAGCGGCGGGTTAGAGCGCTGCCACAAACGGAGACAGACATGCGAACACTGAAACAAGAAATAGCGTACTGCCGTGAAAAAGGTTTCTGCCGCAACACCATTGAACTTTCGACCATGCTCGCATGGCTTGGTGAGCGCGTTGCCGAAGACGATGAGCGTAAAGAACTCGTTGCGGCTCTTGAGAGCGAGCGCATCAAGACGGCGGTTGTTTTCGACAGCAATGCCGTGTGGCAGGCAATACCTGACCGAGTGAAGGAATGGACGAACGTCGATCACTTGACGGCTGTCCTCGATGCGGTTGCCAAGGTAATGAAGCGCTCTAACGCTGATTAGCCGAACCATACAAGGTTGCCCATGTACAGAAAACGCACCAAGATGTCCGCCAAACTCGCCGCCGCACGGGCGAGCAAGGTGCGCAAACGCGAGGATGGGCCGGAACCAGACTACCCGCCCGACTTGCCGCTATTGCGCCGGACGATCATCATCATCGATCACGATTTTGGTGACGTTGAACACCGCATCGACATGTTTCGCAGCAACAGGCGAGATTGCTACAGGTGCGTTGCTGACGGGAAACCTTGGGGTGATCGGATGGGATGGTCAAACGTGCTTGCGAATGTGCGCAAATCGTTCTTGCGGGTAGGCGCTAGGGATTGACTACTTCACCGTCCGCTTGAATGTCGCCAGGTAGCGGTCGTAAATCTTGGCCTCGTCGTTCTCCATCTGCTTCAGCAGAATTCGCTTCTGTCCTGCCGACATATCGCTGACTCGGATGGCGTCTTGCCGGTCGCGCTGCGCCTTGATATGCTTTGACAGGCGATCGGCGTAGCGATCCATGGCGATCAGTTCGCTTTTCTCTTTCACGATGTCGTTCATCTTCGAGAAATCCCGCGCCTTCTTCGCTCTGGCGAGCTCTTCGGCGGCGTCCTGCGCTTTTTCCTTCGCCTCGTAATACGCTCGCCGCGTGTCCGCGATGGTTGTCTCGGTGTAGAACTTCCGCACGAATGGCGTTTCCTTGGCCTCCAGATCGGACCCCTGCGCCTTTAGGGCGACGGCGCTGATGGTACTGTCAACCAAAGCCCCGGAACCACCTGTAAGCGATCTGGTGTAGTGCTTGAGGGTTTCCGGAGAAACGTCGATACCGACTTCGGTCAGCGCGCCGGCCAGGCCGTCGTACATCGTGCCCTTGGTTGATCGCCACAGCCTTTCACGATCCGGCTTGCTGCGGTCGAACGGACTGTCTGGCATGATCGGCCCGCCCATTCCAGAACGGTTCGCCAGCGGCGCGGCAACCAGCGTTACCGCGGTCGGAAGGGCGTAGAGCAGTTGCTTGGAATCTGGCTTGCCGCCGGCCACCGCGGCACCGAATGGCGTGAATTCTTCCACGAAGGACGAGGCAAGGTGCCACGGCGCTTTGTCCCATTGACCTTTCCGTGCAGCATCGGCCATTGTGCGGCCAAGGTTCCAGAAGAAGCCATAGCCATACGGGACCGGAATCTTGATCCATCCGTCGCCGGCCTTGATGACGAGGTTGCGCGTCTTGGTGTAATCGCTCAGTTTGTCGTACTCGTCATCGTCGCCGCCGCCCAAGGCGGAAGCGGCGATGTAGCCGAGCGTTGCCATTGCGGTCGTCAGCGCCCATGCCTGGCGCTTGTGCGCGCCCTTGAAGTTGGCATGAGCCAGCGCCGCAGACCCCTGCACCCCCGCATTGTAAAAGAGCCAAAGAGCATTAGCTTGCTGCCCTAACTCCCCGCGTCTATTGAAATTTACTGTGCTGTTCTTCGCCAAGCTCGACGCCTTGTTTCGGCTTTGCCCGGACTCGACAGCGGCCTTGTAGATTGCCAAGCGCATGGCGTTCTCGCCGGCTTGGTTCAGGTGCTCTACCCAGATCAGCGTCTTGTTGAAGACAGCACGGCCTGCCGCGCGCGCAGCGTTGGCGTAGTCGCCTTCCTTCATGTTCGCCGTGACGCCCTTGTAGGTCGCGTACTCGGTCTGAATCTCCTTGCCGAGTCGCTCCAGGTCAGACAGGTACGCCGCCCCGGTATTCCCGCCATCGGCCCGGTAGTCGGTGATCCACTGCGTTTCTTTGCCGGTCACGGCGTACTTCAGCAACTGGCCAAACATCGACGGATAGTTGATCATGGCCTTGCCGGCTAATGCCGCGCCTTCCTCGCCGCTGACGTTGATCAGGCCGGTCGTGAAGTCGCGGACGATGTTGGTCAGGATGAATTCGGGGTTGTAGCCGGTATAGACTTTGGACAGGAAGGTGTTCAGCGCGCGGCCAGCCTTCAGGATGGTGTTCATGGCCTCGACGCCCATGTTTCCGTAGGCGCGCGCCAGCAGTTCGTCGTTGATCTGCACGCGCACCGCGTGGCCGGCGACATAGACATTCACTTCGTTGTCGGCCAGCATCGGCGAGGCCATGTAGGCTACCGCTGGATCAGCCTGCACCTTGTCGATACCAAAGTCGGATTTCATTCGCCCGTACTTCTGCGCTTCTTCGCGGACGAACTTCTGTGCATCGGCGAGATTGTGGAAGGCGTCAACAATGCTGCCGTGGAACGTGACTTGATAGGTCGACTGGCCGGGCTTCAATACCCCGCGCTTCTCCGGCTTGCCGATGGTGATCAGGTCTTCCCGGTCAGCCTCCAGCGCCATTTTGATCAAGGCATGGCCGACGCGGTTCTTCTCCACCAGCATCAAGGCGCGCTCATGGTCGGCGAGGATGTTCTCGATGATCCACTCACCTTCCTCGCGGACTTCATGCCCCAGGGCACGCTTGAGTTTGCGGACAGCCTTCAGCCCCTTGCCGGCGCCGGTGGCGTTGCCTTCTTCCGGCCCGCCCTTCAGCGGGACATAGCTCTTGTAGGCATTGCCCCACGCGTCGGCCATTTCCTGCGAAATGATGCCGTTATCGAGCAGGGTCTTCTTTGTGGTCTCGGTGATCTGCCGGAGTTCGTTGGACAGGAGCTTCAGTTCCGGCTTGGCGGTGGCGAGGATCTGCCGCGCTTCGGCGGTCTTCATGCCGCTGCCGCCGTCCTGCTTCAACGGATTTACCTTGGCGATCTGGATGTTTCGTTCTTCGGCGTGCTGCGCGTGCAGGAACTGCGCCACGTCGCCCATCGTGAAGCCGGCCTTCTGGATTTTCTTGACCAGCGGCTCGACCACCTTGTTCCTGAAGTCTTCCGCCTTGTTGGCGAACTTGGAATGCAGGCGTTCCTCGGCTTTGTACACGTCCGCCGCCTCGGAGAGTTGCACCCCGTTTTCGGCGAGCCATTCCTTGATGACAGTGAAACGGTTGAGCTTGTCCTGCCCGATGCGCTGCGCTTTGCGGAAGCGGGTTTCTTCGGGGATGTCGGGGCGCTGACTGGCATTCTGTGCCGGCGCCGCATAAACCTCCGAACTCCCCAGCATCTCATTGCTCACGAATTCCCCGTCCCCGCGCGCAATCAGGTCGTCCAGCGCCTTCAGCAGCGGATGGTCGGACTTCAGGCCAAGCGCGCCCTTGATGTGCTCCAGGGCTTCCCGCAGCCATTGCAGCGAGCGTGCCCAGATGGACTTCGCCTCGAAGCGCGCTTGTGCCGTGTTGGTCATGCGAACGGCCCAGAACTCGGAGGGGTTCAGGTATTGGTAGTCTTGGCCGATGGCGAGGTCTTGGCGGATGTCGGGGTTTGTTTCTTCCGGCAGCGTGATGCCGCGTTCCTCCGCGCGCATCTGAACTGCGTCCCGTCCTGCGGCGAGCATTGCCTTCCAATACTCTTCCGTTCCGTCTGGCGCCATACCCGCCACGTTCTCACGATCTACCGCCGGATCCACCAGATCGGACACAACAGGCTGCCTTGCCCACGCCCAGTATTTTTGCTCCGCAGACCCCGTATCCACCGCCTTGAAAGTCGGCGCTGGCTCGACGGCGTTGAAC
>JANLIC010000019.1 GCA_024654125.1 Sulfuricaulis sp. | reverse complement strand
TCAAAGCACCCGGATGGTGTATTCGTTGTTGCCGGCGGGGGTGATGTTGAACATCAGCGGCAGGTTCAGCATCGCCACGCCGTCGGCATCCTCGTAGGTCGGGTTGCCGATCTGCACCTGCGCCGCCTCGATCTGCACCTTATTGCCGGCGGCGGTGCCGTGGATCAGGTTCAGCGCGCCCATGGTGCCGGCGCGCGCCAGCGCGAACCAGTCCTTGGTCGCCAGCAGCTTGGCCTCGACCTTGGCGGTGCCGGTGACGCCCGGGCGGCCCCCGACGCGCACCTCCTCGGCGGCGTTGACGTAGTCCTTGAAATTCACCACCGTGCCGTCGTCGATTTCGAGACTGGACAGCACCGCGGCGTAAGTGTGCAGCGTGAACGTCGGCGTGTTGACCTTGTTGACCGGCAGCGGCTTTTGCCAGGCGGTGAGCGTGAGCGTCGGCAGCGCGGTGTCGGTGGGGGCGTTGTAGATGGCGACCATGGAGAATTTCAGCACCGGGATGGCGTCGTGGTTCAATGACAGCGCCAGCTTGCCGCGGCACCCGGTGAGCCGATGCCGCAGGCCGTCGAGGTGGAAATAAATCGACACCGCCTCGAAGGCGCCAGCGACCGGGGCATACAGCGCGTCCACGCCGGCCGAGATCGTTTCCGCGCGGGCGCAGGCGCGCACCAGCGGACCCCAGGGCGGCGCGGTCCCGGCGGCGCCGCCGCCGGCAAGCTCGACCTCGAATTCCACCGTGACGTGCGCGCTGCCGGGGATGGCGCCGAGATCGCCGAACACCGGCAACACCACCTCGCGCTTGTGCAGCTCGGCGTTGAGCGGGACGATCGACAGGTTGCGCGCCAGGATGGCGTTGGCGGCGCCGGTCGGCACCGAGTCGGTGCCGTACACGGATTCGATCTTGGCGAGGATGGCTTTTTTCGGGAAAAAGAGCATGGGTTAATCTCCGTAATTAGAAAGGCGGTCTGAATTTCCACCGCCGAGTAGTTTTCGGGAAAGGGTCAGGTACTTTCCCGATTATCTTATTCAGAGGGCGCCGGGTCGGCGGCGGATCGGGCCGGCTTGATTGATTTGCGTGCGGGCATGGCGGGTGCGGGCGCGGCGATTTCCGCCGCGTCGGCGGCCGGTTGCGTGCGCTCGATCAGCGTGCGCCGGCCGGTCTTCGGGTCGAGCGTGTACGAGCCGCCGCAACCTGCGTGTTCGTCGGGTTCGGTATCGGTCATAAAGTGATTCCTCGGTATAAATAAATCGGGAAAGGGTCTGGCCCTTTCCCGAGAGCTGCTCGTTTCAATGTAAAGCGGTCTGAATTTCCCCGGAGAGTAGTTTTCGGGAATGGGTAATGCACTTTCCCGAAAATCTTATCTGATTAAATTCAGACCGCTTTTCTATTCGGCGTGCAGAACTTCAAAATCGATCGAGTGCGCGTACACATCGAGCGCGGGCTCGTAGGAATCCGCCTCCGAGCCCATGACGATGTCGTACACCAGCACCCCGGCGATGGTGGTGCCGGTCAACGCGCTGCCGAAGCGCTCCAGGGCGAGGCGCACCTGCTCGGCCAGGTCCTTGAGATCGTCGAACGTTTTCGCGAACGCCGTGACCTGGATCTTGGAATAGGCATAGCCGGGATCCTGGTACACGCCGCGCACCCGGTTCGATTCCACACGCCGATACACGATGCACGGATAAATCGAGTCTTGCGGCAGCGCCACCGGGTAGGTGCGTTGCAGGATCAGCGCCGTCACTCCGGCGAAGGTCGTCAGCCGGTTGTGGATCACCGCCTCGGCTTTCATTTGACGATTTTATCCAGGCGGCCGCGGATGTAATCGGCCACGGCGGCGATCGCCGGCGTCACGCCGCGATCCAGGGCGCGTTTCATGAACCGGTTCGGCCGCGCGCCGGGATGACTGACTTTGCGCACGAATACGTTGCCGTGCAGCCGCAGGAACGGAAACCGCTTGGCGCGGATCGGGTGCGGCTTGGCGCCGCCTTCCACGATATGCGCGTACCACGCCCGGTTCTTGTCGCCGGCCTTGATCGAGGCGGTCACCAGTCCGCGCCGCGATTTGGTGCTGACACGCAGCGTCCGGGCGAGCTTGCCGCTGCGTCGCGGAACCTCGGCGTCCGCGGCGCGCTTGATCACGACCGCGCCGGCGCGCAATGCCCCACGCAGGATTTTCTGCTCCAGCTTCGCCGGCAGTTGCAGCAGCCGCGCCTGCAATCCCTCGACGCCCTCGATGTGTTTATACTGGCTCACGGGTTGGTCACCGTCGTCACGATGCGCAGGCCGGCGCGCCGGCCGAGCTCGTGCACCGCGCGCACGTTGTACTCGTTGCCGTCGTAGAGGATGCGGCATTGCGCGTTCACGCCCTCGATCCAGCGCGTACGGAACTCGGTGAAATCCTCGGCGATCGTCTGCTCGGCATCGAAGAATTCCCGCCCCGACAGCGGCCGCACGTCGGCCCACACCTCGGCCAGCAGCGTGTACGTCGGCACCGGCTCGCCGTAATCCTGCTGCGACACCACCCGCTTCTCGATGCGGATCTTTCGGTCCAGC
>JANLIC010000015.1 GCA_024654125.1 Sulfuricaulis sp. | reverse complement strand
TCCGTGCTGCAGGTGAAACTGGAGGGGAACCAGATGGAAAATAATCCCTTGCTGGCGTCCATGAAAGACGCCCTGCGTACCCAGACGAACGTGCGACTCGAGGAATCGGGTGACGCCCCCCGCCTGATGCTTTACGGCGAGCTGTCGGAAAGCCAGGTGTTGTCGGTAACTTCCATCGGCAAGGTCGATTCGTATTTGCTGAAATACGAAGTAAATTTCCGTCTGGTCGACAAGGACAATAAACTGTTGTCGGCGCCGCAGACCGTTAAAGTACGGCGCGATCATCAATTCGACCGGCTAAACGTGCTGGCTAAGGAAAGGGAGGAACAAGAACGGCGCCACGAAATGCAGCGCGACGCAGTGCAGCAGATTCTGCGGCGCTTGTCTCGAATTTCAATTCAGGAAACAAAACCCATGGAACCACAGATGAATACAGATCAACACAGATAAAAACAGAAAATCCGTGTTTATCCGTGTTCATCGGTGGTTACAAGAACCTTATGCAAATTAACGTCGAACAACTCTCGAATCAGCTCAAGCGCGGGCTCGCGCCGGTTTACTTCGTTTATGGCGAGGAAGTGCTGCTCGTCGAAGAGAGTTGCCGGGCGATCCGCGACACGGCGCATGCCGCCGGTTATCTCGACCGGCAGTCGTTCACGGTGGAAAGCGGTTTCGACTGGAACGGATTTTTTGCCACCACTCAGTCGCTCTCGCTCTTCGCCGAGCGACGTCTGATCGAACTGCGGCTCCCGACCGGCAAGCCGGGTGAAGCCGGAGCGAAAATTCTCGTGGAGATTGCCGCCCAGCCGCCGGCGGATACCGTATTGCTCGTGCTGGGTGGGAAGCTCGATAAGGCCACGCGCGCGGTCAAATGGGTCAAGGCGCTGGAGGCCGCCAGCGTGACCGTGGTGGCCTATCCGCTGGAAGCGGCACTATGGCCCGCCTGGATACGCCGCCGCATGGATGCGAAAGGACTGAAGCCGGGCCCGGGTGTGGTCGATTTGTTGGCGCACCTGATGGAGGGCAACCTGCTGGCCTGCGCGCAGGAAATCGACAAATTATCCCTGCGATTCGGTAGCGGGGAAGTGGGTCTGGATGACATCGAGGATAATCTCGGCGACAATGCCCGTTACAACGTTTTTGCGCTGGTGGACACCAGCCTGCGCGGCGATGCCGCGGGTGTCGGGCGGATTCTCAACAGCCTGCGCGGCGAAGGCGTCGAACCCATCCTGGTGTTGTGGGCGTTGGCGCGCGAAGCGCGCGAACTGGCACAAATGGCAAGCCTGGTCGCGGACGGTCAGCCGGTGATACGGGTGCTCGAGACGCGCCGGGTCTGGTCCAAGCGTAAACCGCTGATCGGCGGTGCGCTCAAGCGGCTGTCACCGACGCTGACACAGGATCTGTTGCTCCGTGCCGCGCGCACGGATCGCATCCTGAAGGGCCGGGCCCGCGGCGATGTGTGGCAGGAATTGCAGTGTTTGGCGCTATCCATGAGTGGGCTCAAACCCGTGACGTGTAAAATATAGACTGAATACAGTATTAACGATTTATGAAGGTAGCCTCGAAACAAACCACCGAGATCGATGTCCGGCAGTACATGCAGGATGTCGGTCAGCGCGCGCGCGCCGCGGCGCGAGTGGTTTCACGCGCCGAGACCGCGGCCAAGGACTTAGCCCTCACCGCCATGGCGACCGAGGTCGAGCGCCAGGCCGAGGCCCTGATGGCCGCCAACCGGAAGGACCTCGAAGCGAGCAAAAGCCAGGGCCTGGACGCGGCGTTGCTGGACCGGCTCGAGCTCAATGCCGCGCGCATCCAGGCCATGGCCGACGGTCTGCGCCAGATCGTGGCGCTGCCCGATCCGGTCGGCGAGATTACCGATCTGAATTACCGTCCCTCCGGCATCCAGGTCGGGCGCATGCGTGTACCGCTGGGCGTGATCGGCATCATTTATGAGTCGCGCCCGAATGTCACCGCCGACGCCGCCGGGCTTTGTCTGAAATCCGGCAATGCGAGCATTCTGCGCGGCGGCAGCGAAGCGATCCATTCGAACCGCGCCATTGCCGTCTGCATCCAGACCGGGCTCAAACAGGCCGGTCTGCCGCAAGACGCCGTGCAAGTGGTCGAAACCGCCGACCGCGCCGCTGTGGGCGAACTGATTCGCATGAAGGAATATGTTGACGTGATCGTGCCGCGCGGCGGCAAGTCGCTGATCGAGCGCATCAGTGCCGAGGCCACGATCCCCGTGATCAAGCACCTGCACGGCGTGTGTCACGTGTACATCGATGACAAGGCCGACATGAACAAAGCGGTGAAGGTGGCGTTCAACGCCAAGACCCAGCGCTATGGCACCTGCAACACCATGGAAACGTTGCTGGTCGCGCGTGGCGTGGCCGACAAGATTCTGCCGGTGCTCGGCAAGATGTACCAGGACGAAGGCGTGGAGCTGCGGGGTTGCGAGGCCACGCGCCGGATACTGCCAGGCATCGAGTCCGCGACGGAAGAGGACTGGCACACGGAATACCTGGCGCCGATTCTTTCGATCCGCCTCGTGGACAACGTGAACGAGGCCATCGATCACATCGCCCGGTACGGTTCGGCGCATACCGATTCCATCGTGACCGAAGACATCACCCGCGCGCGCCGTTTCCTGCGCGAGGTGGATTCGAGCTCGGTCATGGTCAATGCTTCAACGCGTTTCGCCGACGGGTTTGAATACGGACTCGGCGCCGAGATCGGCATTTCCACCGACAAGCTGCATGCACGCGGCCCGGTCGGTCTCGAGGGACTGACCTCGGTGAAATACGTCGTGCTCGGGGATGGTCATATCCGAACATAATGTCCGCGTTAGCGAGCGAACTCCCCCTCTCCCAGAGTGAAAGAGAGTGCGCTTGCGCGCGACTTCTTTCACTCGGAGCCGAAGCGCGCTGCGCGCGCACTTAGTATGATCGGTATTCTTGGTGGCACGTTCGATCCCATTCATCACGGCCATCTGCGTCCCGCGCAGGAGATCCGGCGTGCGTTCGATCTGGCGGAGGTGCGCCTCATTCCGGCCTTCATCCCGCCGCATCGCCGCCCGCCAGTGGCCACGGTGGAACAACGTCTACGGATGGCCGAGCTGGCCGTGGCCGACATGCCCGGTTTCCGTGTGGATGATCGTGAAATCCGGCGCCGCGGGCCTTCGTACACCGTGCTGACGTTGGAATCCCTGCGCCAGGAGTTGGGCGGGCGGTCGCTGTGTCTGCTGCTGGGCGTGGATGCCTTCCAGGATATCGAATCCTGGCACCAATGGCAGCGGTTGCCGGAACTGGCGAATTTCATTGTGATGACTCGTCCCGGCTGGGCGATGCCGGCGGTCGCCGATTTGCCGTCGTGGGCGCGTGATCGCCTGGCGCCTTCGCCAGAGGAACTCGCGCAATCCGCCGCCGGTAGGATTTTTTTCCAGGCGGTGACACTGCAGGATATTTCCGCCACGGCCGTACGCGCGGCGATCGCGAGCGGGAAACCCGTGGACAGTATGTTGCCGCATTCCGTGCTCGAATATATCCGTACCAACCATATCTATCTTTCTCGGAATAACTGATGCCCAAGACAGTCACGGCGAACAAGATGCAACGCTGGATTCAGGGCGTCCTGGACGATGCCAAGACGCGCGATATCTCTGTGCTCGACATGCGCAAGATCAGTGATTTCACCGATTACATGGTGATCGCCACCGGCACTTCGAACCGGCACGTGCAGTCCACGGCCGACAAGGTCGTGGACGCGTTGCGCGAGCACGGTATGCGCACCGTGGGCGTCGAGGGCGGTAAAATCGGGGACTGGGTGCTGATCGATTTCGGCGACGTCGTGGTGCACGTAATGCGCGAGGAGATTCGCGATTTCTATAATCTCGAGAAACTCTGGTCCGACGCCAGGCGCGTCAAGACAATCGTTCCGGGTAAAAGCGCCAGGATGTCGATGCCGACTGAAAAATCGAAAATGGCGAGACAATGAAACTATAATTATTTCTGGCGTCTGGCTGTCTTGGCGGTTCGCTATACAACATGCAGATCCACATTATTGCCATCGGTGACCGCATGCCGGCCTGGGTCGAAACGGGATACGCGGAATACGCCAAGCGCCTGCCACGGGAGTGTCGGCTGGTATTACATGAAATCCGCGCCGGGCGTCGCACCAAGGGCGCCGATCTTCGCCGGCTCGTCGATGAGGAGGGCGCGCGCCAGCTGGACGCTATTCCCCAGGGAGCACGCGTGGTGGCGCTCGACCGAACGGGAAATCCGCTCGATACCGAAGACCTGGCGAACGTTCTCAAAAAACGTCTTACTGGCGGTGAGGACCTGGCTTTGCTGATCGGTGGGCCGGACGGCCTGGCGCCGGCGTGCCTCGAACGCGCCCACGAGCGCTGGGCATTGTCCCGGCTGACGCTGGCGCACCCGGTGGCGCGCGTGGTGCTGGCCGAGCAGCTGTATCGCGCCTGGAGCATTGTCGCGATCCTGCCTTATCATCGCTAAACGGGAGTTCGCTCCGTGAAAAAAATTTCCAGGATATACCTCGCTTCCGCCAGCCCACGCCGGCAGGAACTGCTGCGTCAGCTCGACATTGAATTCGATGTCATGCCGTCCAATATCCTGGAGGTGCGCGAGCCGGGCGAGTCGCCCGCGGAATACGTGGTGCGCGTGTCCGCCGACAAGGCGCGCTGGGTGGCGCAGCGGGTCAAGGAACGCGATTTGCCGCTTTATCCCGTGCTGGGTGCCGACACGGAGGTGGTGCTCGATGGTGAAATCCTGGGTAAGCCGGAGAATTCAGCGCATGGGCGGAAAATGTTGCAGCGTCTCGCCGGTCGCACGCATGAAGTGCTGTCCGGTATCTGCGTGTTGGATCGCGGCCGGGAACATACGGCGCTGAGCTCGAGTCGCGTAAGCTTTCGTGTATTGACGGAAGCGGAAATCGCGCAATACTGGGAAAGCGGCGAACCGACGGACAAGGCCGGCGCCTACGCCATCCAGGGACGGGCAGCATCTTTCATTGCGAAACTCGAGGGCAGCTATTCCGGTGTGATGGGCCTGCCGCTGCACGAACTGGACGGCATTATGCAAAAAATCGGCAAGGGTGTCGTATGAGCGAAGAAATTCTTATCAACGTAACGCCGCAGGGCGAAGCGGAGAAGTCGCGAATGCATTTAACATGCATTCGCGCCGCTGAGCGCCCGGCCACGGATGGCTGGGCTGGGGATCAATTGTGCCCGAATGCCACGCCAGGGATGGCTGGTAAGACCTACAGCATATGAGCGAAGAAATCCTCATCAACGTGACGCCGCAGGAGACCCGCGTTGCGGTTGTGGAAAACGGCGTGCTTCAGGAAGTGTACATCGAACGCGCGCGCAGCCGCGGCATCGTCGGCAACTTATATAAAGGCAAGGTGGTCCGTATCCTGCCGGGCATGCAGGCGGCGTTCGTCGACATCGGACACGAGCGCACCGCGTTTCTGCACGCCTCGGATATCCGCACCGTTTCCGGCGTTGAGAACGGCTCCGGACCGCCGCCGCCCATTAATGAATTGCTTCAGGATGGGCAGGAAGTGGTGGTACAGGTGCTCAAGGATCCCCTCGGCACCAAGGGCGCGCGCCTGAGCATGCAGATCACGTTGCCGGCGCGTTATCTGGTTTATCTTCCTTACAGTCGGCACATCGGTATCTCGCAGAAAATCGGCGACGAGGCCACGCGTGAGCGGCTGCGCGACATGGTGAAGTCCGCAATGTCCGAGGGCGATGAAGCGGGCGGTTACATCCTGCGTACGCTGTCCGAATCGGCGGCGGAGGAGGAAATCGAAACCGACATCCGCTACTTGCGCCGCGTCTGGAATTCTTGCCAGGAGCGCATCCGGACCGCACCCGCGCGCAGTCTGATCCATGAGGATCTGCCGCTGGCGCTGCGTGCGATGCGCGACCTGGTGCGCGGCAATGTCGAAAAGATCCGCATCGACTCGCGCGAGATCTTCGCCAAGGCGCGCGATTTCGGTATTGAATTCATCCCCGAGGTGGCCGAGCGCATCGAACACTATCCCGGGGAGCGCCCGATCTTCGATCTGTATTCCGTCGAGGACGAAATCCAGAAGGCGCTCGACCGCAAGGTCATGCTCAAGTCCGGCGGCTACCTGATCCTGGACCAAACCGAGGCCATGACCACCATCGACGTGAATACCGGCGCTTACGTCGGCCGTCGCAACCTGGAGGAGACGCTGTTCAAGACCAACCTGGAGGCGGCGCAGACCATTGCGCGCCAGCTGCGGCTGCGCAATCTGGGGGGTATGATCATCATCGATTTCATCGACATGGCGGAGCCCGAGCACAAGCGCCAGGTCCTGCGCGCCCTTGATCGCGCCCTGGCGCGCGACCGCACCAAGGTCTATCTGACGGAAATGTCTCCCCTCGGGCTGGTGGAGCTGACGCGCAAGCGCACACGCGAAAGCCTGGAACATGTCCTGTGCCAACCCTGCCCGGTGTGCGAGGGGCGCGGCATGGTCAAGACGCCGCAGACCGTCTGTTATGAAATTTTCCGCGAGATCCTGCGCGAGGCGCGCCAATACGGCGCCGACGGCTACCTGGTGCTGGCGTCGACGCCGGTCGTGGATTTGCTGTTCGACGAAGAGGCCGGCAGTATCGCCAAGCTCCAGGAATTCATCGGCAAGCCCATTCAGCTCAAGGTAGAACCGCTCTACACGCAGGAGCAATACGATGTTGTGCTGATGTGATGCGCGGCCACGCCGCGGGATCAGAACTTCCATGAGATAACGGCCTCAAAGGATTTGAGGCCCCAACTCTTCATTCGAATCTTTACTGCTTTGGGTCCGGATACGGCAGAATAGCGATATGAACTTCCCCACCACCCCGGAACCCGGTTGCCGGCCAGCGTGAAAAAGCGAATCCGCCAGTATGCCTTTCATGTCGGGCGCGTGACGCTACACGTCAGTCGCTGGACCTTGTATGTCTCCGCGGTGCTGCTGGTGCTTTTCACAATCGCTTTTGTCATTGCGCGTTTTCTGCTTCCGACGATCACGGAGCACAAGCCGGATCTCGAGCTATATCTGAGTCAGCGTTCGGGGCACCCGGTGCGTATCGAATCGCTGCACGCCTATTGGGAAGGTCTGCATCCGGGCGCACGCGCGCAGGGCCTGCAGGTGTATGCCGTCGATGGCACCCGCCCGGCCATCCGACTGAGCGAAGTGCGGCTCAGCCTCTCGCTGCTGCCGTTGCTTTGGGGAAAGTTTGAAATCAACAGCCTGGTGGTGGTGAATCCGAGTCTTTCGCTGGAACGACTGAAAGACGGGCGGTTCCGCGTTTCCGGTTTCGATTCGCTCCAGGAGACCGAGCGGGGACAAGGCGAGCAATTCATCGGATGGCTGTTCCAGCAGGGTCGTCTTGAAATCGAAAACGGCGAACTGCAATGGTCCGATCATCGCGAGGGCGGTTCGACCTTGCACCTTACGCGTGTGCAGTTGAGCCTGAGGAACAATGGCGATCGTCACCGCCTCGATTTCAAAGCCGAATTTCCGCCCGGCCTCTGCGATGACTGTTCGCTGGCGCTAGACATCACGGGAAATCCACTGGCTTCGATGGACTGGCATGGCGATATTTTCCTGCAAACCCGTCAGGTCAATATCAAGGCGCTGCCGCTGATTGCACGCGAAAAACTGCCGAACGATTTCCGCGGGAAGTTCAACCTGCGTCTCACGTCCGACTGGGAACAGGGGCGCCCCGTTTCGATCAAGGGTCGTGCGCAGGTGAGCGATCTCCGGTTGCCGCTGCGGGACTGGGAAACACCGCTTGATATCCGGGAGGCGGGTGGCGATGTCAGTTGGAGAATGCGGCGAAGCGGATGGCGACTCGATGTGGCCAATCCGAAATTCGGACTGAGCGGACCCGCGTGGGCCGGGGGGCATTTGCGCATCGTGTACCAGCCGGAAGAAAGTGAAGTGCAGATCAAACACATGGATGTGGCCGACATCACCGGTTTTGTCCTGCGCCAGAAAAAAGAAATTGCCGCCAGCACGAAACAGGTGCCTGGGTCCACGTCCGCCTGGCTCGATACCTGGTTGGCGATGAAGCCAGGGGGATCCGCCGACAATTTCAAACTGCACCTCAAGGGTGACTGGTTGTCACCACGGGAATTTTCCCTGGAAACGGATATCCGCGACGGCATCGCGCGCCCCCATCAGAATTACCCCGGTGTGCGGGGTCTGGGCGGCCATCTGTCGCTGTCGCGCGATAATGGAAACTTCCGGATCAATGCCAACGCCATGACCTTGTTGCTTCCACGCGTGTTCCGCGAACCGCTGGCGGCGGAGCGTGTCAGCGGCGATGTGAGCTGGGAAAAATACGCCGATTATTGGTTGGTGAACGGCAGCAGCCTGCGTCTCTCCGGCGAGGACGGACGCGGGACCGGTAAACTGAGCCTGCACCTGCCACACGACCCGGCGGTTTCTCCGATACTGAAATTGCGCGTGGATTTTCAGGATGGCAACGGCGCGCGTGCCTCGCGTTACTTTCCGTTCACCCATCTCTCCCCCCAGACACTGGCGTGGATGGAACGGTCTTTCCTCGGCGGTGAAATCACCAAGGGTTATCTGATTTACGACGGCCCGATCCGGGAGTTTCCGTTTGACCACGGCACGGGAAAATTCGAGCTGCGCGGCCATGTGCGTCGCGCCGTGTACAGCTACCTGCCCGGGTGGGAGCCGATCCGCCAGGCGGAGGCCGACGTGGCGCTGAAGGGTTCCGCGGTGACAGTGACCGGCACCGGAAAAATCGGCAAGCTCGACGCCACGCAAGTGGTCGTGCATTCCCGCGCTTCCGGCGACGGCCATCATGTCGTGCACGTCGGCGGCAAGTTGAGCGGGCCCCTCGACGAGACGCTCAAAGTGCTGCACAGCGTGAACCCCGACTCCGGCACCCGGCGCTGGTTGACCTCCCTCCCTTCCGGATTGCAGGGTTCCGGTAACGGCCTGCTGAGCCTCGATATCACGATTCCGTTGAGCGATGTGCATCAGGCGGGTTTCCAGGGCGAATACCGGTTCATGAAGAATGCGTTGCAAGTCGCTGGATCACTCGTGGCTGTGGAGGATATCGAGGGCCATGTGCGATTCACGGAAACCGGCATTCGCGATGGCCAATTGCGCGCGCGAATTTTGGGAGGTGAAACCGTGCTGGCGGCGGCACGGCAGCAGGACCGGTTGGTGCTTCGCGGGGAAGGCGCCATCATGGCACAGAGTCTGGCGCCCATGGTGGGCGCGAAGATTGCCCCGCACCTCAGCGGCCGTATAGATTGGTCCGGGAGCTGGCAGTGGGGCAAGGAGACCGGCGATTTTCGTGCCGAAGCGAATCTGCGCGGGTTCAGGGTTGCGCTGCCGCCGCCGCTCAACCGGCCCGAGGGACTGGGAGACGATAAACTTGTGGTGCAGACCGAGTCGACACGGCGCGGCAGAATTCAACTGGGGCTCCGTCTCGGCGACCGCCTGAGCGGCAATCTGGTTTTCGCTCAACAAGGATCGGTGTGGATATTTTCCGGCGGACGCATCGGTTTCGGACAGGAAAACGTGGCGCCCCCGAAAGAGCGCGAACTGCACATCAGCGCCCATCTGGGCGCGGTGGATTTCGACCAGTGGTGGCCGTTTCTGGGAGGGGGCGGTGCCGTGCCGGCGCCGCTCACGCATGTCAGTGCCGAGGTGCAGGCGCTGACACTGTTCGATCGTCAATTTGGCCAGGTTTCTCTGGATTTTTTCCGGAAGAAAGACACCTGGAGCGGCTCGGTCAACGGCACCACCATGGCCGGCAGGATGCAATACTCCGCGAAAGGCGCTGCCGGTTTTGAATTGAATCTTGAGCGATTGGCGATTCCGGAAAAAATTCATCAACGCAACGAGGCCCCCGTGGACCCGCGGCGCCTGCCTTCCATCGTGGTGCGCAGCCAATCTTTCACGATGCGCGACAAGCCGCTGGGCGAACTCGATTTCATGGCGGTTCCGGTCGAGCGCGGGTGGCGCATCCGGCGTTTCAACTTGACCCGCCCGGAGATGAAGCTCCATGTCAGCGGCAATTGGTTATATACCAACAATGCCGACGCGAGCGATTTCGACATCGAGTTTGAAAGTTCCAACCTGGGCGAAGCGGTGACGGCGCTTGGCGCGCCAGACCAGGTGACCGGGGGTGAGGCGCACCTCAAGGGGAAACTTTCCTGGCCCGGATCGCCGACGACGCCCAAGTTCGCTGAATTGAACGGCGAGCTGGACATCACGGCCAAGAAGGGTCGGTTCGTTCAGGTCAAGGCCACCGCCGGGCGTCTGTTCGGCCTGCTCGATCTTTCCGCCATCGGTCGCTACCTCACGCTCGATTTCAGCCCGGTGTTTGGCAAGGGATTCATTTACGACCAGATTCAGG
>JANLIC010000010.1 GCA_024654125.1 Sulfuricaulis sp. | reverse complement strand
TCATATCCCCAGTTGCGCCGGCCGGGAAAATCCGCCAGCGGCATCAGCTCGATGGCCGTGATGCCCAGATCGACCAACTCATCAAGCCGCTGTTTCACGCCGGCATACGTGCCGGCTTCCGTGAACGTACCGACGTGCAATTCATAGATCACGGCTTCTTCCCAGGGACGCCCGCGCCATGACGTATCTTTCCATTCCCATGCCCCGGGATCGACCACCTGGCTGGGCCCGTGCACATCCTGTGGCTGGAAGCGCGACGCCGGATCGGGAACACGCTGATCGCCATCGATGCGATAGCGGTACCGTGTTCCTTGATTGGCGCGATCCGTGGTAAGGCTGAACCAACCGTCCGCTTCCTTCTTCAGAGGCAGCAAGATTTCCTTGGGCGAATCTTCCAGGCACAAATCAATGGCGCGAGCACCGGGTGCCCACAAGCGGAAGCGCCAAGCACCATCCGCTTGGCGTTCAACGCCGAAAGGCATGCGATGTTGTTGCTTCACGCAGACGCCGTGGCATGTTTTCGGCGTCGTTGTTCAAGCGCGGCCTGCAGCTTGTCGAACGGCTCGATAAATTTCTTTACGCCCTCTTCTTCCAATTGCTGTGCCACGGTTTCCAGATCGATGCCATGCTTGGCCAGGCCGGCAATGGTGACATCGGACTGTTTCAGGTCCTGTTCCAAACGCGCCGCCGGATCGCCGTGCTTGCGGTAGGCATTCAGTGTTTCCGGCGGCAGAGTGTTGACCGTATCCGGACCGATCAGTGCTTCGACGTACTTCACGTCACTGTAAGCCGGATCCTTGGTGCCGGTGCTGGCCCACAGCAATCGCTGCGGCTGAGCGCCTTGTACGGCGAGCCGGCGCCAACGCTCCGACTTTTCCATTTCCTTCCAGATTTGATACGCACGGCGCGCATAAGAAATCGCCGCTGTACCGCGCCAGGCTGCTGCAGAGGGGTCTTTGCTGACGATCGCGTCAAGATGCTTGTCGACCAGCACATCGATACGGCTCAGGAAGAAACTTGCTACCGAAGCCACGGATGACAGTGGATTGCCGGCTTTTGCGCGATCTTCCAGGCCGGAGAGCCAAGCCTCCAGGACCGCGCGATAGCGCGCCAGGCCAAACAACAGGGTGACATTGACGTTGATGCCTTTTGCGATGAGATCCCGAACGGCGGGCAAACCCTCGTGGGTGCCCGGCACCTTGATCATGATATTGGGCCGGTGCAGGCGTTCCCACAACCGTATAGCTTGCTTAACGGTTTTGTCCGCGTCATGGGCCAGGTGCGGCGAGACCTCGATGCTAACGTAGCCATCACGTGTCTTGGTGCGCTCGTATACCGGCAGGAATAGGTCGGCCGCGTGCCCGATGTCTTCGAGCACAATGGTTTCGTACATTTCCGTGGCGTCCCGGGCACTGCGCGCGAGCCGGGCGATTTCCGCGTCGTAATCCTCGTGGCCGGTGATGGCCTTTTCAAAGATGGCCGGATTCGATGTGATGCCCGCCAGCCCGTCACGCTTGATCAGGTGGGCCAGTTCGCCGCTGTCGAACATTCCGCGCTCGATGTAATCGAGCCAAATGCTTTGACCTAGCGCCTTGAGCTTGAGCAAGGGATTGCTGTCCATGATTACCTCCTTGTGACGTATTGTGATCAGTACGGCCATTTCCAGTCGCGCACTTCGGGCATGTCCTGCCCATGGCGGACAATGTACTCACGATGCTGAATGCGCTTGTCGCGCATGCGCTGTTTCAGGTAGGCGGCGCGCGAACCCAAGCTCGGCACGCGATCGATGACGTCCGCCACCAGGTGATAGCGGTCAAGATCGTTGCGCACCACCATATCGAACGGCGTAGACGTGCTGCCCTCCTCCTTGTACCCGCGCACGTGCAGATTGGGATGATTCGTGCGCCGGTAGGTGAGCCGGTGGATCAGCCAGGGATATCCGTGATACGCGAAGATGATCGGCTTGTCCTGGGTGAACAGCGTATCGAAGTCCTTGTCCGACAACCCGTGCGGATGCTCCTCGCGCGGCTGTAGGGTCATGAGGTCCACCACGTTGACCACGCGCACCTTCAGATCGGGCAGGTGCTTGCGCAACAAGTCCACGGCCGCCAGGGTTTCCAGCGTGGGCACGTCGCCGGCGCAGGCCATGACCACGTCCGGGTCCGCGCCCTCGTCGTTGCTGGCCCACTCCCAGATGCCGATGCCCTGGGTGCAATGTGTCACGGCAGCGTCCATGTCGAGCCACTGCGCCTCCGGCTGCTTGCCGGCCACGATCACGTTGATGAAATCCCGCGATCGCAGGCACTTGTCGGTCACGTACAGCAGGCTGTTCGCGTCCGGCGGCAGGTACACCCGGATCACGTCCGCCTTCTTGTTGACCACGTGATCGATGAAGCCCGGGTCCTGGTGCGAAAATCCATTATGGTCCTGGCGCCAGACATGCGATGTCAGCAGGTAATTCAGCGAGGCGATCGGCTGTCGCCACGGAATTTCGCGAGTGACCTTGAGCCATTTCGCGTGCTGATTGAACATCGAATCGACGATGTGAATGAAAGCCTCGTAGCAGGAGAAGAAACCGTGGCGGCCGGTCAAGAGATAACCTTCCAGCCAGCCCTGGCAGGTATGCTCGCTCAGGATTTCCATCACCCGGCCGTCGGCCGCGAGATGATCGTCCTCGGGCAGGGTTTCGGCCATCCAGGCACGACCGGTAACCTCCAGCAGCGCGCCGAGGCGGTTCGAAGCGGTTTCATCCGGCCCCATGACGCGAAAGTTACCCCGCTCCAGGTTGAGCTGCATGACGTCGCGCAGGAAATTTCCCATGACCCGGGTCGCCTCGGCGCGCGTCTGACCCGGTTTCGGGACCTCCACGGCATAGTCGCGGTAATCCGGCAGGCGCAGGTCTTTCAGCAGGAGGCCGCCGTTGGCGTGCGGATTCGCGCCCATGCGCCGGATCCCGGTTGGCGCCAGTTCCGCCAGTTCCGGCCGCAGCCCACCGTTTTCATCGAAGAGTTCGTCCGGGCGATAACTTTTCATCCACTGCTCCAGCAGGCGAACATGTGCCGGCTTCTCCGTCATTTCGGAAAAAGGCACTTGGTGTGAGCGCCAGTAGTCCTCGGTTTTTTTCCCGTCGACTTCCTTCGGCCCAGTCCAGCCCTTGGGACTGCGCAAAATAATCATGGGCCAGCGGGGTCGGCTGATGGAACCGCTGGCACGGGCTTTTGCTTGGAGCGTTTTGATCTCGTCAATAATCTGGTCAAGGACATGTGCCATCTGCTGGTGCATGAGCCGGGGATCCGATCCTTCAACGAAGTACGGTTTGTAACCGTAACCGATGAAAAGACTTTCGAGCTCATCACGGCTGATGCGAGCCAATATCGTGGGGCTGGCAATCTTGTACCCGTTCAGATGCAGGATCGGTAGCACCGTCCCGTCACGTATCGGATTGAGAAACTTGTTCGAATGCCAGGCAGTCGCGAGCGGCCCGGTCTCGGCCTCGCC
>JANLIC010000007.1 GCA_024654125.1 Sulfuricaulis sp. | reverse complement strand
TGTGAATCCTGTCTAATTTTCTTTTGTTTTGGATTCTAACGCACAGGAATACACCATGCCCTATTTCGTTTTCCGGATATCCGCAGACAAGCAAATGAGCCTTGTCAAAAGCTGCGAGAAATTTCAGGAGGCGAAGGATCTCTGCCGCGAACGGCGGATTGCCGAGTCGCCGGGCAATCCTAACGCCTTCCGCATGTCATTCGCCGAGAACGAAATCAAGGCCAAGCGCCTGCTCGGCGAGAAACGCCAGCCCAGTTCTCCACTGGAGGAATGGGAGGCCTGATTTTCCCGTCAGATGGTCCGCGTCTGTTTCCTCACGTACCCGGTTTTAAATCCCGAGTTGCAGTGTGTAAAGCCTCGTCTAAGCTCAAGAATGTCAATCGAGCACGAACCAAGAGAGGGGCGTCCATGCAGGTATTTAGCAAGCTGTCGTTACTGTTCAGCGCCATTCTGACGATTTCGGGTTGCGCGACGGGTGTTTCCTACCAGGAATTCAAGACAGGCAAAGCGCCCATCAAGACCATTGCCATTCTGAGCGTGTCGAACCCGGTGAAATATCAAATCATGAACTACGGCAGCCCGACGGTAGCCTTTGGAGCCATCGGAGGGGCGGTGGCCGGAGCCAAAGCCGCGAGCGCCACCGAGAAATTCAATGAAGCCATCAAGACCACCCACTTCGATTTCAGCAAGGAAATGATGACGCGCCTGACGCGTTATCTTAGGGAACAGGGTTATAACGTGGTTGCCGTCGGCGTGAAACGCGAATCGCCGCTCAAGTTGATTGAGGACTATTCGAAAGTGTCGACCGCCGGGGCCGATGCGATTCTCGATGTGGGCATACGTTCAGTCGGCTACGCAACCGTAAACATGATGGATCGTGATTTCTGGCCGCACGTGCAGATGGATTTGCGTCTGGTGTCGGCTGGCAGCAAGAGCGTCATTTATTCCGAGCAGGTTCTGTTCGGCTATCACAACCCCTTCATGTCAGCCACGGAACTGCCGGCCGACAAGCAGTATTACTTCCAGGATTTTGACGCGCTGATGACCGAGAAGGAAAAGGCGATGCATGGCCTGAAAGAAGGCGCAAATTCAGTGGCTAGGCACGTTGCCAGTCGATTAAAGTTATAGCCAATCCGGTAAACGCGGAAGGGAATATGGTGGGCGATGCAGGGTTCGAACCTGCGACCCCTGCCGTGTGAAGGCAGTGCTCTACCGCTGAGCTAATCGCCCCGTAGGGGAAAACGAGCGAAGAAGTTTACTGCCTGCGGGGAATGAGCGTCAATTCAGCTGAAATTGGCGCTGATTTTCTTTACCATAGCCTACGTCTCCAACCCGAAAATTATCTTCGTGACCATCCGCACACGATTTGCCCCGAGCCCTACCGGTTACCTGCACGTGGGTGGTGCGCGCACCGCGCTGTTTTCCTGGTTGTATGCGCGCCAGCACGGTGGCACATTCATTCTGCGTATCGAGGACACCGACCTGGAGCGCTCCACGGCCGAATCGGTGGACGCCATCCTGCAGGGCATGACCTGGCTGGGACTGGAATACGACGAAGGCCCGTTTTTCCAGACCCAGCGCTTCCCACGCTACCAGGAAGTTATACGGCAGATGCTCAAGGATGGGCAGGCCTATCATTGCTATTGCTCGAAGGAACGCCTGGAGATTCTGCGCACGGAGCAGATGGCACGTAAAGAAAAGCCGCGTTACAACGGTAAATGTCGCCAGGGTGTGGCAAATCCGCCTGCCGGGGTGATGCCGGTCGTGCGGTTCAAGAATCCGCATGACGGGGTCGTGGTGGTGGAAGACATCATTCGCGGACGCGTGGTGTTCCAGAACAGCGAATTGGACGATCTGATCATCGCACGCGGTGACGGCTCTCCCACCTACAATTTCACCGTGGTGGTGGATGACATGGATATGAACATCTCTCACGTCATTCGCGGTGACGACCACCTGAACAACACGCCGCGTCAGATGAATATGCTGAAGGCGCTCGGGTTTACTCCACCGGTTTACGCGCACGTGCCGATGATTCTCGGTCCCGACGGCGCCCGTCTTTCCAAGCGTCACGGCGCCGTGAGCGTTATGCAGTACCGCGATGATGGCTATCTACCGGAGGCACTGCTTAACTATCTGGTGCGCCTCGGCTGGTCGCACGGGGATCAGGAAATCTTTTCCATCGACGAGATGATCAAGTTGTTCGATGTCACCCAGGTGCACAGTTCAGCGGCGGCGTTCAATCCGGAAAAGCTGCTGTGGCTGAACCAGCACTATATAAAGGATGGTGATCCCAAGCATGTGGCGCATCACCTGAGCCATCACCTCGGAAAGTTGGGCATCGATCCGAGCCAAGGGCCGGACTTGATCGAAGTGGTGAAGGCACAACGTGAGCGGGCGAAGACGCTGGCAGAAATGGCGATTAACAGCGCCTTTTTTTACAGGAATTTCGACAGCTACGACGCCAAGGATGCCGCGACGCATTTGAAGCCGGAAGTGGAGAAGCCACTTACCCAATTGCGTGAATCGCTGGCGGCACTGCCAAGGTGGGAAGCCCCAACGATTCACGATGCGGTCAGTGGTGTGGCCGAGGCGCAGGGACTCAAACTCGGAAAAATTGCCCAACCATTACGTGTGGCCGTCGCCGGTCGCGCCATTTCTCCACCGATTGATGTGACGTTGACTCTCTTGGGGCGCGATAAAACACTCGAACGGCTCGATGCCGCACTGGAACATATAAGGATACAACCAGTTACGGCTTGACCCGCCGGTGGACGGGCATGTAGAGTAGCGCGCCTTGCAAAAGGGGCTATAGCTCAGCTGGGAGAGCGCTTGCATGGCATGCAAGAGGTCGCCGGTTCGATCCCGGCTAGCTCCACCAATTTACACAAGGGGTGGTGTGCGGATAACCCTTTATGTTTTTTTTCAATCAGATCATCCGTCCCCATCGTCTAGAGGCCTAGGACACTGCCCTTTCACGGCGGCGACAGGAGTTCGAATCTCCTTGGGGACGCCCGTTTTCTCTTACAGAACAACGCACTAAAGGGATTCGGTTTGAACGTCATGCTGGTTACTCGATTTCAAATCGCTACCTGAGCATCGCGAATTCGAAACCGCACTACCACGGGTATCTGAAATCTATCCATGGCTGGTGGTAATCAAGTGGACTGATCAGACCGCAGATCCTTATCCTTCTTGCATTGGTACCGACGGTTGGAATCGAACAAGGTCAGTCTGCCTTTCTCTAAAAAGAATGGCACGCCAACCTTGCTGCCTCTCTTGAGGTAGAACGGGAACCGATCGAACGCGCTATTTGGAGCGTTCTAATCCCCAGAAAGCAGACCTTCAGGCAGCCGGTTAAGTCCAGTTTCAGTTGACTTAACCGGCTCAAGTCGACCCATTGCAGACCTTCAAGTCAGACCAGGAGGCTGTTGCGGGATTGCAGGCGCATAGCCTCAGTCTCCTCATGGACAGCTTGCGCAACTTTTCAGACGAATTGGCGCTCGTACTTCTATATCTGGCTTTCGTCTTGTCCGAAGGTATCTCGCGCAATCTCGTCCGTTCAGCAAATGCCTTTAATCCGGTCGGTCTTATCGCTGTGAGCGCGCTGCTGATTTGGCGGGCGATCGAGCGGCTCATTCATCCCGAAGCCGTGTTAGGTCTAGTTCCCATCGTGGTGGGCCTCGGAGCGACGGCTAATTGGGGCGTTGCTCGTCTCCAGTCCCTGCACGATAAGCTGCATGAAATGAAGGACACGCTACATGCGCTTGGCGTCGGCGCGGCGATGCCCGGAAAGGAACAGCACTGATCCGCCGCCGGTGTCCGCGCCCGGTGGTGCGTCTCTTTTTTAGCACTACCAATCGGCTTTTCGTGAGCAGGGTACGCCCACAACCGCTCAGGCAGGTGCCATCATGTTCGCTCCTCCGGCGGCCTGAGGGCGCGAAACGATCTCCAGAGCAGTAGATCGTAGCCGATCTTCATCCCGGCGCCGACAAGGAGCGGCGTGGCGAGCGCGACCCCCTGCATGAGAACGCCGGCGGCAAACGGCGCCACCGCCCAGCCGCCGAGGCGCACCAGGCTCGTGACACCCGCGGCAAACGTCCGCTCCTCCGGCCGCACCACCGCCATGACGTAGGACTGCCGTGTCGGCACGTCCATTTCCACCAGCAGCTCACGGGTGAGAAACAGCGCCGCCGCCATCCAGAACTCGGGCACCAGCGCGACCGCGATCAGCATGAGGCTCGACGGGATATGCGTGAACACCATGGTGTTGATGAGCCCGATGCGCGCCGCGAGCCAGGCGGCGCCGAGGTGCGACACCCCGTTCGCCACGCGCGCGAGGAAGAACAGGGTCGCGATCGCCGCCTCGCCCGCGCCGAAGCGCGCGAAGAAGAAATACGACAATAGCGCCGTGCCGAGGAAACCGCCGGCGAGGCTGTCCACGGCAAACAAACCCGAGATACGCCGGAGAACCCGCCGGCTCTCGGGCGCAAGCGGCGGTATCCAGTCGCCGTGGTTCGGTCGCACCTCGATTGCCGGCGACAACCCGAGGTACAACACGCCGGTCGCCAGACAGAGCGTGGCGTAGACGCCGAGCGTCCAGCCGTAGCCGACGAGTTCCGTGGTGCCGGCCAGCTGCGCGATCACGACCGGCAGCGCCGCCGCGAGCCCGCCCAGCGCATGGCCGGCGTCCTGCAGCACGTTGTACCAGGCGAAGGCGCGCGTGCGCCCGGCGTCATCCGTGGTCGCCGGCAACATCGCCTGTTCGAGCGCGAGCGCCGCGGCCCGGTCGCGCCCGGCGCCGTTCACCATGCCGAGGAAAGCGACGGCGCAGACGGCAGCCAAGTGTTCGCTCGCCAGCAGCGCGACCCCGCCGAGGGCGGCGAGCGTCGCCAGCATGATGAGCGTGACGCGGCGACCCAGCCGGTCGCCGAAGAAGGTGACGAGGAGTGTGGCGGCAGCCGCGCCGCTTAAGCCGGAACCGATGACCAGGCCGATGGCGACGGTATCGAACCCGCGCCGCGCGAGATAGAGCCCGAGCAGCACGCCCATGAGCCCGGTCGCGACCGCGCGCAGGAACGCGGCGGCATACAACCGCCGCCGGTCAGCCGCCGCGGTCATGGCCGGCAGGCATTGGGTTAGCGACCGCGGACCTCGGGTTGGCCGGATCGGCACCAGGCGTAGAGCGCGTCGTAGACCACCATGCCGTGCTTCAGCATCTCGTGGTCGTCCGCGAAGTTGAGCGACAAGCCTTTCGAGATGGCCAGCAGGCCCGCGGCTTCCTTCGCGAGGTGCGGGGTACCGCAGTCCGCGGCGCGCACGATCAGCGCCAGTTTGTCGAGCGCCGGTTCGTTCAATTCATACTTGGCAATGAAGGCGTCGAAGCTGCACTGGTCGCCGCGGTGGCCGAGCTCGACGCCGGGCACGTCATAGGGAATGGCGCCGGTCTCGGCGGCGACCTTCATAACGTCGCCGCTCGGCACGTACAGAAATTCCGGGTGCTCATCGACGAAACGCGCGATCAGCCACGGGCAGGCGATGCGGTCGATCTTCGGGCGTTCGCGCGTGACCCATTTCATGGCTATTTCGCCGCGGTCGCGCCGCCCGCGGCCTTCCATGCCTCGATGCCGCCCTCGATGTAGCGCGCCGGCACGCCCTGCGCGAGCAGATGGTCGAGCACCGAGTTGCTGACCGAGCCGCCGCGCGCGCAGTAAATCACGACTTCCTTGTCCTGGGGTAAGGTCTTGCTCCATTCGGTCATCTGCTCGGGGTTCTTCCACTGTGCGCCGGGCAGCGTGACGCCGTCGGCTGCGAAGTCGTTCTGTCGGCGCACGTCCAGCACGGTAACCGGCTTCCTCTCGACCAGCGGCTTGAGATCATTTGGGGCAATGGTACGGCTCATTTCACGCACTCCTCGTAGAGACGGGCGACGTTCGCCCAGCTGATGTTGTTCATGCTGGCCTCGACGTAGGCCGCGGCCTTGGCGCCGTAGTCCATGTGGTAGCTGTGCTCGTACATGTCGAGCGCCAGGATCGGCGTGCCGCCGGCCAGGCTGCACGTGTGATCCGCCGCCCATTGATTGACGAGTTTCTTGTCCCGGTGCGAATAGATAAGCAACACCCAGCCGGAACCGCCGCCCTGGGCCTTGCCCATGAAGCTGAACTCGGCGGCCCAGCGCTCGACGCTGCCGAAATCGTGCTTCAGTGCCTCGGCGAGCTTGCCAGTCGGGTTGCCCGAATCGCCCAGCCCGTCGAAGTACAGCTCGTGCAGGATCATCGAGTTGGTGGCGATCAACTCCTCGCGCTTGAGACCGTTGATCTGGAACACTGGCGCCTTGGCAAAGTCGAGATTGCCGAGCTGCTCGGTGATGGCATTGAGGCGCTTCACCGCGCCGCCGTAGTTGTTCTCGTAGTGCGAGACGATGAGCTTCTCGGACAACCCCTTGAGCTTCGCCGGGTCGCAGGACAGCGGTTTCATTTGGTAGGCCATGATTGTTCCCTCAGACAAACAGCGGTTTCAACACGAACACCCAGGCGAGACCGGCCACCGCGCAGGCACCGATCACCGGCATGATGCCGAGCTTGAAGCGCCACAACGCCACGAAGGCCGCGACACCGACCAGCGCCGAGAACCACTCGAAGCCAGTGAAGACGGTTCCGGCGCTGAACGGCTGCACGAATCCCTGCGGCCAGAGCACGTGGTAGGCGAAGAACACCGCGAGGTTGAGCACCACGCCGACCACCGCGGCGGTGATGGCGGTGAGCGGGCCGGTGAAGCCGATCTCGTGGCGCGTGCGCTCCACGGCCGGCGCCCCGACCAGAATGAACAGGAACGACGGCAGGAAGGTGAAAATCGTCGCAATGGTGGCACCGGCCATGCCGGCGAGCGCCAGCGAATCGCTGCCGAAGATTTCCTTGGTCCAGCCGCCGACGAAGCCGACGAAGGCCACCACCATGATGAGCGGGCCGGGGGTGGTCTCGCCGAGCGCCAGGCCGTCGATCATCTGCGGGCCGGTGAGCCAGCCGTACTGTTCGACGCCGCCCTGGTACACGTACGGCAGCACCGCGTAGGCGCCGCCGAAGGTGACCAGCGCCGCCTTGGTGAAGAACCAGCCCATCTGCGTGAGCGTGCCCTGCCAACCCCAGACCGCCATCATGAGCCCCGTGACGCCGGCCCAGATGGCGAGCCCGATCGCGGCATAGGTGAACACCCGCACCCACTTGAAGCGCGTGTGCTCGGGCGGCGGCGTGTGGTCGTCGATCAGCGCCGGGCCGTAGCCTTTCTTGCTGTCGCCGTGATGACCGCCGGTCTTGAACTTGCCGGGCGCCACGCGCCCGCCGAGAAAGCCGAGGATGGCGGCGCCGAGCACTATATAAGGAAAGGGCACGTCGAAGGCGAAAATCGCCACGAACGCCGCGGCGGCGAGCGCCCACAGCACGCCGTTCTTGAGCGCGCGCGAGCCGATGCGGTAGGCGGCGAACACGACGATCGCCGTCACCGCGGGCTTGATGCCGTAGAGCACGCCGGCCACCGCCGGCACATCGCCGAAGGCGAGATAGATCCAGGTGAGCGCGATCAGGATGAACAACGACGGCAGCACAAACAACACCCCGGCCAGGACCCCGCCCCAAGCGCCGTGCATCAGCCAACCGATGTAGGTCGCAAGCTGCTGGGCCTCGGGGCCGGGCAGCACCATGCAGTAGTTGAGCGCGTGCAGGAACCGGTGTTCGGAGATCCAGCGGCGCTTCTCCACCAGTTCCTGGTGCATCATCGAGATCTGGCCGGCCGGGCCGCCGAAGCTGATGAACCCGAGCTTGAGCCAGTACTTGAACGCCTCCGACAAGGAGACGGGGTGCGGCGCTTCTGCGGCGTCAATTGCCGGCGCGGCGGCGGGGTGGCTGGCTGACATTGGCTTGTTCTCTGTTGGTGTTGTTGTTGTCGGTTGAGACGTCGCTGGCGTAGGCGGCATACAGCGCATCGAACGTAGCGCCGGCCTCGGCGAGCAGGGCGTCGTCGTCCGCGAGCCGCTGGCGCAGGCCGACCAGAATGGTCTCGACGCCGGCCGCCTCCGCGACCGGCACGCCGCCGACATCGAGGTAATGCACGAGCTTGCCGAGCCGGGCGAGCCCGCGGTCCTCGGCGAGGCCGAAGCTCACCGCCAGCACCTCGAAGGTCACGCGCGCCCCGATGTGCGTAAAGGCGGCGCCGTCGAAATCGAAGCCGAGCGCCTCCGGGGGGCAGTCCTTCGGGTCATGGAGCCAGAGGATTCGCGCCTCAGGATCGATAAAGCACCGGATGAACCAGGCGCTCGCGAGGCGATCCACCCACGGTCGCGCGCGCGTCGCCCAGGTGCGTCCGCGGTAGTCGGCGATGCGCAGTTTTCGGATCTCGCCCGCGACCGCGCTCGGTTCGCCGGGCGAATACGTGGCCGTTGTCGCGGTCCCAAGCTCGGCGAGCGCTTCGCGTGCCTGCTCGCCTGCCGGCCCCGGGAGATAATCGATAGCGGTGAGTGCGTCAAAGTCGCGCTGCAGTTGCGCGAGGCGCTTGCGCGCCTCCGGCTCACTGAGCGTGACGAGCCGTTCCTTCAGCTCGGCGATGCGCGCGAGCAGCTCCGCATACTGTTCGGTCCGATCGAACAATTGCGCGTAGTCGCGCGCCTCGTCGGCCGGCGATTCGAACGGCACCAGATAGGCCGTGCCGCCGGCGTCCTCGACCTCGTGGGCCTGGTCGCGGAAGGCCGCGCGGGGTGCGGTCTGGTCCGGAAGCAGGTAGACCCCGTCGCGCAGCACCGCCGCCCCGGCCGCCTTGAGCGCCCGCCACACCCGCATGCGCGGGGTGGCGCTTTGGCTCGGCAGGCTGATCACCAACATCAACCACCGCTGTGCGGGATTAATACGCATGTAGACTACGCTACCATGATGTGATATACGTTACAACTTATTTACAGCCAGGCGTGGCCTAGACAGGAAGGGGGAAGCTTTGAGCGTGACGAGACGAGAGTTCATTCAGATGCTGGCCGTGGCCGGTGTGGCTGGCATGGGTCTGGCCGGCGGGCGCGGGGTCGCCTGGGCTGCCAATCCGGATCCTTACGATGTCCCGGCGTTCGGGAATCTGACGCTGCTCCACTACACCGACTGCCACGCGCAGCTCGTGCCGGTGTATTTCCGCGAGCCCAACATCAACATCGGCGTGGGCGGCGCCCGCGGCCAGCCGCCGCACCTCGTCGGTGAGGCGCTGCTCAAGCACTTCGGGGTTGCCCCCGGCTCGCTTGAGGCGCATGCCTTCACCTACCTCAACTTCGAAGAGGCCGCGCGCCGCTACGGCAAGATCGGCGGCTTCGCCCATCTCGCCACCCTGGTGAAACAACTGCGCGCGAGCCGTCCGGGCCGCACGCTGCTGCTCGACGGCGGCGACACCTGGCAGGGGTCGGCCACGGCGCTCTGGACGCAGGGCCAGGACATGGTGGATGCGCAGAAGCTGCTCGGCGTCGACATGATGACCGCGCACTGGGAGTTCATGTACGGCGACCAGCGCGTCAAGGAGATCGTGGACAAGGATCTCCAGGGCCGCATCGAGTTCCTGGCGCAGAACGTCTACGACACGAGCTTCGGCGAGGAGCGCGTGTTCAAGCCCTACGCCATCCGCGAGGTGAATAAGGTCCCGGTCGCGATCATCGGCCAGGCGTTTCCCTACACGCCGATCGCGAACAACCGCCTCGCCTTCCCGAACTGGTCGTTCGGCATCCGTGACGAGGATATACAAAAGCTCGTGAACGAGATACGCGCCAAGGGCGCGCAGGTGGTGGTGCTGCTGTCGCACAACGGCATGGACGTGGACCTCAAGATGGCCTCGCGCGTCACGGGCATCGACGCCATCCTCGGCGGACATACCCACGACGCGGTGCCGGCGCCGAGCGTGGTGCGCAACGCCGCCGGCAGGACGCTCGTGTTCAACTCCGGTTCCAGCACCAAGTTCCTGTCGGTGCTCGACCTCGACGTCAGGGGCGGGAAGCTGCGCGACTTCCGCTACAAGCTGCTGCCGATCTTCTCGAACCTGATCGCACCCGATCCGGCGATGGCCGCCCACATCGACAAGGTGCGCGCGCCGTACCAGCAGAAGCTCGGGGAGAAGCTGGCGGTGTCCGAGTCGCTGCTGTACCGCCGCGGCAACTTCAGCGGCACCTTCGACCAGCTGATCATCGACGCCATGCTCGACGTGCAGAATGCCGAGATCGCATTCTCGCCGGGCTTCCGCTGGGGCTCGACGCTCCTGCCCGGCGACGCCATCACCTTCGAGCACGTCATGGACCAGACCGCGATCACCTACGCGACCGCGACGCTCAACGAACTTACCGGCGAGCAGATCAAGGTCATCCTCGAGGACATCGCCGATAACCTCTATCACCCCGATCCGTACTATCAGCAGGGCGGCGACATGGTGCGCGTGGGCGGCCTCACGTACACGCTCGACGTCAAACAGACGCACGGCCGGCGCATCCAGGACCTTGCGCTGCGCGGCAAGCCGCTGACGGCCGGCAGGAAATACAAGGTGGCCGGCTGGGCGAGCGTGCAGCCGAATCCGGCCGGCACGCGCCCGATCTGGGACGTCGTCGCGGAATATCTGAGGGGTAAAAAGGTAGTTTCCGTGGAGAAGGCGTACGTGCCAAAGCTTAAAGGAACCGCCGGGAATCCCGGCTTCGCGGCTTGAAGCAACCTTGGGCCGGCATTGCTTACTTGGTTCGGTCAGAAAACGGCAGGTGTGCGCACTCAAGCGGCCCATGGCAGGCTCAGCCGACCAGCATAGAGTTCAAATCCCCGCGGGGACGCCGACCTTATACTGGTTGAACCAGCATAACGTTCGGGTCCCCTTGGGGACAGGAAAAGAACCGACGCCAGACAATCGCGGTACCGACGACGCACCTGCGGCCAGCATGTGTCGACCAAATCGGTGTAATTTCAGTCGTTTTTATCAAGTAGCCAAGAGGGGATAAACAAGGCTGCTGGGTGGCTGTTAACTTAGGCGGCTATCGGCAATCTGAGCATTTGGACAAGTAACGAATCCCCTTGGGGACGCCCAGTTTTTCTTTTAAAACAACGTGCTAGAGAAATCCGGTTTTAAACGCCTTGCTGGTTTTTTCTCATTTCAAGCTGACAGCAGAAGCTTTTCCAAGGTGCCGCGTCGTAACATCGACGGAAACGACCGGGCGCGACGTTGACCAGTTTGTGGTACAGGCGGCGCTCAAGGAGGCACACGCGGTGCTGGAGCGGGAGCGATTTGTTCGCCTGAGCTGCCGCGACGCGGAGGCGTTTTTCAAGGCTTTGGAAAATCCGCCCGCGCCCAATAAGCGGTTGAAGAAAGCGGTCGCGGCCTACCGGCGCTCGGCCCTGAATGCTCTGGATTGAGCCCCTAAGCCGCTGGCACCACCGGGAAGGCTTCGACTACGGCAACCCCGAGCTCAACGATTACCTGCGACACACCGCCCGGCAGCACACCGATAAAGGTCTGTCGCGGACGGAGGTGTTGATTGACGACGCGATGCACGGCGTATCCTCTCCATCGGATCGCACGACCCGCTCAACCGGGATTATCTGCGTCAACTCAAGGCGCTCGCGGGGCGCATCGAGCCGGCGTGGATATCCGACCTCGACCACAATTCGCCTCCTACCCGCCCAGCACCGACATCTTATGAATGGGGTGACATGCACCCTGTCCGGCAAAGCGATGCCGTTTCGGTTTTTGCGCAATCGCGCCCGCGATAAGATCCTTGAGATCGAGGTCCGACGCGCCGGTCCGTAGCGCCGCGGCCAGCGACACGCGCTGGTCCTGGCCCAGGCAAAGCACCAACTCCCCCTTAGCCGTCAGGCGCACGCGATTGCAGCCCTCGCAGAAGTGGCGCGAGATCGCGGAGATGATCCCGACGGTCGCGGGCCCGGCGCCGATCCGGTAACAGCGCGCCGGCCCGGCGCCCGGCGCGCCCTTCACTGGGATCAACTCCGCGCTGGCTTTCTTGCGCACGCGTGCGAGGATGGCGTCGGCCGAATAATAATGTTCCATTCCTTGAGCGCCGGCCTCGCCTACCGGCATGGTTTCTATGTAGCGCAGGTGCGCGCCGCGCGCGAGCGCGAAATCCAGCATCGACTCGATTTCGCGGTCGTTGATCCCCTTGAGCACCACCATGTTGAGCTTGACCGGCGTCATCCCCACCGTCAGCGCCGCCTCGATGCCGCGCCATGCGTGCCCGAGATCGCCGCCGCGGGTGATCCGCGCGAACGTATCGGGGTCGAGCGAATCGAGCGAGATGTTCACGCGCGCGACGCCGGCGGCCTTCAGCGCTGCGGCGTGACGCTCCAGCAGATGGCCGTTCGTGGACAACGACAGGTCGGTGATGCCGGGGATGCGGCCGATCAGGCCGGCGAGGTCCACGATACCGCGGCGCACCAACGGTTCGCCACCGGTGAGTCTGACCTTGTGCACGCCGAGCTCGGCGAACAGCCGCACCAGTCGCGCCATTTCCTCGTGGCGCAGGAACTCCTCGTGCCGCCCGTACGCTACGCCCGTCGCGGGCATGCAGTAGAAGCAGCGATAGTTGCAGCGGTCGGTGACCGATACGCGCAGGTACTCGATGCGCCGGCCGAAGGAATCGACGAGCGTCGCCGTCATGCGCGGCTCCCGCCGAGCTGCGCCTTGATGCGGTCGGCCACGCGGAAGGCGTTGGCGTAGATCGTGAAGGTATAGGGCGCGCTGCCCGCCGTGGGCATGAAGCTGCCGTCGGTGACGAACAGATTCTCCGCCTCGTGCGCGCGGCAGTCGGGATCCAGCACCGAGGTCTTCGGATCCTTCCCGAAACGGCAACCGCCGGCCTGGAGATTGGTCGGCGGCGAACCGACGGCGAAGGACACCACGTCCTCGGCGCCCAACTCTTTCAGTACCCGCGCGCCCTTCTCGGCGAGGTACCAGCCGACCTGGAGATTGTGCGGGTGGAAATCCACGCGCACACGCGCCACCGGCAGTCCCCACTTGTCTTTCACGCGCGGATCGAGGGTGACGTAACAGTCGTCGTGCGGCAGCCAGTCGCAGAAGGCCTCGATCTTGACGTCGCGCCCCTCGCGGAAATGCGCCTCGAGGTTGCGCTTGAGCTCCGCGCCCCAGACGAGCCGGCCGCCGCGGCGCAGCTGGCTCGTGGCGCGCGCGATCGGGGCGGGATGCGCATGCACAAAGTCTATCGTTCCGCCTTTCTGACGTGGGCCGAATTCGGGGTCGTCGATCACGTACCAATCCAGCAGCGCGCGATTGACGAAAGTACCGAACTCATGCAGCGACTCGCCGAATTTCCTGTAAGACAATCGCCCGGAGCCGGCGCCACCCGCGGCGAACAACAGGTTCCTGCCGACCTGGCCGCTGCCGTTGGCGAGCCCCTGGGGATGACGCGGGCCGGTCGAACGCAACAACAGCCGCGCGGTTTCGATCGCCTGGCAGGCGACCACGTAGACGCGCGCGGTCACCCGCCGGCGCACGCCGTTTTTGTCGAAGTACTCCGCCGCGCTGACCTTGCCGGTCCGGTCGCTCACGAGCCTTGCCACCATACTATGGGCGCGCACCTCGCAGCGGCCGCCGGCCACCGCGCGATCGATGAGCGCGGCACGCGCGCCGCCCTTGGCGCCGGTGGCGCAGCCGTAACTGCCGCAGTAACCGTTGTAGCTGCAACTCCCGCGACCCATGGCCGGCTGCGACAGGATCGCGCGCGCGGTGGGGATCGAGTGGTAACCGAGCTTCTTGCAAGACGCATCGATCAGCCCGGCGATCGGGTGCTCGCGCGTCGGCGGATAAGGAAAGTCCGGCGTGCTGCGCGGCTCGAGCTGCGGGTGTGGCACGATCCGGCCCGAGACGCCCACTTCGCGCTCGACCTTTGCATAATAAGGTTCGAGATCATCATAAGAAATCGGCCAGTCGACGACGTTGGCGCCCTCGATCGGACCGAAGCTCGAACGCAGCTGGAAATCCACCGGCTTCAATCGGTGAAAAAAGCCGCTCATGAAATTCGACGAGCCGCCGACGCAGTTGCCGTTCCAGAAATCCCAGCCGGACCCCGGCGTCGGCCGCGCCCGCCAGGGCTGATCGTCTTCCTCCCGCGTCTCGATCACATGCGGCTCGTCCTTGAGGTCGGGGACGTACGTGCGCCGACGGCAGCAGGCGATCTCGTCCTTGTAGAAATCCTTCTCGGTGAGCCACGGCCCTTTTTCGAGGATGACAACGTCGTAACCGGCCTGCGCCAGCGCGAACGCCGCCACACCGCCACCCGCGCCGCCGCCGATCACGCAGATATCGAACTCGTCTCTCATAATAGAAAGTAGCGCTTGTCCGCCGGCGGTCGCGGGAAACCCGGGTTGTGCGCCAGCCACTGCCAGCCGACACCGTCCGGATTCCCACCGTAGACCGGATCGCCGAGCAGCGCCTCCATCAGGTAGCCGAGCATCTCTTCGAGCCAGCGCTCGCCCTCGGGCATCTCCCCGAAGCCGCGCAAAACGGCTTCGCGTTCATCGTGCGATAACTCGACGAAATGTTTGCCGGTCATGCCGCGCGCGAGTTTGCCGATCGACTCCACACCATCGATCAGAAATGCGCGGTCGGCGGGGGCGAGTTTCGGGTCGGCGAGCACCCCGCGCAGATACGCCTCGGCGTGAATCTCGCGGGCGCCCGGCGCGCTGGACTCGGAGGGCAGCAAGTGCGCCTGCACCGCCGCGAGCGTTCGCCAGTCAAACCCGGGCGGCGGGGCAAGTGCCTCGCGCACCGGCGAGGCACAGCCGGTGAGCAGCGACGACAGTGCTGGTGCCGCCGCGAGGCCCCCGAAGTGGATGAGAAACGTACGCCGGTCCATCGTTCTTTATCCTAGTGTCGTGTCCCAGAAATAAATTACATAATTCACGAATCGAAAATTACTCCTCTTGTAGCCCGATGGAGGCACGCCATGCCGCAATCCGGGGGTTTCTTCGCGATTACCTGGATTGGCGGAGTCCGTCCCTGGACTCCGCCCTGCGGGTCAGCCTTCGGCTGTCCAACGTTGCTGCCCGGGGTGCAACCAAACCCGTCGCACCCGTTCGGCGGCGCGAACATACATTATGTTCGCGAAGACCCCGCCTCACCCAACGATTTTGTCGCTGCGCTCCATCCAGGCTACGAACTTAAGAAAGTTATTTGCGAGGCACGACACTAGCGGTGGGCCGCAGGGTCGGGATTGTCAGCCACCGCCACCAGCATCCAGTACAGCCATTCCGGCGTGAGGTAGCCCCGGCGCCTGATGATCTCGTTGCCTCCGCCGTCGAGGATGACCACCGCCGGCACGCCGTAGTCGCCGTAACGTTGCCTGATCTCCGGTTCCTTATCGATGTCGGCGCGAACCGCGATATAACGTTGTCCGATCAGCCCGAGCACCTTCGGATCGCGATAGGCGGTGAGATCCATTTTCTTGCAGAGCTGGCACCACTCGGCGACCACGTCGAGCAGCACCAATCGCGATTCGCGCCGGGCCTGCTCGAACACTTGCGGCGACCATTCGCGCCAGCCCGGCGACCCGGCCTCGCCGGCCGCGGCGGCGCCGAGAAGATTAAGCGTCGCCACGACCAGAATACCGAAGCCCAGACCGGTTACACGCATAGTGGGATGGCCGCAACGAGCCGCCGGCACCGGCGAACATCGCCGGCCCGGCGGCATGGCTTACTTCTTCGGCGCCGCCGCCACGACTTTCGCGCCGACGATCTTGTCGCAGGTGCCGACCGGGACGTAGACCCATTCCTGGGCGTCGCCGTTCTTCGTGGACTGGCCGGCGCAGGCATGGGCGCTGGTGCCGCAGTCGTTCTTGCCGGCCTTGACGATGCCGGCGCACTTCTCCATGCCGGCTTTGCCAGCCGAAGCAGTCATGGTAAACGCACCGACACCCATTGCCACGAGACCTATCAGTGCAGCTCTTATCAACGCATTGCTATCTTTCATTTCACTCCTCCTATGCTATGGAAAAACACACTTGGGATTCACACACAGTCGCACCGCGCACGCTCCACACCCAGCCGAGGGAACGCGGACTCTGCCTCGATCTGGATACACATTATAAGACCGTGAGATTACCGATATCCTTTCATTTGTCCTGCATCGGCTCGCCCGCGATGACCGCGCCGGTATGGTGTACCGTTTCGGTCAGGAATCCGGGTCGGTGGGCGGCCATAAACTCAGTGCCGATTTCGCTCAACCCCTGCGCCCGCGCGCGCTCTTCGAGTCGCGCCCGGATCCGCCCCGCGCAGAAATGCCGGGATGCGCGTCAGCCGCGCACGCGCCTCGGGTGTCCACGTGAGCGGCGGAGCCGCCGGCTCGATCCGGGTTTCAGGTCCGGCGTCTGCGGCGGGTATATAAGGACACTTCGGATCCTCGGCCATGATGTCGCCGCAGGCGGCATAAGCGCGCGCGCGGCAGCCGCCGCAGCTCAGGCGATAATCGCACGCCCCGCACTTGCCGCCGGGATATTCCGTGCGCAAACGCTGTAGTTCAACGTTTTGCTCCCAGACTCCCCGCAACGTCTGGGTACGCAAATCGCCAACGGTTCCAGGCAGGTAGGGGCAAGGGGTAACGGTCCCCTGCGGTGTAATACGAAAATATTTTCTCCCAGCCAGGCA
Organism: Sulfuricaulis sp.; assembly: GCA_024654125.1. Taxonomy (GTDB): domain Bacteria; phylum Pseudomonadota; class Gammaproteobacteria; order Acidiferrobacterales; family Sulfurifustaceae; genus Sulfuricaulis. The sequence goes on along the minus strand of JANLIC010000007.1, from coordinate 46,591 downwards.
GGCGCTGGGCCACTCGGCATAACCCTCGCCCTGTTCACCCACGTGCAACCCCCGCACGCGCCGCATGCATGTAGGGCGCGCAGCGCGCGCGAATCCTTAACGACGGTCGTTCCCGTTGCAACCGGTCTATGTCGCACAGCGTCTCCTCGTAAGCCGCCGCGGAAAGATCCGTCTGGGTAACGCCGCGGCCGGTACATACCAGAAAAAACAGATTGCTTGGGATTCGTACGCGGCGCCGTGCCGCGCGCGCTCCGTACGCTGGCGAGAGTGCGCATCCATGCGCCTACCCTCGGGAATGTCGTTTGACGCCCCGCCGCGTTACCCATGCAAAACTCCCCTGGTAATCAACGTCAAAGAAGAGAATACCGTCACAACGATACATCAGGAGTGTAACCCCTCCGTGATTTTGTTATCACTGGCCCGTTCCCGGGTAGTCATGGCACGGGCCGGGCCTCAGCCGTCTGGCCCCAGAGCCGGAAGAGCGAGAGGTGCAAGGCGGCCAGGCGCGTGGCGCTCCGCTGCCTGGATCTGCTTTGCCAGTGTACGGCCACGGGCAATGCGGTCGCGCACCGACACCCCGCCTTGGTAGTTGGCCTCCAAGTAAAGCCCCGAGAATTTGCTTAGGCGGGCTCCGATCGCCTGCATGCGCGCTTGGTAGGCGCCGTGATAGAGAGGCAAGGCCTGCGGGTGTCGATCGATGCGGACCATCTCCGGTTCGGCCTTGAGCCCCAGATATTTGCGCAGCGCGCGTAATGTCTCGGCCACGATATGATTATCGTCCCAGTCCCGTACCTCGGGTGAGCGCGCGCCCCCGAGGTAGGCGCACAACAGAACCTTGCCCGCGGGCGCCCGGTTCGGGAACAGGGTGCTCATCCACAGGTTGCCCGTCAGATGCCGGCCTTCCTGCCTGGGGACCAGAAACCCGGTACCGTCCAACGGATGCTGCACGCTGGCCCGATCCAGCCCCAGATGCACTACGGTAACCGGCGCGTAGCGGATCCCGCGCAGCAGGTCAGCCAACTCCGCATCCAAGCCTGCAAGCAACGAGGCCGCCGCGGGGGCGGGGGTCGCAAGCACGACCCGGGGCACCTGCAGGGACCGTTCACCCGCCGGTGTCATGGCCGTCACCCGCCAGCCGGTTTGCTCGCGGACCAGCTCCTGGACGGTGTGGCGGGTGTACAACTGGACCCCATGGGTTCGGGCCAGATTATTTATTAGGGTATTCATGCCGCCCTGGAATGAAAACGTATCGGTGACACAGCCCTGGCGCCGGTGCAGCAGGCGGTTCGCCACAATGCCGGCGGTGATGCTGCCGTAACGTCGTTCCAGCGCAGTAAGCCGGGGAAGCGTAGACGCGGCGCAGGCCCGGTCGGGGTCAGCCGCCAGGGTCCCGGCCACGAACGGTTCCATGGCTTTTTCCAGTACTTCCCGGCCCAGACGTCGGGTGATGAATTGACTCACGCTTTCATTTTCATCGCCGCTCGCTGGAATAAAGGGTTCTGCCAGCATGCGCAGCTTGCCGCGCAGGCTCCACAGCGGGGAGGTCATGAACGCCCCAAGACGCATGGGCAGGCTTTCCAGTCGTCCCTGATGCAACAAGTAGCGACGTGCCGCGGCAGCCGGCGAACGTTTGGTTTTGGCCGGTTCCAGACCGGCTTCGCGCACCAACTCAACGACCTCGGGGCGGAAGTTCATGACCATCGCCGCCGCACGTTCCGTAAGATAGCCGTCTTGGCGTTGGCTTAAGATTTTCCCGCCTGGGCGATCTCCGGCCTCCCATACCTCCACCGAAAACCCGGCGCGGGCCAGCCACCAAGCGCTGGACAGACCCGAGATCCCACCGCCTACCACCAGGACGTCGATGCCGGTCATTTTTGTGGCTCCTTAAAAAAGCCGGGTCGCTTCGGGCCGTTGCCGCCAAAACGCCGTGCCGACAAGGTGGCCAGATGGTCCGCGGTTACCAAGGCCTCGCCAAGCGCGGCGACATAGGCCTCTGCGCGTTTTTTGATTAGCCGGCGCAGGAACGCCGGAACGCGCGCTAGCCGTAGGCTGGCCTCGCTGTCCCAGTGTATGCATGGGCCTTCGATATCGGACAGCGGAACGATCGCGCGGCCTCCCTTAGGCACGTAGGCGCACAACGGGTCGGCGCCCATGAGATCGCCGTCCAAGGCCCGCGGCCGCGCGCGGCAGCCGCCGCACAACAGATGGTATTCGCAGTCGCCACACTTGCCGCGCAGCACCGGCACGCGCAGGCGTTGGAATTCGGATCCGTGATCCCAGATGTCCAGGAGGCGTTGTTGACGAACATTGCCTGCTTCGTCCGGGATGTAAGGGCAGGCAGTGACGCCACCCTCCGGGGTTATGCGGCAGTAATGGATGCCGGCGATACAGCCATCGCCGTCCCTGCCGCTGATGCGATTCAGGCGCGAGTCCGGGTCGTGTTGATGGGCGATGCGTTTGAAATGGGGCGCGCAGCGGGCGCGGATGATTATATCGGTGTGTTGCGATTGCGCGGCGACCAATGCGCGCAGCACCTGTTCACAGCGGAGCGGCGAGATATCGGACATCGACTCCCCGCGGCCGGTGCACACCAAGAAAAAAATATTCAATACGCGAGCGCCGCAGGCGCGGGCGAAGTCGATCATGGCCGGCAGTTCGTGGGCGTTGGCGTCGGTAATGGAAAAATGGATTTGGAAAGACAGCGCGTGACGACGGCAGGCCTCGATCCCCGCCAGGGTTTTTTGCCAGCTTCCCGCCAGGCCGCGGAAGTGATCGTGGTAGGTTTCATCGAGCGAATCCAGACTGATACCGACCCCCAGGGCGCCCGCCTGTTTGAGCGATCGGACCCGGCGGTCCGTGAGCGCGGTGCCATTGGTACCCACCACCATCGCCAGCCCGCGTTCCGCACCAAAGGCGATGATGTCCTCGAGGTCCATCCGCAGCAAAGGCTCCCCGCCGGTCAGCACCACCATGGTTTCGTTGCTGCGGCTGGCGACGTCATTCAGTAATTCCTGAACCTCGGTGGTGCGCAGTTCGTCCTGTGATCCGTCGCGCAGCGTGCCTGCGTCCAGATAACAGTGCGGACAACGCAGGTTGCAACGGCGGGTCAGGTTTATGGCCAGCAGGTAAAGATCATGGACAGCGCCTTTCCCGGTTATCGTTGGCGCTGCATGTGCGTTAAATCCTTCCATTCGTCTTACTGCGAACGTGGGTCGTCAGGGTCGAGGTGGAACTGGCCTTTCTGTTGCCACAGCTGCTTCACGGCCCGGACCGCATCTTCATTGACGTGTTTCATGTTGTGGCGTCTGGTCCATGCCTCGATCTCTTTGATCAGCATGCCGCGGATCATGTCCGGCGCCTTGGCGATACGCCCGCGCGCGGCGTCGTCCCAAGGCATCGTTTCGTGCGCTGCGCTTGAGCCCGCCTCAAAGGTCTTGATCAGCTTCTGCACGAACGGCTCGTCAATTTCGGTCTTGCCGCTTTGCGCGGCGATGGTTTCGGCCGCCTTGCGCGTCATGTCGCGGCAAAAGCCCAATGGCACGTTCGTTAACTGTGTCTCTGCCCCCTCCGACCAGGGCATGACCGGGCCTTGTGCAGTGCCTTCGGCGCGCTTGGAAAACGGGCACCTGCTCTGCCCGGACACCGCCGTGTTGCTGGAAAGCAATTCGTGATTGGCGCGCATCGTGGCTTGCATGACCTTTCGGGCTTCGGCCAGACCTTGTTCCGCGACATCCAAGGTGATTTCCGTGAGTCCGTGCTCACGGGCGTGCTGTTCAATGTGGACGCACGAGGCGTCGCGCATGAACCCCTTGGGGATTCGCATCACGCGCGCGAGGGCAGCGGCGTGCCAATGAAACGCGCTTTGCGTATTCGGTTTCGGGCTACCGACATCCTCAGGGTTGACAGGGCCGCTGCCCGGATCCATTAGCGGTTCTTGGGTTGCCTTGGTGCCGTCAGCTTTCGGCAGAAAATGGTCGATATGTTCCGGTCGTACACAGCTGCTGCCATCGGTCCGCGCTTTCTTCTCGGCGCGTTGACGCAGATTCTGGCGTATGGCGTGATTCGCCACGGTTTCCAACAATGCCATCGCCGCGTCGCTCCATACCATCGGCGCACCCACCTCCGGTTTGGAAATATCAGAAAAAATGGGGTCGGAGTCGATAACCGATTCGGTGGAATCAGAGTTGATAGGTGGTTCCGGGTTAGTCGACTCCGACCCCATTTTTTTAGCCACGATCTCGGCCATGGCCTGCTTGGCATGACCTGGACACAGCTCAGCGGTAGCTTGTTCGACGATTTTTTCGGTGATCACGGTGTGCCCGCGCTCCTGGGCGTAACGTAGTATGGCCATGCGCGCCATATTGCGCACGAACGCTGGCACCTTTTGCATGGCGTGTTCCGCTTCATGGGTCCAGGAGGTGGTCACATCGGCCACCACGTCGACGCGCGGCCGATATTCACGTTGGCTGAGCAGTACGGCGCAGTCCGCGTCGTAGAGCAGGTTCTCGGCATTACCGCCGATGTCCAGGCCGGGGTCGGCGTGGATGCCGGTTTTGCCGATCACCAGCAGGGCGGGATTGACCTGGCGCAGGTATTTGGCAATGGCGTCATGGGGCTTGCCGGCCAGCAGCACCGGCTCGACGTCCATGCCGTGTTCCCGGGCGACGGTGACCGCGACATCCAGGTGGCCTTGGTAGATCTTGGCCAGGCCGGAATCGATGATCTCCTCGTGCAGCTTTTCTTGCTCCTTGAATCGGAACACCTTGCCCGCCTCTTCGGAGAGCACGCCGGCGATACGGTTAAACGCGACATAATGAAAGTACGGATCGAATGCCGCGACGACCGTTACCGGTAGCTTCCGCTGTTGCGCCAGGGACAAGGCCGTTAACAGCCCGCCGTAGGCCTTGGGCGAGCCGTCTACCGCCACCACGACGGGTCCTTCGGCGATAGAACGGCTTGGCTCTTTTATGACCAAGGTATCAATGTCTGTCCGTCGCGCAACGCGTTGACAAACCGTACCGAGGCGACTGCCTTCCACCGCACCGAGTCCGAGCGCGCCCATGATGAGCAGGTCGTAGTGACTGCTGTTGGTTTCCGTCACCAAGGCTCGATAATTTTTTCCTTCCAGCACACAACGCGTCAATGGGACGGCGGATTCGTTACAGGCGTGGGCGACCCGGTCCAGGTAAGAGTCGGATATAATGGATAGGCCGCGCGTAATAAGATCGTCATGCACGTCCCGTTGTCGTTCCAGTTCATGCTCCTGACGGAATTTCTCCGGCAGGCCGCCTTCCATATGCCGGAAACGTAAATCATGCATCTTGGCCGCATACACATGGGTGGCCGTAATGTTGGCGCCAAACTGCTTGGCGAGCACGATCGCATCGCTGAGACCGCGATTGGCATGATCCGACGAATCGGTGGCCAGCAATATCGATTGATAGCTGGGTAGCCGGGCCTCCTGGTATTCTTGTTTTTCTGTTTTTGTAAATGTTTTGGCATTCATGACCTTTCTAACCTCAGCGCCAGATCCAATGAATAATTATCAGGCACATCACAATCAAGTTGATCAAACCACCGGCGAGCACGACATAGTCGAACGGGGTAAGACGCATGAACCGTCTTAATTCCGATTTCGAGTCTGTCGCAAAAAGTTTTCTTGTCGTGGTTGCCACCGGCCGTGTCGGGCTAATTTAAGTATCTCTTGAAGGCCCGGTCATAGGCATACGGGTTTCGGCACACCTGTTTCCATCCCGCCGCGGAAAGCGCGCGCATGTATGTGCCCGACCGGTCGTGATTCGTCCCTCGACTGTTTCGTTTCCTACCTCCGGCGCCGTTGAGATGGGGAATCGCCGCCCCCTCGCGCCTCCGTCGTCCGCTCGGTCAAAGGCCCGGGCACGTCACTCACTTGCTCCAGAAATTTGCTCATTTCCCGCAGGTCTTGAAAGTAGGCCTCGCGGCTGCTCTGGACATGCCGGACATGCCCGCGCCATATCGGTTCCCCATTTTGCCCGTACTCCAGCCAGACCCGCGCAACGAACGATTCCAAGATGAATTATCTCCGCTCCTCCAGGGGCTGTGCACAGTTACTACCACAGCTTGGTGACAATTCAGTAACACCTGGCGGCGATGCCCGGCGACTATCGGCGGGCATGTCGAACCCAGCCCGCCGTCATTATTAAAGGCGCAAGGGTGAGAAAAGTTTCAACGGAGGGAACGGTAATGCTGAGTGTTACTGGATTGTCACCGGCACGTGGTAGTTTTTTTTACCTTCATCCGTAAGGATCGGATAAGGACCGGATGATGAAGGCGGCAAGAATAAAGTTTAACACCACGAAACAGTGAGGTGCGAATACGATGTCAGACGAAAATCAGCCGAAAGAGGTCCCCGCTTCTGGCAAGGGGGACGCCGCGAATAACCAATTAGATCTCAGCCGGCGTCGATTCCTGCAACTCCTGACGGCGGGGACCGCGGGCGTGGCGACGGCCCTCAGCTGCAAAGATGTGCTGGCGTCACTGGTGGCGGTTCCCAGTATCGACAATCCCTTAAAACACTATCCAAACCGCGGATGGGAAAAGGTCTACCTGGATCAATACCGTTACGATAACAGTTTCACCTGGATCTGCGCGCCGAACGATACCCATATGTGCCGCATGCGGGCATTTGTCCGCAACGGGGTCATGATCCGCAGCGAGCAAAATTACGATCACGATCGCTGCGGCGATCTCTATGGTAATAAGACCACCCAATCCTGGAATCCCCGCGGGTGCCTGAAGGGCTATACGTTTCAGCGCCGGGTCTACGGCCCGTATCGTCTTAGCGGGCCGGTGATTCGAAAAGGATGGAAGGCCTGGGCCGATGCCGATTTTCCCTCGCTCTCCGACAATCCCGAATTGCGGTCAAAATACAAGTTTGACGATCGTGGCAATGACACCTTCGTACGCGTTTCCTGGGAAGAGGTGTCGGATTACTGCGCCCGGGGCCTGCTGGCCGTGGGCCGAACCTACAGCGGCGACGAAGGCAAGCGCCGGCTTATGAAGGACGGCTACGAAAAGGAAATGCTGGAACATTGGCACGGCGCGGGCACGCGCACCATGAAGATCGGGTCGTCGCTTCCGCTGCATGGGGTAATCGGTAAATTCGGCCTGTTTCGTTTTGCCAACATGATGGCCCTGGTCGATCATCACGCCCGTGGTGCGACGCCTGAACAGGCCCAGGGCTCGCGCGAGTGGACGGAATATACCTGGCGCGGCGACCAGGCCCCGGGTCAGCCGTTCGTTCACGGCTTGCAGACCTCCGACATCGATATGTCCGACCTGCGCTTTTCCAAGCTCACCATCCAGGTGGGCAAGAACCTCGTCGAGAACAAGATGCCGGAGTCACACTGGCTCAACGAGATCATGGAGCGCGGCGGCAAGATTGTCACTATCACCCCCGACTATAACGCGCCCTCGGCCAAGGCCAATTATTGGATCGGGACCCGGCCCGGACTCTCTGACACCTCGGTGCTACTGGCGATCACCAAGATCCTGATGGACAACGACTGGGTCGATAAGAAATTCGTGAAGCAGTTCACCGACTTCCCGCTGTTGGTACGTACCGATACGCTGCGCCGTTTACGGCCCGAAGACGTCATTCGGGGATACAAAGCCAAGGACCTGCGCGACGGCCCCTCTTATAAGATCCAGGGCCTGACGGATAAGCAGCGGGAACGGATTGGTGATTTCACCATCTGGGACGCCAAGGCGGGCCAAGTGGTCGCCATCAGCCGTGAGGAAGTGGGTGACAAGGCGAATATGAATGCCGCCCTCACCGGTGTCTTCAAGGTGCGGACGGTGGACGGCAAAGATGTTGAGGTGATGCCGGCCTATGAGATGTATAAGCGTCATCTCAAGGACTACGACCTTAAAACCGTGGAAGAGATCAGCGGCGCCGATCCCAAACTTGTGGAGCGCCTGGCGCGGGACATCTGGGAGACCAGCAAGGCCGGCCATCCGGTATCCCTCCACCACGGCGAGGGCACCAACCATTATTTCCATGGCACCCTGCACAATCGGGCCTGCCATCTGCCGTTAATGTTAACCGGGAACTTCGGTAAGCATGGCGCCGGCGTCTTTACCTGGGCCGGAAACTATAAAGGTGCGCTGTTTCAGGCCTCATCCTGGAGCGGACCCGGCGTCGGTTCTTACAGCCACGAGAACCCCTTCCAACCGGTGCTCGATGAAAAGGTTCGCATGGATCATCACGAGCACCTGCACAACTACACCTATGGTGAAGACGTGGCCTTCTGGGGTCACGGTGAAACGCCGCTAATCGTTGACACCCCCAAGGGTCGGAAGGTCTTCACCGGCAAAACCCATATGCCGACCCCCACCAAGCTCATGTGGTACAACAATGCCAACCTGATCAATCAGGCCAAGTGGGTCTACCACCTGATCGTCAACGTCTTTCCCAAGATCGATATGATCGTCGATCAGCAGGTGGAATGGACCGCCTCGGCGGAGTACTCGGATATCGTGCTGCCGGCCAACTCCTGGGTCGAGTTCCAGGACCTGGAGATCGGCGGCTCCTGTTCCAACCCCTTCCTCCAGGTCTGGGGCGGCAACGGCATCAAGCCGGTCCACGACTCCAAGGACGATGCCGAAATCTTCGCCGGCGTGGGCCGCGCCCTGACCAAGACCACCGGTGACCGCCGCTTTGCCGACTATTGGAAATACATCACCGAGAAGAAGGCCGGGGTTTATATTCAGCGGGTGCTGGACAACTGCACCACGACCCGTGGCAAAGACGGTCCCTACCAGCTCGATAAGATACTCAAAGGTGAGTACGGCGGGGAACCGGGGGCGGCCCTGATGTTGTTCCGTACCTACCCGCGGGTGCCGTTTTACGAACAGCTTAATGACAGTATACCGTTCTATACGGATCACGGCCGGATGTCCGCCTATTGCGATCTGCCTGAGGCCATCGAGTACGGAGAGAACCTGATGGTCCACCGGGAAGGGACTGAGGCAACGCCTTATCTTCCCAATGTCATTGTCTCGAGCAGTCCCTACATCCGTCCCAATAACTATGGAATTCCCCTGGATGCGATGGATGCGGATCTGCGGACCGTGCGCAACGTCAAGATGCCGTGGAGTAAGGTCAAGAAAACCGTTAATCCGCTGTGGGCGCAGGGATACCGCTTCTTCTGCTCGACGCCCAAGAGCCGGCACACCACCCACTCCTCCTGGTCCACCGTGGACTGGAACTGGATCTGGAGTACCAGTTTCAGCGATCCCTACCGCAAGGACAAACGCGCCCCCGGAGTCAGTGACCGGCAGATTCAGATGAACCCCCAAGCGGCCAAGGACAGTGGTTTCAAAGAGGGCGATTACGTCTATGTCGATGCCAATCCCGCCGATCGTCCCTATGTCGGCTGGAAGATGAGCAAGGAGAACTTTCGCTCCCGGGCGTTCCGTTGTTTGGTGAGGCTCAAGTTTAACCCATCCCTGCCCTACGCCATGACGATTATGAAACACACCGGGTGGATTGGCACCGAACGCACCGTCAAGGCTCACGAGAGCCGGCCGGACGGCCGCGCCCTGGCCAAGGATACCGGTTATCAGTCCAATTACCGTTATGGCTCACACCAAAGCATTACCCGAAGCTGGCTTATGCCCATGCACCAGACCGATACCCTGTTCCACAAGGATACCGGGGCGATGAGATTCGTATTCGGTTTCGCGGTCGACAACCACGGCGTCAACACGGTTCCCAAAGAGACACTTGTCCGTATCACCAAAGCGGAAGACGGTGGGCTTAATGGCAAGGGTGTTTGGCAACCCGCGACCACGGGACACTCACCGGGAACCGAATCCGAAGCGATGCGCAGGTATCTCGCCGGCGGTTTCATTAAAGAGGCGTAACCGGCGATGACTTATTCAAAAGACTCCGGGGCGGTCGGTACCGGATCGCCAAAGCCCTCCGAGCCGGATGATCCGATGCAAATGCAGGCCGAGTCGGTGGCGGGGGATCAACGCGTGATGCTGCAGTGCCTGATCGAGGAGTTCGCCCGCATGGGTTGGAATGCAAATCAGATTGCGCGGCTGTTCGAGAACCCGTTTTTTCTGGCGTCGCATGGCTTGGCAAAACAATTAGGCCGCGAAGCCGTCCACGAATGCATCGAACAGACCTTACAGCGGTGTGGCGTCTTTCATTTCAAGGTCAGCGAGGCCCAACCGACGCAAACATTGCATTTCGTCGAAAGAAAACCGAAATAACCTTGCAGAGAGATCGTGACTATGGCTAACGTTTATAACTGGCAGCTCGGGCGAGGGATGAGTTATCCGCACGAGGAAGCGCATCCACAATGGCAGTTCGCCTTTGTGTTCAACATCAACCGCTGCATCGCCTGTCAGACTTGTACCATGGCCTGCAAGTCCACCTGGACCTTCGCCAAGGGACAGGAATACATGTGGTGGAACAACGTGGAGAGCAAGCCCTATGGCGGCTATCCACACAATTGGGACGCCAAGCTTTTGGCGATGCTCGCAAAGGAAGATCCCGATGGGCAGGTGTGGCGAACTAAAGAGAAGTCCCCGGAAAATCCCTACGGCGAATTCAAGGGTAAAACCATTTTCGAGGCCGCCCAAAACCATCTTTCCGCCGATGGGTCCATGCGCGCCCTGGGCTATATCCCCGCCGAAGAGGAATGGACAAGCCCCAACATCCACGAAGAGACCGCCACGGGAAAGATCCGGGGAAAGGATCAGTGGGGCTATTCCGCCGAGTTGCCCGAGCACCGGGTGTGGTTCTTCTATCTGCAACGCCTTTGCAACCATTGCACCTACCCCGCGTGTCTGGCTGCCTGTCCTCGTAACGCCATCTATAAACGGCCCGAAGACGGCATCGTTCTGATCGACCAGGAGCGCTGCCGGGGATACCGCAAGTGCGTGGAGGCCTGTCCGTACAAAAAGCCCATGTACAACTCGACCACCCGGATCAGCGAAAAGTGCATCGCCTGCTATCCGCGCATCGAAGGCAAGGACCCGACCCTGAGCGAAGACAAATCCCCGTTGGAAACGCGTTGCATGACCGCCTGCGTGGGCAAGATCCGCCTTCAGGGGCTGGTGAAGAAGACCGCGGACGGAAAATGGGCGAAGGATCCGGACAATCCGATAAATTATCTTGTGCGCGAGCGCGAAATCGCGCTACCGCTCTATCCCCAGTTCGGCACCGAGCCGAATGGCTATTACATCCCGCCGCGCTGGGTGCCACGCGGCTACCTGGTGCAGATGTTCGGCCCCGGTGTCGAGAAGGCCATTGAACAATACTCCAATCCCGACCGGGAACTGCTGGCGGTGCTTCAGCTGTTTCGCGCCACGCAGAAGGTCATTTTCAAGTTCAAGATCGACAAAGGCAAAAAGGTTGCCGAGATCGAAAACACACTGCCATCCGGGAAGAAGGCGGTTCAGGAGATATTCAATGATACCGTTATCGGTTACAACAAACAGGGCCAGGAAATTGTTCGCATCACGGTCGAAGAGCCTACCTTCGAACGGCCGAAGAATCATGTCAACTCCATTTAGCGCTCTATTGACGTGCCGGTGCGCGGTATGAATCTGTCCGCTTCTGCAACGAATGAAAAGAAAATGAATCAGGCCGGCGCGGGGTCGAATGAGGGCATCCATGTCCTTGATCGAGCCAGAGTAACCGTTTACCAATTCCTTTCCCTGGCTACCTTGAAGCCGCAGCCTGAAAGGTCGGCACGGCTGCTCGATCCGGGTTTCCAGGAACTGGCTCAGGCGGCTGTCGCGGCCATTCAAAAAGATCCTCGGGCCTTTCCCGATAGCCTGGCGCCTGGCGAGATCGCCTTGGAGGCGCTGGATCTTGCGCCACTCATCTCCTTTCTTCGGCAACCTAAAGAGGACTTTAGAGAAGAATTCGACCGTGTTTTTGGTCTCCTCGTTTCCAGAGAGTGCCCCCCTTACGAAACAGAATATTGTCCCCAGACCTTCTCGGTTTATCGTTCCCAGCAACTGGGAGACATCGCCGGTTATTATCGCGCCTTTGGATTGGAGCCCTCCCATCAATCCCCTGAACGGCACGACCACATCGCCCTTGAGCTGGAATTTATGGCCTGGCTGAACACCAAGACCCTCTATGCCTGGGAGCAGGGAGACGAAGACAACGCGAGCCTCTGCCGGGACGCTCAAGTCAGCTTTTTTCGGGATCATTTGGCCTGGTGGACAACTGCGTTCGCCCTGGCGCTGCGCCAGAAGGCGGATGGGATCAGGGATGAACGGGACCTGACCTCGCCGCCGAAAAGTTTTCAAGGCGCGATCGGCGCCTTCCTGGCGGCATTTGTCCCCGCCGAACGAGGGGTCCTTGGCATTGCTCCACCCACCACCCTTACCGCTGTTAACGTCCTTGCCTCAGTCGAGGAGGGCGATGCCAAAGGGTGCGAGACATGCGCATTAACGACCGAACCAAATTTCGAGTAATCACGAGAGAAAGAATCATGCGGCGAACCATACTTTCAATACTAGTAATGGCGGGGCTCTTTCTGTCCTCTGCGACCGCTCTGGCGGCCGGTCAGGAGGTGGAGAAACTCTATCAGCGACATTGTACCGCCTGTCACGGCGAAAAAGGCGATGGCGACGGCCCCGCGGCTTATCTGCTGTCGCCGAAACCACGGGATTTTACCCGCGGCGTGTACAAGTTCCGGAGTACGCCGACGGGTTCGCCGCCGACCGACCAGGATCTGCTGCGCACGTTGAAGCACGGCGTACCCGGCACGTCCATGCCTCCCTGGGACCGCCTGTCGGAAAAAGAACTCACGGACGTTATCAAATACGTGAAATCTTTCTCGGATATCTTCGCGGACCAGGGCGCGATGGAGCCGCCGATTGCCATCAAGTCTCCGCCGCGGTTGACCAAAGAAAGCGTGCAGGCCGGACGTAAGGTGTACAAGGAGATGGAGTGCAATAAGTGTCACGGTCCACGGGGCAGGGGCGACGGGCCATCGGCCGCAAAACTTACGGACGATTGGGAGCGCCCGATCCGTCCCTACGATTTCACCCGTGGCCCCGGCCTGATGAAAGGCGGCGCCGCGCCCCAGGATATCTACCGCACCTTCATGACCGGTCTCGATGGGACGCCGATGCCGTCATTTATTGATGAACTGACAGAAAAGCAACGTTGGCAATTGGTCCATTACATCCAGTCGCTTTCGCCCGCGGGTACGAAAACTACCGCGCCCGAGAGCACGCCGACCTTGCGCGCCGTGAAGGCGTCGGTCGATCCGCCCCTTGATAGTGATGATCCCGTATGGAAGCAGTCGCCCGCGACGGTCGTCCCGCTGCGTCCGCTTTGGGCCAGGGACACTTGGGTGGACTCCGTGAAGGTGCAAACCGTGATCGGTCCGAAGATGGCCGCATTCCGATTCGAATGGCGCGACATCAGAGGGAATGACGAAGTCATCAGACCGCGGGATTTCCGCGATGGGATCGCGATGCAGTATATCCCGCAGGGGAAGCCAAGCGATTACGTCGGCATCCCCTTTATCGGTATGGGGGATGACAAGGATGTGGTAACGATCTGGCATTGGAAGGCAGATTGGGAAGCCGATATGAAGAAAGGTTTTCGCGACGTCGTACAGAAATACGGTGTCACCATGGACCGGATGACATCACCGGCCGACCACACCAGCGATAGGATATACCTTGCCGGTCTCGCGGCGGCCAATCCCCTCTCGACCCGCCAACACAGTACGCCCGTCGAGGTGCTGGCGGCAAAGGGATTCGGCACTTTAACAAGTTTGTCGGCCACGGATCAGACCGTGGAAGGACGCGGCGTATGGCGCAACGGCGTGTGGGTGGTGGTCATGCGACAGACGCTTGATTCGGCCCCGGCGCTGCGCCAAAGAAAAATTCTCCCCGTCGCCATTGCCGCGTGGGATGGCGATGCCGGAGACCGCAATGGGCAGAAATCCGTTTCGCAATGGATGGAGCTCACGATCGAATGAGACGTTTTCCAAGGTTTACTTAAGGAGCTGTCAAATGAAACAAGTACGATGGGCTATTCTTATTCCAATCTGTTTGTTTATCCTCGGAGTCAATGCCGCAGAGGCGGCTGAATATGCGGTGCAGGCGGGCGGCGTGAAGAATGGCGGCACGGTATATGGCCGGGTCATTTTCAAAGGTACACCGCCTCCTCCCAAGATGATGAAGGTCGATGAGGATGTCGCGACCTGCGGTCCCGACAGGCCTTCCGAAGCCTTACTGGTGAGCAAGAGCGGCGGTATAAAGAATGTCGTACTCAGCATTGAAGGCATTCAATCAGGTAAAAAATGGGACTTCCCTAAGGAATTCGTTTACGATCAAAAGAAGTGCAGATTCGTCCCGCGTGTGTTGTTAATCAAACCGAAAAGCAAAGGGGTGGTGTTAAACAGCGATCCCGTGGGGCATAACTTCCATACCGTCAGCAAAGGTATTTATAACGTCAACAAGAAAATCAAGGCCGACGCCAAGATGGTTGTGGCGGAGGATAAGATTAGAAGATCAGGGACAGTCCGGGCCAAATGCGATATTCACTCCTGGATGGAGGGATGGTGGGTCGTGGCTGAAACCCCCTACACGGTACTCTCCGACGAGAATGGAAACTTCTCCATTAAGGATATTCCGCCTGGAACCTATAAGCTCAAGATCTGGCATGAGAAATTGGGAGAATCCCAACAGCCGGTGGTGATCGAGACGGGAAAGACCACGGAACTAAGTATTAATCTCAAACTTTGAGCTGGATACCGTATCGGGATCCGAGTTCCCAGCGCCGCGGACCGCGAGTTTATAGGTATGGCGTGAACCCAACAAATTCAAAAGGTTGCCGGGTTGTGCGGCGCTGAGCTGGCTGACAAATGGGTCTTGGGCGGCACCATCCATTGGCGGTGAGGAGGGAGCACGTACGGGTAACGATCGTTAATTTGAGAAGACCTGTCAATGAGGAAACCGATGCAGCCGAAAGATGTCTCCGACGAGCTGCTTCGGCTGGCGGTACGTGCCTCACCGTCCGGCATACTGGTGGCGGACGAAAGCGGACGTATCGTGTTCGCCAATCGGGCGCTGTTGGAAATGTTCGGTTACGGTGCGGACGAACTGTTGGACCAACCCGTCGAGATCTTGATTCCCAAGAAGGATGCGGAGGCCCACCGGCACCACCGAGCCGCGTTCAACGCCAACCCCGCAACCCGCGCAATGGGTGCGGGCCGGAATTTCGATGCGGTAAGCAAGGACGGGCGAATATTTCCGGTCGAAATCGGCCTGCGCCCCGGCGAGACCGAGGAAGGGCGGCTGGCGGTCGCCACCGTCATCGATATTACCCAACGCAAGGCGATCGAAGATCGATTGCGGCGGCACGAGGAACATCTGGAGGAACTGGTCGCGGAACGCACGCGTGAACTCCACGAGGCACAACTTGAAAAAGAACGCGTCATGGAGCAACTCATCCAGACGGAAAAGATGGCCGCGATCGGCACATTGGTCAGCGGCGTCGGGCACGAGATCAATAATCCACTCTATTGCATACTGGGGATGGCCGAGGCGATCAGGGGCGAGAAAGACATCACTCTGTGTCGCGAATACAGCGAAGACATCATCAAATATAGTAAGCAAATTGCAGAAACGGTAAAGAACCTGTCTCGATATGCTCAGCCCAGCGGGAAACATGATCTGCAGCACGTGGATGTGAACGCATCGATCTCTGCCGCCATTCAAGTGGCCAGACGTTCACTTGAGAGCGATGATATTGAGATACGTCAGGACACCGTGCCGATTCCCGAGATTCTGGCGAAGCCGGAGGAGATTCAACAGGTGTTTTTCAATATCATTCGCAACGGCATTCAAGCGATGGATGGCAAGGGCGTGCTGGAGATAAGCAGCCGCCGGGAGGACAACCGGGTGCGGATACAGGTCCGGGATCGAGGTTCAGGGATGCCGGTGGAGAACCTCGGGAAGATCTTCGATCCGTTCTTTACCACCAAGGGACCGGACGAGGGAGAAGGCTTGGGACTATATATTGTGCAGCAGATTGTCAAAAAGTATGATGGAAACATTCGCGTAGAAAGCCAGGAAGGGGTGGGGACAACCTTTACGATCCTATTTCCCATTGTGGCGGAAGACTGAAAGGAGGGGTTGGAATGTTACACAAGGTGCTAGTTATCGATGACGAGGAAGAGGTCCGTAAAACAGTCCGGCTCCAACTCAGGGGAACGGATTATGAGGTGATAGAGGCAGAGAACGGAGAAAAGGGGATCAAACTCCTCAATGCCTTGGACAATCCCTTGGCGGTGGATGTGATCATCTGCGATATCCGGATGCCCAAGATCAACGGCGTGGAAGCGGTCGCCTATTTCCGCCGGGAATATTCTTCCACTCCTGTGATCGTACTGACGGGTTACCCGGATATGAACCTGGCCGTGGAGTTCTTGAAGGATGGCGTCGTCGAATATCTCGTCAAGCCGGTGGAAAAAGAGAAGTTGATCGAGGCGGTGACCAAGGCGGCGCGGCAGCACCGGATCTTCAGTGGGAACAAGAGCGGGATATAACGGTTAGCAGGGTGATGCAAAACTCAAAAATAGTCACGCTCGCTACTCTGCCAACGAAAGTCGGCATCCAGAAACCATCTATTTTCCTGACGTTGAATAGCTAGACCACGCCTGTTGCCTGGGTGACAGAGAGTTTTGCATCACCCTGTTAGGTCCAAATACTATTTTCGCCGTTGGGTCCGGACCAACAGGATACCTGCCAGGAAGCTACCCACAATGGTCCCCAGGGGGATGCCATAGACCCGGGTGTAATCGATATCCGGTGGCAGTAGCAGCCAGACCCACGTCGTCATGGTGTGTTTGGAGCCGATCTCGCCGTTGTTCCCATCCCAGTTCGCAAACGACACCGGGATGAATTGCCCTTTGGGAAAGCTCATGTCCTGCAAGCCGTTGCTGTTACGCGGGCGTTTCATCAGCACGCGCCAGCGGCCGTCCTCCCACTTGCCGCTCGCTGCAAGGTCATTGCCACTCGCACGCGTGATCAGCTTGGTATCGGGACCGGTCGCATCCAGTAGCACGGCCCGCGGCTCAATCGCGGGTTTCACCGAGCCGGCGTTCCAATACCAGATGGTGGTGGGATGTTCTGGGTCCCCGTGGCGGTATAGGGGTTTTTCAACCGGTGCCGTCGAGTAGGCACCCTGTTTTGGAAATTGGATCGCAACAGCGTCGGGATACACGGTCCGGTCCGCGCCATCTGGGAAACGCTCGGTCACCGGTCCGCCGGGGCGGCTGTCGGTGCGGTCGTTCACCTCCAGCAAAAAGGCGATCTCGCGGTCGTTGTAAAGGGCTTGCACGGTTATCGCATTATTGAGCGGCGTGAACAGGCGCTTCTCTTTTATGATATTGGGCACCAACCGAAAGGAGGTGGCCGGCGCCTGCTGCCAGGCCTCATCCGCCACGCTTTTGGGCAATTCGCTCGCCACCTCCACGCCTTCAATCACCGTGCTCTTGCCGGGCGCGGAACGGTTGCTACGCAATGAATAGGTGTAGTTAGCAACATGCCAACGGTCCTCCAGGGTGATCGAGTCCTCCTCTCCCTCCTCGGTGGCGCGATGCGCAGGCATCGGGGTACCCGGTATGCCGACCGAGAGGCGCGTGTAGATATTTCGGATCGTTTCATCCCGGTTCTTGTTGTCGTTTCCGGACCCTACCTCGGTTATCCGCCAGGTCCAGGGCTTGGTCAGGTCGCGCGCCCAGACGCGGTAGCCCCAGTCATCGTCCAAGAACTCGCCGGAAGTGATGTCACCGCGGCCTCCGACGCCGTGACATTTCTCGCAGTTTTCCTCAAACACCTCCTTACCCCGGGCGATGGATTCGGGTGAGTAGGGAACCTGGCCGTCGGTCGGCTCCCGTTCGGTGACGACCTTGAAATCGGATTTCCGGTAACGGCCGTCCTCGTCAAAGTCTTCCTCTGGGGCATCCACTGGCGCCCAGGTGTAGGAGGTATCGAAGCTCTTCATGAGCGTAATCAGGTCGTTGATCTGCGCATCGCTCAGCACCTCCGACCACCCCGGCATGCTGGTACCGACCAAACCATATTTAATAATGTTGAACAGATCCTCGTCGCGCGGCGGACGCGCACCGGGCGAGGTCTTGTATTTCAAGAATCCTTGGGTGAAATCCCGCGGCCGCGGGTTGAGGAACTCGGCCGCCGGCCCGTCCCCCGCACCTTCCTCGCCGTGACACACGGCGCAACGAAACTGGTAGATCTCCTCGCTGGTCATCTTGGCCCGTTCTGAGGCGATCTTGTCCTTCATCCCGCTGACCGCCCTGGAGGTTGCTTGATCCCACATGCGCGGCACTTGCTCCACATAGTCATAGAGAAAGGTGATTACCTGCCAGACTTCCTCCTCGCTCAGCATCTCGTGCCAAACCGGCATGGCCGATTTCCACGGCATCCCGCCCTGGGGCAATCCGGGCCCACCGGTGGTGATGCGCCAGAACAGGAAAGACTCCTGCAGCTGCGCGATCGTGCCCACGTCCCGGAAGTCGGTGGGGAGGGGATCGAAACCCTTGGCGAAATGCCCCTCTCCCCCCAGGAGATCGCCGTGGCAATAAAAGCAGTTGCGGAAATAGACCGTACTTCCCGCATGCACTGTCTTCTTGTAATTCTCCCACGCCAGATCCGGGTTGCTGTTGAGTTGTTCTAATATTTTTAACCGCAGCGGGTTCTCGAGTGTCGCCAGGTCATAACTTTTGTCGTAAACCCGTAGGGAGGCGGGTGGGGCGGGATGGACCTGACGCAGCTCCATCGGGGTTTCGAACGAGGGTTTCACCGCATCGTATGCGGTATAGCCGAACAAAAGCGGTATGAAAATAAGCAAGGCCCAGCGCAGCGTCTGTTTGCCGTCGTCACGCAGCGTGGCGATGATCGGCGCCTTGAATTCGCTCCAACGCCGATCCTCGCTGGAGAAGTAAAGAATGACACCGATGACCGTGATGACCATAAAGGTGATCATCAATGACCTCGGCATAAATGGCGGAAAGGCCCAGTTGAAAATCAACCAGGCGCAAACAACCACGGTAACAGCCTGCCAAAAAGCGGATATCTTCCAATTCACGGTTGCGTCTTGGTTTTTTGTTGCGCCAGAAATTGCGCCATAATTTCCAATTCTTTTGTCGTCATCTTTTCGGAAAGATCGGGCATGATGGGCGGATAACCCTCGGCGATCACCGTGCCCGGCGCGATGATGCTCTCCCGGATCTGGGCGATGCTTAGCCGCTTGCCGACGTCGTTCAGGTTCGGTCCGACCGTTGATTCCGTCTTCAGAATGGAATGACAGGCGGCGCAACCGAATTTTGCGATCGCCTCCTCGGGGCTTTGCGCAAGCGCGGGTTTGGCCGGCGCGGTTTTTTCCTCCGCCGCCGCGGGCAAAGAAGTTTTCGTTGGCAGCGCCACGGTCACCTTGTTGCCATCCTTGTGCTGCAGAAAGGCGATGATGGCGTCGATTTCCACCTGGGAGAGTTGGGCGGGGGGCTTGTCGATGGCGGGCATGGGCGACTCGGCATCGTTGGTGCCCTTCTTACCGAACCCCTTGACGACATAAATATTCGGCTCCAGCATGGACTCGCGCAGATAGCCTTCTGTGTTCTTGGCCTTGCCCTGGTAGCGGGAATCCGCCAACCGCTCCAACGATGTCTTTTCCACATTGAGCGCCAGGAGGTCGGGCGCCCGGCCGAGCTGATTGTGGCACAGCGTGCAGGTCCCCTTCCCCTGGTATAAATCCTTTCCCATGGCAATGAAGGAATCCATGGTCAATGCCCCCACATCCATCTCTTTCTCCACCGGCGCCTCGCCCTTCATCTGCGGAAGCACGTAACTCACGGCGGTAAATGTCAGGATCAGCGCGAGACTGAAGCCCAGGGTTTTTATCAATATATTCATGCCGCACTTTCCGCCGGCACGATTTTGCCCGCGGAGACGGGAGGTTTTTGTTTAATGCCGCTCAAATTGGCGATCCAGAAAATAAAGAGCAGAAATATCAGAAATAACACGGTCGCGAAGGTGACCGTGTTGCCAACGGTTGCCAGCGTGGGAATGAAATTATCGGGGGAGTTGTCCTTCATTACCGTGTACACGTGCCAGTGAGTGCGCACGGAAGAACGGACATAACCCATCAGCGCCATCAGCCAGGTAAAGGCAACCGGCAGCGCGAACAGGGCATATTGGGAGCGGTCGGAAACCTTGCCCCAAGAGGACGGCAGGGTTTTTGCCCCCTTGAACATCAGCGTGTCGATCACCGACCCGGCGACGATCACAGCCAGCGTGGACGCCACCTGCATGACGCTGGAGCCCACCTTATAGACGGTGTTGGTGAAATAACCGTAGTAGACACCGGCAAAAATCACGTTGGCGCACGCCACGATGTAAATGGCGGCCATCAACGTGTTACCCCAAGCTTGCCAGGAGACGGTGATGACCTTGTCGGCGCGCCGATAGATTTGAAAGGAAAGAAACGTGAAGATGAGCATCAAAAACACGGCGATATTCTTTGCCGGCATGATGCCCAAGGGTCCCAATACGGGGTGATGCCCGCCGCCCAATTTGGCGATTTCATTGGTGGTGAAAATCACGTTGTGGGGTGTCACCCAGACAAGAAAACCAAACACCAGCACGACAGCAATATACTTAATTAGCCATTGGTAGCGTTCGCTGCCCTCGGTGCGTGCCATCCCGGACCAGAGATAATAATTGCCGGCGAACAAAATGGTGCAAATGAGCACCGCCTGGATGACGAACAGCCACGCCAGAATGCCGCCCATCGCCAGGATGCCCATCTGCTGGGAGTATGCGTAGATTTCGGCCATCAGCCAGTAACCGGCAAACGGTAATGGCAGGAACGCGAGTATCGCGATGAAATTCGAGGTATAGCCCATCCAATCGTAGTGGGCCTTGTCCGCGGCGGTCTTTGCGCAGAGAAACTTGAAGGCCGCATACGCCCCCACGACCGCGCCGCCAAAGGCGACGTTGGCGATAAAGCGATGCAGGTTTAACGGGTTCCACAACGGGCCTTTCATGATCTCCCAGATATTGCCGATCACGGCGCCCGCCGAATCGACCCCGGAAGGTGCCATCATAAAAGTTGTCCAGGAGTTGGCGACCACCAACAGCGTGGTGCCGACGGCGTTTAGCAGTAGTCCCAAGGTCAAGTGAACCCACTTACTATTGCCGTAGCGTAGGGCATTCCATCCGTAGTAATAGATATAGAGCAGCATGCTCTCAAGGAAAAACAAAACCGCATAGACCAGCATCTGCGATCCGAATACCCGCATCATATAGTTCATAAAATCGGGGTAGAGCAAAAACAGGGAAAGCGCCAGAGTGCCACCGAACAACGCCGTTATGGCGTAGGCGGTAAGGCTGATCTTCATAAACTCATGCGCCATGTCGTCGTAACGATCATCGTTGGTCTTGAAACCGATGAATTCGATGACCAGCACGAAGATGGGAACCGCCAGCACCAAGGCGCCAAAAAACAGGTGCATCTGGGCGACAACCCAGACAATGGCGCGGCTGCTCACGCCTATATTTGGATAATCCGCGCGCTTGAGTTTCGGCGCGAGGATGAGCGATGCCTTGGTTTCACCCGTAATTCCCCCGCTGTCAGCGGCGGTAATCTGCTGCTCCTGCGCTGGGTCGGCAGCCGAAGCCGTGAAGGGAAATCCGCCGGCACCGAGCCCGATGATCGCCGTCATCAGGACCAGTAGCACACGACGCCATGTCCACAGTAAGGGGAAATACAAAACCGATTTCACCTTTTTTTGTCCTAGCCGTTTCAAATTAACCGGATGCCGATCGTTACTGCGCCGGGGTGAGATTCCAGTTAAGCGGCAACCCCTGGATGCTCATGACAAAATGGTCCATGAAATAAAAAGCGACCAGTGCGACGGCGATTGCGGCTGCCCAGGTCATCGTTTTGCCTAAATGTCGATTATGTTTCGCTGTGCTCATAAAATCTCTCTTTGAGAAGACATCAAGATGCCCAACAGGCTAACCGTGATGTCCCCCGACGCCGCCAGAATGAATGAGCAACCACCAAAAGAACGCCAGTACCGCGAACAAAGTGCCAACAAAAAGCTTGGCGCCCCAATTCGAATGCTCCTTGGTATTATTAGGTCTATGTTCTTTGGTGATTTTTTTATTCTGTAAAGTGTTTGTCATTGCCTAAGCGACTCCATGGAAACGGCGTCACTGATTAAAGAGTGACGCCGACAATAAAACCTGCCCATTAATCGACCGCCCGCCTCAATTCCTCATCATAAGTTAATATTATGAATATCATGTGCCGGTAACAATTCAGTAACACTGGGAAGCGACGCTCGGCGAAATTCGACCGGTGTGTCGAGCTAAGCCCGCGGCCGGGCGATCGAGGGCGAGAAAAATTTAAACGGAGGCAGGAAAGCTGAGTAGAGTTCGTTCGGTTAGGGGTCTGGGGCTTGGCCTGGCGAGGCCAAGGTCTCGGGTTGGAGGCGATCACTCAAGGCAGGGTGCCGACTGGCTTTGGCTTTTGCCGCTCCCTCTAAGATTTGATGGTATAGTTGCTGCGTCTCGGGCGTCGGGTCCACACCAAGTTCCCGTGCTAACACGCGCTGACAGGCGTGGAACTGGGCCACGGCGCGGTCGGGATGGCCGAGCCACGCGAGGTACTCCATCAGCGCGCGGTGAAAGCTCTCCCGGCACGGCTCGCGGACAAGGGCCTTCCGGCAGACCCGCGCCGCCTCGGCATAGTGGCCACGCTTGGCGTTGCATTGCGCCATGTCGGCAAGCATTTCCAGGTAGAGTTCGCGCAGTCGCTCGCGCTCTTCGGCGCACCAATCCGTATAAGCGTCTTCCTCCAGGTAGTCCCCGCGGTAGAGGTGCTCGGCTTCATTGTAGCGGCGCAGCGCTTCATCCCATTGCTGGCATCGCTGTAGTGTCCCGCCCTCGGCGACCAGCCTTTCAAAGGTTTCCGCGTCCACCGAAACCGCGTCGCGCCTGAGGAGGTAGGCGTCCCCGACCGTTTTCAGAACGTCTTCGCCCATGCCGTTGACGCACAACTGGCGCCGCAAGTAGCACATCGTTACTTTAAGCCGGTCCCATCCGCGGTCTTCGTCGACGTTGGGCCACAGGGAATCGAGTATACGCTCGCGGTGGACCTGGCGGCCGACCTGAGTGACGAGGTATTTCAACAACGTCACGGCCTGCTTGCGTTTCCATTTTCCGAAATCGACGCCACGCCCTCCGACCGCCAGGCCAAAACCGCCGAGCATGAAAACTTGCATTGTTCCGTGCGGCGGCGCCTGGATATGCCCTGGCTCTTTTTCGTGCAGGAAAATAACAGCAACGACTGAACCGGGGTGCGGCTCCCGGGCTCGTCTTGACAAGACGAGCGAAGAGATACCAACCGAAACCCAATCGCCATCTTTGCGCCGTATGCGGCAGGACGGCACGCCGTAGGGCATGCAGCTCTGGAAACACCGGATGGCTTCACAGTTGGGGGCACAGAGAGGCTCACCGCCGGGCAAGACGGCTTGAAGAACTTCTCCACAGCACCGGCCGATCACCTCGTCTGACGCGTGGCCGAACAACTGTTCCGCCTTCGCGTTCAAGGCGGTTACTCGACAGCGGTCGTCAATGGCGAAGGCCGCGTCGAAGGCGCGGTCAACCAGATCGCGCACCCTATCCACCCGGGCCTCCTAACCGGTATTTCTCAGTCAAGGAAACTCTGGTTAATCCATCCACTCTTACGGCTATCGAACAATAATTCATGGAGATTCCGCCGATGCGTTCCCAGCAGGCGACCTTTGCCGAAGCCAGTTTCGAGGCCTACTACAAACCGACACGCCGCGAGCAGTTCCGCGCCGAGATGGACCGCGTGGTGCCGTGGGCCGAGCTGGGTGTCTTGATCGAGCCGTTTTATCCGAAGACGGTGTGCAAGTTCCGCCAGCGGCTGGAGGCGCACAGTCTGGGCGAGAAGGTATCTGCTGAGATTGCAGGGGGCGTAATGTGGGCGCGGCGCCCCAGAACGATGAGGCAAGCGAGAATCGGGTCCGCCGATATCTCTTCGGTGATCTTATTGTGAAATTTATGACTCTGGATTGCATCGATTTTGCCAAAATCATCAATTAATCAGACCTTCCTTGAGTCCTTAAGTGAGATTCCGCTCCAGCAGCTGCCATTCCGGCCGCGAGCAAACGCGCGGTTGTGGAAGTATTGAAGTCGCCGAAGCCCGATAAGGATCGCACATTTGTCGTGACTTGGCGAGCGTGCGTGCGGGTCGTGACAAGCGTGAATACGGTGATGAGCGCCAGTTTTTCCGGCCTCGACAAACCCATTGAATACGTCAATCCCGCGTTCAGCGGAGAAGATTTTTTGAAGTATCGTAGGGAAACTTGACAACGATTAGTGATGCCCCAGACCCGATTAGGGGTTTCGCGGCTTATCGCCAAGTAAACGACACGTTCAAGCGGCCCAGGGCAGGCTCAACCGACCAGCATAGAGTTCAAATCCAGTTGGGGACGCCAATCAAACAACAAGGGCCGGCATTATGCCGGCCCTCTTTTAATTTCTCACCGCCTGCTTGTCAGCGAAATTTAGAATCGGGCAGAGCGTACCTCCGCCTGCAATGGCGCTGCATGGCCTCAAGAGCAGTCGAATCGAGATTGCGGAACTTAATAGCTGTTTCATCCGTGGTGACGCGCTACCTGAGCCGGAAGGCGATAAGATGATTTTCCTTTGGCAGTTGGAAGCGATATGGCCAATTCGACGGTTACATCGCGGGTTAGCGTTCCCTCACCCAACTTGAGCATGGCCCCGTTCAGGCTGAGATCGTGGATTTTTCGGAGAAGGTGACCCTGGCCGTGAATAGCCATCGCTTCCCGATCCGCTGGTTTGCATATTCCTGCGCGTCGCCCGAGTAGCATGTTGCACCTCAAATTGATACCAGAAACAGCATTCGCGCTTCGTGCTTTGTCTACTGAAATTACTACTACCCCGACCGTGCTCGGGGAAAGGGGGGCGGCTAAGCTCGGGAATTGAACTCTGAATGCGACCCGCCAGGGAGGCGTCTGAAATCTCCGGCAAGTGATTAACGCCAATCACCGGGCGGCCTTCTCTCCTGTTGCCATCGCCCGGTGTAAACATGGATGACATGTCGTGCTTTTCCTGGGTCCTTTTTGCGAATACGCATGGTATGCAACAGATTTGACGGAGCCAACCCGCTGCCTGGCAGACATCTATAATACAAACTATCGTGGTGCTTCCCGCCTCTGCGCATAATTTGTGAACGAAACCCCCATCTTCTGGATATTGCTGATTGTCTGCACCGCCGCCGCGGGCGTCGGAATCCTGGCGGTCATGTTCACCTCACACCGCTACAGCAGGGCCGACAAGGCTTTGCGGCTGCGAAACCGCGCTATCGAATCGAGCGTGAATGCGGTGATGATCGCAAAATCTTCCGACCCCGATAATCCTATTGAATACGTCAACCCCGCTTTTGAGCGCATGACGGGCTATACCTCCAAGGAAATATTGGGCCGGAATATCAATTTCCTGTTTGGCGCTGAACCAGATCAGACCGGATTAGGAAACATCCATGCCGCCATTGCGGATCGGAGCGAGACGCATGTCACACTTCCCTGCCTTCGAAAGGACGGCAGCCTCTTCTGGAGCGATATGCATATCGCTCCGGTCTGTGACGACAAAGGGAAAAATACACATTTCGTCATGGTGCTGAATGACATTACCGAAACCCGGAACTACCAACAGCAGCTGGAACATCAGGCCAACTTCGATCTCCTGACCGAACTTCCCAATCGCAACCTGCTACAGGATCGTCTGCAGCAGGCCGTGGCGTTGGCCCGGCGGCAGAAACACATTGTGGCTCTGGCGTTTCTCGATCTCGACAATTTCCAGTTCGTTAATGATAGCCTGGGACACAAAACGGGAGACGAGGTCCTGAAACTCGTCGCGCATCGCATTCGTTCCTGCATCAGGACGACGGATACCGTGGCGCGGCTGGCCAGCGATGAATTCGTATTGGTGCTCACCGGCATTGCCAACGAAGAAAACATCCCCAAGGTGCTGCAACGTATCGTGGACACAATCTCGTCCCGACCGCAGGTCACGGATACCCTGGAGAAGGTCTTAAGTACTGTTTCTCAGCCCATTTTCATGAACAATCGCGAGCTGGACATCACCTGCAGCATCGGCGTGAGTCTGTTTCCACACGATGGCCAGGAGTCGGGCAAGCTGTTGAAAAATGCCGAGGCGGCCATGCGGCGCGCCAAAGAATTGGGACGGAATAATTTCCAGTTTTACACAACCGAATTGAATGTACGGCTCAACGACCGTTTGGCGCTCCAAACTCTCTTGCGCCGCGCGCTGGATCGTGACGAGTTTCTGCTCCACTACCAGCCGAAGGTCGATCTCCGCAGTGGAAAGGTTACGGGCGCGGAGGCGCTGTTACGTTGGAACAGCCCGGATCGAGGCATGGTGCCGCCGATCGAGTTCATCGCCACCCTGGAAGATTCCGGTTTGATCATCGACGTCGGCCGGTGGATCATCGAGAAGGCCGTGGCCCAATATGCCCTCTGGCGGGAACAGGACCCGCAAGCGCCACGCATCGCCGTCAACATCTCCCAGATTCAGCTGGTGCAGAAAAATTTCGTGCCGATGATCGAGGAGATAGTAAATAAGAACGGGCGCAAACAGTGCGGACTGGACATCGAAATCACCGAGAGTCTGATCATGAAGGATATCGATGAGAACGTCTCGAAACTCAAGGCGATACAGGCGATGGGGGTAGGAATTTCGATCGATGATTTCGGAACCGGCTATTCCTCGTTCAGCCATCTGGCCACGCTGCCAATCAACGCGCTCAAAATCGATCGATCATTCATTATCAATATGGCAAGCGATATGGATCACCGGAACATTGTTTCAGCCATAATCTCGCTGGCACATCTGTTGAAGCACGAGGTTGTCGCCGAAGGCGTTGATTCCGAGGAACAGGTCAGGCTTCTGCGTGAGATGGGGTGTGACGATATCCAGGGCTATATTTTCAGTAAACCTCTCCCGTCCGAGAAATTCGAAGTCTGGCGCAGGAATTTCTTTCTGGAACCAGGTTGAATCGTCGATGAGCGCGCGGCATTCCGGCTCATCGGGCAGGCGTTCAATAACATCCCCCAGAAAGTAGTCAAAATGTGCGAAATTAACGCAGGGCGGCTGGTGTAATAACTGGCCAAGGTCTGATTATGTCCTGCATGGTTATGATTCCGACCCGATGATAATGTAAGTCTCGGGACAGCATCCGATCCGGCATGACGGTCTCATTCCCGACCATGAGAAGAATAACTCATCGGTCATATCCAAATGGGTTACAGCCTGCGGTCATCATTCTCGGGGTGAACCTGGCACAAGGAGCGGACGGACAAATCATGAAAGCTTCGCTCGCTTCGCACGTTCGTCTTGTCTTAATATGCTGCCGGTGACCAGCAAAGACATTCTAGGTATTGACGGCCCCCTGGCCGGGCGGCTGGAAGGATATTCACCACGTCGCGCGCAACAGGAAATGGCGTCTTGCATCGAGCAGGCGCTCGCGGATTATTCCGTTTTTATCGCCGAGTCGGGCACCGGCACCGGTAAAACTTACGCCTACCTGGTTCCGGTGCTGCTATCCGGGAAAAAAATACTGATATCCACCGGCACGCGCCACCTGCAGGATCAACTGTACCATCGCGACCTTCCTCTCGTGCGCGACGCCCTCGCGGTTCCGGTGACGACGGCCCTGCTCAAGGGACGTTCCAATTATTTGTGTCGCTACCGATTGGAACAGGCGGAAATGGATACACACCTCGCCGCTGGACGCGCTCCGTCGGAGCTTGTCATGATCAGGGAGTGGAGTGGGCGGACACGGCATGGTGATATCGCCGAAATGAGCGGCCTTTCCGAGGATGCCGAGCTATGGCCGCTGGTGACTTCCACGGCCGACAATTGTCTCGGCAGCAATTGTTCCTATTACGATGAATGTTTCGTCAATCATGCGCGGCGCGAAGCGCTGGCCGCGGATGTGGTGATTGTCAATCATCATTTGTTCTTCGCCGATCTCGCGTTGCGCGAGGAAGGATTTGGGCAATTGCTCCCCGGCGTGGAGGCCGTGATATTCGATGAGGCGCATCAACTGCCTGAAATCGCCTCGAACTTTCTGGGTATTTCGCTTAGCAGTCATCAGCTCACGAACCTGTGCCATGATGCAATCGCCGAAGATCTGAAAGAGCACAGCGGCATTGACGCGTTGCCATTCGGTGTCCAGCGTCTGGAAAAGGCCGCGGCGGATTTCCGCCTGGCGTTCGGCGTGGAACCGCGCCGTGATGCCTGGGAAAAACTAGAATATGCCAAATCGGTACACGCCGCGCTGGCGGAGCTGAAAGCGCGGCTGACGGATTTTTCCACGGTGCTGGATGCCGCCGCCGGTAAAGGCCAGGGTCTGGCGAATTGCGCCCGTCGGGCATCGGATCTGCTCGATCGTCTGATGACGATCAGTGAAAGCCCGCCGTCGGAGTATGTCGCCTGGTTCGAGACCACTCCGCGCCGCTTTACGCTTTTTCTGACCCCGCTCGAGATTGCCACGGCGTTCCAGAGGCACCTCCGTGACGGCAAGAAGGCCTGGATTTTCACCTCGGCCACGCTGGCGATAAAACAAAGCTTCGCGCACTTTCAGGCGCGACTGGGGCTGGAGCAGGCCGA
Source organism: Sulfuricaulis sp. (assembly GCA_024654125.1). Taxonomy (GTDB): domain Bacteria; phylum Pseudomonadota; class Gammaproteobacteria; order Acidiferrobacterales; family Sulfurifustaceae; genus Sulfuricaulis. The sequence goes on along the minus strand of JANLIC010000007.1, from coordinate 17,785 downwards.
AACCGGCCTGTGGGACAGCCCCTTTGATTTTGCGCGCCAAACGCTTTTGTATATTCCGCCCGGCCTGCCCGTGCCTTCAGCCCCGGAATACACGGATCGAGTCATTGACGTGGCGCTCCCGATTCTGCGCGCCAGTCGCGGCCGTGCGTTCATCCTGTTCACCAGTCACCGCGCGCTCAAGGCCGCTACCGTGCGACTGCGTGACCGGCTGGATTACCCCTTGTTGGTACAGGGCGATGCCCCGCGCTCCGAATTGTTGCGCCGGTTTCGCGAACTGGGCAACGCCGTGCTGCTCGGGACCAGCAGCTTCTGGGAGGGTGTGGACGTGCGTGGCGAAGCGTTGTCCTGCGTAATAATCGATAAACTCCCGTTTGCTTCACCCGACGACCCCGTGTTGCAGGCGCGTGCGGCGGCCCTGGAGCAAAGCGGCCGCAGCCCGTTCGCCGAATATCAATTGCCGGAGGCCGTTATAGCGCTGAAGCAGGGTGTGGGCCGGCTGATTCGCGATGAAAACGACCACGGTGTGCTGGTCCTGTGCGATCCGCGTATTTTGAGCAAAGGTTACGGAAAAATCTTTCTCGCGAGTCTCCCGCCGATGCCGGTGACCCGGAGCTTGCAGGATGTCGAGCGGTTTTTTTCCAGCGATCTGCCCGCCCGCCGGGAATCACGCGTAACGTCACCGGCATGACCCGCCACATCCGCGCGTGAATCCGATGCGAAAGCTGGCGCATTTTTTGGCCTTCGGATTCGGTGCGGGAAAAATCCCAGTGGCTCCGGGGACTTTCGGAACGTTGATCGGCATTCCCGTTTATCTGTTGTTGCAGCCGTTGTCGCTGCTGCTGTACACCGTTGCCGTCCTGGCGCTGTTTGGCCTGGGCGTTTGGCTTTGTCACGTGACGGAAAAGGATTTGGGCGTGCACGACCATCCCGGCATCGTGTGGGATGAAATCGTCGGCTACCAGATCACCATGTTCATGGCACCAACCGGGTGGGGGTGGATTGCGCTGGGATTCGTCCTGTTCCGGATCTCCGATATCTGGAAGCCCTTTCCCATCCGCCAGATCGAACGAAGGATCCGAGGCGGGCTGGGCAATATGCTGGACGATGCGCTGGCCGGATTGTATGCCATGGCAGTGATGCAAGGGGTTGTGTATTCCACCCAGGCCTGAACGCGGAGTATTTTTTTGCACACCTTTTAACATCTGCGTTATCCTCCCCTTCTTGCCAATCTGAATAATCACAAGCCGATAATCGACATGGCACAGTCCACCGAGCTCAAGCGTTCGCTGTCTCTCACACAAATCACTTTATACGGCCTCGGGACCATACTCGGTGCCGGTATTTATGTGCTGGTCGGCAAAGTCGCGGGCATCGCCGGACTGTACGCGCCGGTGTCCTTCGTCGTGTCTGCGGCGCTGGCGGCGTTGACCGGTCTGTCTTACGCCGAGTTATCGGCGCGCTATCCGAAAAGCGCGGGCGAGGCCGTCTACGTTCAGGAGGGACTGCGCCGGCGTGGTCTTTCAATGCTGGTGGGTTGGCTGATCATTCTCACCGGCGTCGTCTCCGCGGCCACTATCGCGAACGGATTCGTGGGTTACCTGCATGTGTTCGTGGCGATACCCGACTGGTTCGCTATTACGCTGCTGGTGTTGCTGCTGGGCGCGCTGGCGTCCTGGGGCATCAGCGAATCCGTGATGGCCGCGTCCCTGATCACGCTGGTGGAAGTGGGCGGTCTGCTGCTGGTGCTGTTCGTGGCCGGCGGCAGCCTGGGCGATCTGCCGGCGCGCCTGCCCGAGCTGATCCCGCCGGCCGACGGCGGCATCTGGCTGGGGATCATGCTGGGCGCGTTTCTCGCGTTCTATGCCTTCATCGGCTTCGAGGACATGGTCAACGTGGCCGAGGAAGTGAAGGATCCGTCGCGCATTCTGCCGCTGGCCATCATTATTGCCATTGTGGTCTCCACCATTCTGTATCTATTGGTTTCGCTGGTGGCGGTGCTGGCGCTGCCGCCGGCGGAACTGGCACAAAGCCGCGCGCCGCTGGCGCTGATTTACGAGCGCGCCACCGGTTCCGCGCCCGTGCTCATCAGCTTGATCAGTATTTTCGCCGTGGTGAACGGCGCGCTGATCCAGATCATCATGGCCGCGCGCGTGCTCTACGGCATGAGCCGCGAAGGCTGGCTGCACAGCGCGTTCGGAAGAGTCCATGCCGTCACGCGGACACCGCTGCTGTCCACGGTCGTGGCCTCTGTTATCGTGTTGGTGCTCGCCCTGTGGCTGCCGCTGGTGACGTTGGCCAAGGTGACCAGCTTTGTCATTCTGGTGGTGTTCGCCCTGATCAATCTCTCCCTGGTACGCATCAAGCGGCGTGTGCCGCGACCCAAGGGCGTGCGCGTCTATCCAGTCTGGATCCCGGTCGCGGGATTTCTCGCGGCCACCGGATTCGTGTTGTTCCAGATTTATCAGATGAGCGGAAGCTGAGAACTTGGAAACCCTGCTGATTTACCTGTTGGTCGGTGCCTTCGCCGGACTGATCGCCGGGTTGCTCGGTGTCGGTGGCGGACTCATCATCGTCCCGGTGCTGGTGTTCGTGTTCCAGGGACAGGGCGTCGATTCAAGTGTGATCGTGCATCTGGCGATCGGCACCTCGCTGGCGACGATTGTCGTTACTTCCATCTCTTCCATGCGCGCGCATCACCGCCACGGCGCGGTGCAATGGCCGGTGTTCCGGCGGCTGGTGCCTGGCATCGTAGTCGGGGCGCTCGTGGGCGCTGTGATCGCGGATTTACTCCCGACAAAAGCCATGCGCTGGTGGTTCGGTATTTTCGAGCTGGTGGTGGCAGCGCAGATCGGATTCAACATCATGGCCGCGCCGCATCGACAGCTGCCCGGTGCATTCGGCACAAACTTCACGGGCGCCGTCATCGGCGCCGTCTCGGCGGCGCTGGGCATTGGTGGCGGCACCCTGACCACGCCGTTCCTGGTCTGGTGCAATATTTCCCTGCGCCAGGCGGTGGCGACTTCGAGCGCCTGCGGTCTGCCCATCGCCGTGGCCGGTGCCGCCGGATTTATCGCCACCGGCTGGAACGAGACGGGTCTTCCTGCGTGGAGCAGCGGCTATGTATATTGGCCGGCGTTTGCCGGGATTTCGATCGCAAGCCTCTTGTCCGCGCGTCTCGGTGCGAAGTTGACACATATCATCCCGGCCGCGACATTGCGCCGGTTTTTTTCACTGTTTCTGGCGATCCTTGGCGTGCGCATGCTGATCGGCTAGACGCGCTGTCGCCGGGGAGAATACCGCGTTATCCTTGCGCGCATGGAACTGGAAACACTCGCACGCGCTGTCAGCCAGGAACTTAAACGCCAGGGACTGATGCTGGTCACGGCCGAATCCTGTACCGGCGGTTGGGTGGCGCAGATCATGACCTCGGTGGCGGGCAGCTCCGAATGGTTCGAGCGCGGCTTCGTCGCCTACACCAACCTGGCCAAGCGCGAGATGCTGGGGGTTAAAACCACCATTCTGTCGCGCTACGGCGCGGTCAGCGAGCAAGCCGCGCGTGCCATGGCCGAGGGCGCACTCACCCATTCCCACGCGCAGTTGGCTATCGCCATTACGGGTATTGCCGGCCCCAGCGGTGGCACCCTGGAAAAGCCGGTCGGCACCGTCTGCTTCGCTTGGGCCGGCAAGAAACGTGAATCGCTCACCCGCAAGCAGGTTTATTCCGGCGACCGCGAGAGCGTGCGCCGGCAGGCAGTAACCGCCGCGCTTCAGGGACTGCTGGAATTTATTCGTTGAGATCGCGCTGCATTTTTATCAACCCTTGCCCAGTAAGGTCGGCTTTTTTGGCCGTGACAGGCGGCGTCCGCGCGGGACTAGGCCCCACCGGGGAAGATGTGGAATAATCATTTGCACGCACAATCTTTCAAAATACTGACCACCGATTCGGCGGATTGCCGCAGGAGAACAGCATGGAAACGAACAAAGCCAAGGCGTTGAACATGGCCCTGGGACAGATCGAGAAGCAGTTCGGCAAGGGCTCGGTCATGCGCCTCGGCGACGCCGGGGTGGTGCAGCAGGTGGAGGCGGTTTCCACTGGGTCGCTGGGGCTGGATATCGCGCTCGGGATTGGTGGCCTGCCGCGCGGCCGGGTGACGGAGATCTACGGACCGGAATCCTCGGGCAAAACCACGCTGTCGCTTTCCGTCATCGCCCAGGTCCAGAAGCTGGGCGGAGCGGCGGCGTTTATCGATGCCGAGCATGCCCTGGATCCGCTTTATGCCAAGAAACTCGGTGTGAATATCGATGACCTGCTGGTGTCGCAACCGGATTCCGGCGAACAGGCACTGGAAATCGCCGACATGCTGGTGCGTTCCGGTGGTGTCGACATCGTCGTGATCGACTCAGTGGCCGCGCTCACGCCCAAGGCCGAAATCGAGGGCGAAATGGGCGATTCGCACATGGGCCTGCAGGCGCGTCTGATGAGCCAGGCGCTGCGCAAGCTCACGGCCAACATCAAGCGCTCCAACACCATGGTGGTGTTCATTAACCAGATCCGCATGAAAATCGGCGTCATGTTCGGCAATCCCGAGACCACCACCGGCGGCAACGCACTCAAGTTCTACGCCTCGGTGCGCCTCGACATCCGCCGCATCGGCGCGATCAAGAAGGGCGAGGAAGTCATCGGCGCCCAGACGCGCGTGAAGGTGGTCAAGAACAAGGTCGCGCCGCCGTTCCGCCAGACCGAGTTCGACATCATTTATAACGAAGGCATCTCGAAGGAAGGCGAGCTGGTCGATATCGGATCCGAGAGCGGCATTGTCGACAAGACCGGGGCCTGGTACAGCTTCAACAAGGAGCGTATCGGTCAGGGCAAGGACAACGCCCGTCAGTTTCTGAAGGACAACCCGGACATCGCCGCCGAAATCGAGAAACGCATCCGTGACAAGGTTGTTTTGGCGAGCCAGAGTCCGGCCAGGGAAGAAGAGGGCGAGGAAGCCACGGCGGAGGAAGAGGCCTGAGTACGAATTCGCCGGAGCTTACTCCGGCGCGGGCGCGCCAGCTGGCCATGCAGTGGTTGGCACGCCGCGAACACAGCCGTCGCGAATTACAGGAAAAATTATTAAAGAAGGGTTGCGGCGCGGCGCTGACTGCAGAGGTCATAAGCAAACTGGAAAACGAGCAGCTGGTTTCCGACGACCGCTTCATGGAAAGCCTGATTCGGGCACGGCGCAGCCGGGGTTTCGGGCCGTTGCGTATCCAGAAGGAATTACAGGAAAAAGGGGTGGCGCCGGACGCCATCGCTGATTGGCTCGATGCCAGCAGGCAGGAATGGTTCGATGACATCCGGCGTGTACAGCGCAAGAAATTCGGCGGCAAAACACCTAAGAGCTATGCGGAACGTGCCCGCCAGGCGCGCTTCCTCCAATATCGCGGCTTCACTTATGATCAAATACAGCAATTACTCAATCCTCGCGGACAGGATTAGTCTTTACGCGTTATGAAAAGCAGCGAAATCCGGCAACGTTTTCTCAATTTCTTCAAGCGCCACGGCCATACGATCGTGCCGTCCAGCCCGCTGGTGCCGGCGAATGACGCGACGCTGCTGTTCACCAACGCCGGCATGGTGCAGTTCAAGGAAGTTTTCCTCGGGCTCGAAAAGCGCCCGTACGCGCGCGCGGTGAGTTCGCAGCGCTGCGTGCGCGCCGGCGGCAAGCACAACGATCTCGAGAACGTCGGCTATACCGGCCGCCACCACACCTTCTTCGAGATGCTTGGCAATTTCAGTTTCGGCGATTACTTCAAGCGCGAAGGTATCCGCTATGCCTGGGAGTTTTTGACCCAGGAACTGAAGCTGCCCGCCGAACGGCTGTGGGTGACGGTATATAAGGATGACAATGAGGCCGCCGACATCTGGCTTAAGGAAATAAAGGTGAACCCGAAGAAATTCGGTTACCTGGGCGAAAGTTCCAATTTCTGGCAGATGGGTGACACCGGCCCCTGCGGCCCCTGCTCCGAAATATTTTACGATCACGGCCCCGGCATTCCCGGCGGGCCGCCCGGCTCGCCCGACGAAGACGGCGACCGCTATGTCGAAATTTGGAACCTCGTTTTTATGCAGTACAACCGCGACGCCGGCGGCAAGCTCACGCCGCTGCCCAAGCCCTCGGTCGATACCGGCATGGGGCTGGAGCGCATCGCGGCGGTGCAGCAGGGCGTGCACAGCAATTACCAGATCGACCTGTTCCAGCAATTGATCCGCGCCGCCGCTGAGATTACCGGCGCCACCGATCGTCAGGGCAATTCATTGAATGTCGTGGCCGATCACATTCGCGCGGCGGCATTCCTCATTATTGACGGTGTGCTGCCATCGAATGAGGGGCGTGGCTACGTGTTGCGGCGCATAATCCGCCGCGCCATCCGGCATGGCCATAAACTCGGCGCGCACGAGACCTTCTTTTACAAGCTGGTTGGACCGTTGTGCCAGCAAATGGCCGATGCCTATCCGGAACTCAACAAGGAGCGCGCGCACGTCGAGCGCGTGCTGCGGCAGGAGGAAGACCGTTTCAACGAAACTCTCGATCAGGGCTTGCGCATACTCGAAGATGACATCGCCGCGCTCAAGGGCAGCACCATTTCGGGCTCAACCGCATTCAAGCTTTATGACACCTATGGTTTCCCGGTCGATCTCACGCGCGACGTGGCGCTGGAACGCAATCTGAAAATCGACATGCAAGGCTTCGAGCGCGAAATGGAGGCGCAGCGGGAACGCGCACGCGCGGCCTCGTCTTTCAAGACGGCCGAGATTGGTGCCGTCACCGTGGACAAACCGACGCAATTCACCGGCTACGAACGGCTGAGCGATGCAGGCCAGGTGCTGCAAATCACGCGCGGGTCCGATCTCGCCCAGACGGACAGTCTGCGCGCGGGCGAACAGGGAAATATTGTGTTGGACCGCACTCCGTTTTACGCCGAATCCGGCGGTCAGGTGGGCGACCGTGGTGTGTTGCGCGTGGGTGATTCGATATTTCGTGTCGAAGATACCCAAAAGCACGGACAAGTACACGTGCACCAGGGACGCGTAGAGAAAGGCCAATTCCGCGCGGGCGATAAAGTGACGGCCGAAGTCGATGCAACCCTGCACCGGGCGACCGTGCTCAATCACTCGGCCACCCATCTGATGCACAAGGCCCTGCGCGACGTGCTGGGAACGCACGTGCAGCAGAAGGGCTCGCGGGTGGACGACCGGCATACGCGTTTCGATTTCTCCCACTTCGAGGCCATGACCCCGGAGCAGATCGCCGAGGTCGAGCGGCGCGTTAACGAGCAGGTCCTGCGCAACGAGGACACGCGTGCGCGCGTTATGGACATGGATTCCGCCAAAGCCGAAGGCGCAATGGCATTATTCGGCGAGAAGTATGGCAACGAGGTGCGCGTGCTGAATATCGGCGACTCCATCGAGTTGTGTGGCGGCACGCACGTGCGCCGCACCGGTGACATCGGTTTGTTTAAAATTATTTCAGAAGGCGGTGTCGCTTCCGGCGTGCGCCGCATTGAAGCCGTCACGGGACCAGGCGTGTTGGCCTACCTGTATGAACGGGAGAACAAGCTGCGCGAAGCCGCCGAAATGTTGCGCGCCAGTCCCGATGAGGTCCCGCGCAAGGTTGAGCAGCTCACTCAGCGCCTCAAGGGCCTCGAGAAGGAGCTGGATCAATTGCGTGGCAAGCTTGCCGCCGGCGGTTCCAAGGATTTGGCCGCGGAGGCCAAAGAAGTCAAAGGCATCAAGGTGCTTGCCGCGCGATTGGATGGAATGGATGCCAAGGGTTTGCGTGAGGCGCTGGACCGCCTCAAAGACAAGCTGGCGCCGGCGGCCATCGTGCTGGCCGCGGTGGCGGACGACAAGGTCACGCTCATCGCGGGGGTGACTAAGGACCTGGCAGGCCGGCTGCACGCCGGCGAACTCGTGAGCCAGGTCGCCGCGGGCGTGGGTGGCAAGGGCGGCGGCCGGCCAGACATGGCGCAGGCGGGCGGAACCAACCCGGCCGGACTCAAGGTAGCGCTGGATGCCGTTCCAGAGTGGGTTGAGCAGCATTTGAAGTAGTACCGCGCGCTTAACGTTCCTCCCGGACGGTTTACTCATGGTAAAAAAGCAGGTTTAATCTGCGCCCGATCATTGAGAGCGCGCCGCTGGCGCACTTACTCCCCCTCTCCTAAAGTGCAGGGGTGCGCGCGAAGCGCGCTACGGCTCGCCCCACTCTCTCCGGAAGAGGGAATGAGGGTGAGGGTAGCGGGAGAGGGCACGGGGTGAGGGAAATCGTCAAAAAGAATCAGCAGTTATATATGGCCCTCATCGTCCAAAAATACGGCGGCACTTCTGTCGGCAACCCCGAGCGTATCAACGCCGTGGCCGACAAGGTCGCGCGCATGCGAAAGCAGGGGGACGAGCTCGTGATCGTGGTTTCCGCCATGAGCGGCGAAACCGACAGGCTGTTGAAACTCGCAAAAACCATTAATGCTGATCCGCCGCCGCGCGAGCTCGATGTCCTGCTCGCCACCGGCGAGCAGGCCACGATTGCCCTGCTGGCGATGGCACTGGAAAAAATTGGGTGCCCGGCGCGCTCCTACACCGGGCATCAGGTGCATATCCGCACCGACAGCGTTTATGGCAAGGCGCGTATTTTAGACATCGATGAATCGCGCGTGCGCGACGATCTTAAGAAGGGACGTGTCGTGGTGATAGCCGGTTTCCAGGGCGTGGACGAGGATGGCAATATTACCACCCTGGGCCGGGGTGGCTCTGATACCACGGCCGTGGCCATGGCCGCGGCTCTCAAGGCGGACGAGTGTCAGATATACACCGATGTGGACGGCGTATACACGACCGATCCGCGCATCGTGCCGCAGGCCCGGCGGCTGGATCGCATTACCTTCGAGGAGATGCTCGAACTGGCGAGCCTGGGCTCCAAGGTCCTCCAGCTGCGTTCGGTAGAATTCGCCGGCAAGTACAAGGTTCCCTTGCGCGTGCTGTCCTCCTTCGAGGAAGGTCCGGGCACGCTCATTTCCTATGAGGAAAAAATCATGGAAGCACCCGTCATTTCAGGTATTGCATTCAATCGCGACGAAGCCAAGCTGACCATCCGCGGCGTACCGGACAAGCCCGGCATTGCCGCCCGCATCCTGGACGAGATCGGCAAGGCCAGCATCAATGTCGACATGATCGTGCAGAACGTGGGCGCGGACGGCACCACCGATTTCACCTTTACGGTTCATCGGGGTGATTATAAAAATTCCCTCGATATCCTGAAACGGGTGGCCCAGGAGCTGAAGGCGCGCGAGGTCACGGGCGATGACAAGATCGTCAAAATTTCCATCGTTGGGGTGGGCATGCGCTCGCATGCCGGTATCGCGAGCCAGATGTTCAAGACCCTGGCGGGCGAGGGTATTAATATCCAGATGATTTCGACCTCGGAGATCAAGATTTCCGTGGTGGTCGACGAAAAGTACTTGGAATTGGGGGTCCGTGCCCTGCACGGCGCCTTCGGTCTCGAAAAAAGCAGTAAATCCCCAGCTTAATCCCCCTCCAAAACTGGCACAGAAGCTGCATAGCTATTGGCGTGCAGTCGAATACGGCCGGATCAGCAGGAAATACCCTGAGGTATCCGTAAGTTAGAAGTCAGGCAAGCGCGTAGTCGTGCCTGTCAGTGGCTGCGGCAGATGCCGAAAACGCCGTGTCGGCTGTCGTTCATGGGGAAGTTTGCCAAAAACCGTCATTAAGACGTTGGGCAAATTGAGTTGAGGAGCCGGTCAGTCCAGGGGTGGGTGACCGAACAAAGGGATAGGGAACATACGGAGTTAGGCAATACTGAAAGGAGTGCAGAACAATGCTGATACTTACTCGACGCATTGGCGAAACCCTCAACATCGGTGACGATGTTCAGGTCACCGTGCTCGGCATCAAGGGCAACCAGGTCCGGATCGGCGTGAATGCGCCCAAAGAGATCCCCGTTCATCGCGAGGAAATCTACGAGCGCATCAAGAAAGAGAAAGAATTGGGTCTAGTGCATCCCATGCCTGGCCTGGCGCACGGCGGCAGCAAGGGCTGAAATCTAACAGGGCACAGCTTTACGTGCCCTGAGTGCGCAGGTATCCTTGCAGACGCTTGCGTTTGCAAGGAGAGATGGCCGAGTGGTCGAAGGCGCACCCCTGCTAAGGGTGTATGGGACAAAATCCCATCGAGGGTTCGAATCCCTCTCTCTCCGCCAGTCTCTTAAACGAATGGTCTTATGGGCTCTTCGTTTATAAATCGGATAATACTGGATTCGTGCCCTCGATCGATTCTTAAAGGTTGAGTTTGACAGCATAGCGAAGCTAAGCTGAACACCGGAGCACAGCAACGGTGGGCCCTGAAGGGGTGAGGGCCGAAGGCCCGATTCATTACTCTCTCTGCCAGTAGTTTTTATCCAAATTTTGCCTTTTTCATCCATTCACTGTTCAGTATAATCCGCAGCCCATGTGCCCGTGGCTCAGCTGGGCGAAGTGGGGCATTCGCGAGAGCCCAGTGGACTCTCGCGACGCCGGGCGCCCGACCAGGGGTGGTCGGGCGGGGGTTTCTGTGGCTGAGTAGTCGCACCATGGATGGAAGGTATAAATTTTCGCGCCCGTAGCTCAGCTGGATAGAGTATCAGGCTACGAACCTGAGGGTCGGGAGTTCGAATCTCTCCGGGCGCGCCACAATCAAAGAGGGCCCCGTACGGGGTCCTCTTTGATTGTGGGCTCGATGTGGTTTGAGCTCCCGACCGCCGTAAGCGGGAGTGGAGTTCGACAAATTTGCCGGGAGCAAATTTGGACAGCCGAAGGCTGGCCGCGAAGCGGCGAGCCCCGGGGATGGGGCGAGCAATCTCTCCGGGCGCGCCAAGTAAAAAAGGCCTACATTGCGGACCTTTTTTACTTGGCGCGAAAGGATAGATGTTCTTGAGCATGTCCGATGGAGGTTTTGTTCGTTTTCGTGAAAATTTTCCGTGCGCTGGGTGGTTTACAAAAAAAAGGCGGGCACCTCATGTTTAGTAAGCATTCCTGTCAGAAATCACTTTAAACATAGTTTGGTAGATAATCTTTAAATCGAGATAAAGCGACCAGTTTTGTATATAGGCCAAATCGAATTTTATCCGCATTTGCATCTTATCGAGTGTATCGGTCTCGCCACGCCACCCATTGACTTGGGCCAGGCCGGTAATCCCCGGCTTAACTTTGTGGCGAAGCATGTAGCGATCCACCTGTTTCCGGTATTGTTCATTATGAGCGACAGCATGAGGCCGGGGCCCTACGAGAGACATCTTTCCTTCCAGGACGTTAATAAGCTGGGGCAGCTCGTCAAGGGATGTGCGCCTCAAAAAGGCGCCAATGCGAGTCACGCGCGGGTCGTTCTTTTTTGCCTGGACTACGGTGGCATCACTCTCAGATACTGTCATTGTGCGAAATTTCCAGACACTGATTCTGTTGCCCCGTAAACCGTATCGATGTTGCCGGAAAATGATTGGTCCTGGGGAAGAAAGCTTCACGCCAATTGCGATAATTATCATCGGAATGGCTACAAGCAATAGAAACAGTCCGGATAAAGAGATGTCTTCCAGGCGCTTGACGAAACCGTCAACACCGTAAAACGGGGTTTCCGAAATGCTGACCACGGGAAGATCCCCAACATTCCCCCAGCTTGCATGCAACAGGTCGAACATAAAGAAGTCCGGTACCAGATAGACCGAAACAGTTGTGTCAGACAGCTTCGCAATCAGTTCCCCGATGCGGGTTTCCGCTCGCATGGGTAATGCGATGTAAACCATGTCGATTCTTCCTTCGTGCGCATGCTTGATCAATGCATCCAAATTTCCTAGCACCCCAATCGGACCCCCGTGGAGGGGCCTTACTCCAGAAGGTCGCCGCGCATCGTAGAAACCCAGCGGACGGAGCCCCATCCAGGGAGACTCAAGGATAGTGTTGGCAAGATGCGCTCCTAACTCTGATGCGCCAACAATGGCAACGGTACGCACGTTCCAGCCACGTTTTCGCATCTCCCCCAAAAATATTTGAAGCCATCCGCGCCAGACGACCAGAACCAGGGGAGTAATGACAAACCATGTAAGGAAAAGCCGACGCGAGTATTCACTGGTCGTCTTGGTGGTGTATGCCAGAATCAGAAGCGTCAGGACGACGGTAAACCAGGCCCCCATGAGGCGCAGTAATTCTCGGCCCCTGAGTAACGATCCCCGCCAGGCACGATAAATTTCAGAGAAATGAACGACAAGCAGAAACATACTGATCGTCCAGACCAATACAATTGTGTATTGCCTAACCCAGGGGAGTTCATACAACAGCGAGGTAAGCCAAAGTGAGCCAGCGATCAACAAAACATCCGTTATCTGCAAAAAAGCAGATACTTTCCCATATTCAGGGCCTGTAAACTTTTGAATTGCCAAAACATTTCTCCAATTAGGAGAGTTGTTGGGTGCTTACAGTCCTAATCCATGGTACTGTTTGCGGCGAAAGAAATGAGTTACATATCATCTCTGCAGTGTGGCCATTATATGTTAGTGGCGGGAGTGTTGAGTAGCAGAAGCGGAATCGGGTATTCCGATCTGTTCCCTTGGGTGACAACAATCGAATGAAACGGCTGATTTTATAAAGCACAGGAATCCATAAAGGTTATTAAAATTATAAGGATAGAGCTTAATTCAAAATAGTAGTCAATAAATCCTCTGTAACTACACTGTCACAAAGATTTATTGCGAATCATCTATCTGTTCTTTCTTGTCACTGAAATCAAGTTCCTCAGTTATAATACGCTACACCGGTTGGCCCTAGAGATATGGTTTCTGGAGTGTAGTATTAAAGATTCTTGGTTGAATGCATCCGAAGCGGTAAAGAAAACTGGTCGGTATTGTCGACCACTGCTGAGATTGATCAGACTGAGTTATCCCCTGTATTCAAACAAGTTGATTGAAGCGAAGTTCTTTCACAAAGGCATCTAATTCATTAAATTGGATGGCTGATGTAATGGGCTGTACCAAAGCGTCTATTTATTGCGACTTCTGGGGCTATTCTGCGATTAAGCAGCTATCTGCCGTGAACGTTATGCGCAGGTCGAGAGCGGAACAATTAGGCATGTATCCACCGCTCAGGGATGCTGAAATCAGATTATATAGTTGTATGGAAAACATAAGGGCAATCGGCTTATGTTTTCCTGTTTCATTGGTACGCTAGATGAATTGAAAATTGATTCGCCTCATCTGGGTATTAGACAATTTACAGAAATTTATTTAACCAAGGTTAAGAAGACATGCACCGTATCTTTAACTTTTATCCCACAGTTGCAGTAGCATCATCATTGCTGTCGGAGAAAGTAGTTTTTGGCGCTCTCGCTTCAGTTTTTTTTATTGCCCCGCTGACTACAGCGTTTGCTGACAGTCCCGTTGTCAATCAGGTTGCTTCCGGCGGTGAATACGAAATTGGCCCCGAGGATGTACTCGATATCTCTGTATGGAAGGAAAAAGATTTGCAACAGGAAGTCCTTGTCAGACCTGATGGTTGGATCACTTTTCCTTTGGTTGGAAACGTTCAGGCGAAAGGAAAAACCGCTTTGCAGCTTCAGGAAGAAATCGCGCAGTGGCTCAAGCAATACATCCCTAATCCGGTAGTAAGCGTATCGATCAAAAAAATCGCTGGTTATAAAATTTTTGTAATAGGCCGGGTGAACAAACCGGGAGATTATGTGGTTGGCCGATATATTGACGTGCTCCAGGCGCTGAGTTTAGCCGGCGGGCTTACGCCTTTTGCAGAAGAAGGAAATATTAAAGTTATCAGGAAAGAAAATGGTAAAGAGAACATTCTTCGCTTCAATTATGCAGAAGTAAAAAAAGGCCGTCGACTGGAGCAAAACATCACTCTGCAGAGCGGTGATGTGATTATTGTGCCCTGATAATTATGTCTAATCTGAAATACACGTATTTAAAATGAGTCAACACAAGAATTGTCTAGGACGAAGGAGGAAAAATGAGAAACAATTATCGTCAGATAAGCTACTTTACTATGTCAGCAACAGAAAATTTTCAAACTAGTGTTTTCGCTTCTAAATTAAGGTCATTCAACTTTCAGCCAGTGCGACCCGAGGGCACAATTTTCCCATTTTATCGCTTGATTCTTTGGGGCCTGACGTCTTTGTTATTGATAGGTATCCTATCAGTTTTGCTATTACCCCGGATCTCGCTAGCTGCGGAATGGTCATTTGAGCCTTCCATTGGCTTAGCCTCGAGCCGCGATGATAACCCCACGTTAACAACCGGCGCTCACGAATCTGTCTCGGCGGTTTCTATTTATCCACGTATGAAGTTAGGTAAAACCACAGAAACCTCCGCTGTGAATTTAGACCTTCTGTTAAGCGCAACAGAGTATTCAGGAGATCAGGTGCCGGATACGGATTCGCAAATCCTGACTCTAAATTCGCATGTTCAGTCAACAGAACGATCTAAGTGGGGGTTAGACAGTGAATATCGACGGAATATACTGTTTGAATCTACTCAAACAACTTCAGGAACTGGGAATCTGAGGGACACCGATGTGGGGCTGGTTTCTCAGAAAGTACGCCGAGAATCACTGTTCGCGCAACCTTCATGGGCCTATGCGCTGACGGAGCGTAGTTCACTGAATTTTCGTTACGTTATTAATGATGTGAGTTTCGAAAAAATCGCAGGTACAGGATTGGAGGACTACAAGGATCATCTGTTAGGAGTCACATACTCCTACCGAATAACGCCACGTGACGATCTAAATATTTCAATTGCTCATTCAGCTTACCGACCTGACGTAAGCAATACCAAGTCAGATACGAACCAATTTCTGGCGGGTATTTCGCATGCTTACACGGAAACGACTCAAGGACGATTTATGCTTGGTGTCGGTAAAACATCGGAGAAATCACCTACAGTAACCAACGATACCAGCAATTATGTATTGGAAGCGGGCTTGCAACAGCGATCCGAGTTGTCCACTGTTGATGGTGTTATCAGCCGAGACGTGCATCCGAGCGGAGCCGGGCGAACGGCGATAAGCAATCAATTCAGAATAAATATGGCCAGGAAGATCTCTCCGATGGTCAATTTTAATATCAGGGCTAGCATCTTTCGTAACAAAGTGCTCGAGGGTTCCGATCCAGATATCGATCGGCGATACTACGAGGTAATACCTGGTCTAAGCTGGCAATGGAAACCCGAATGGGTATTTGGGCTCGAGTACCAATTCCGGGAACAGAAGTTTGATGCTAATCCGACAACTGCGAAAAGCAAGGCAGTGTTCGCCGGGGTAAACTATTCTTGGGGCAAGCAGGTAACCTCTCGCTGAGGTTTTCAAGGAATTAGTTTGAGAATTTGAGCTATCGAGACACAAAGACATGACAGATACAGGCACTTTACATCTCGCTGACTATCTTTCGATTTTGCGACGCCGAAAAAAGCAGGTATTCCGCACGGCACTATTGGTGTTTCTTGTCAGCGCCATCCTGGCTTTTGTAATTCCGCCTGTGTATCGCTCTTCGGCGACCATTCTGATTGAGCAACAGGAGGTTCCACGCGACCTGGTTTCATCCACCGTCACCGGCTATGCCAATCAGCGTCTCCAGATTATTCAGAAACGAGTCTTGACAGATGACAACTTGCTGAAGATTGCCGAAAAAAGTCAGCTTTATACGGAAAAACTGAATTCCGAATCTTCCGTCAAACAGTTCATCGCGCGCATGCGCAAGGGAATCAAGGTCGAAACGGTCAGTGCTAACGTGACCGACCCACGTAGCGGCGCGTCGATGATGGCAACGATCGCTTTCACAGTATCATTCGATGGAGATGAACCTGGCGTTACCCAGAAAGTGACTGACGAGTTAACTAATTTGCTTTTAAACGCCAATATAATGATCCGGACGCAACAAGCGGAGAGGACGTCCGGTTTCTTTTCCGAGGAAGAAGGAAAATTGCGTCAGCATCTTACTGACCTCGAGGCGCAACTTGCCGCGTATAAAAAAAGGAATACAGGACGTCTTCCAGAATTAATGGGCTTGAATATGTCGCTCATGGAGCGCACGCAAAAAGAAATGGAGGATTTGGACCGTCAGATCACCACGCTGGAAGAGCGTAGGCTCGAACTCCAAGGGCAACTCGCCACGGTGGAACCCTATACCGGACAGGGCCCCGGCGGGCGGCTACGGGAAGTGCAGACTCAATATCTGAGTGCGGCGGCGGTTTATGCGCCTAATCATCCAGATGTGATTAAACTGCGGCGCGAACTCGAAATGCTGCGAAAAGAAACCGGCGCCGTTGACGAGCGTGAAGCGGTTGATCGTGAGTACAAGAAAGCACGCGCCGAGTTAGCGTCGGCCCGTGAGAAGTACGCGGAGAATCATCCAGATGTGACCAGGCAGAAAACAATGTTGGCAACACTCGAGGAGAAACTCAAGGCGTCATCAGCAGCGACGCCGATGGGCTTTGCCCTAAAGCCGGATAACCCCGCTTACATTGCCATTCAAACCCAACTGGCGACGATCGCTATCAGTCTCAGGGCCGCGAACGAGCAGCGCGTACGGGCAAAGCAGAAATCAGCGGAGTACGAGGGTCGTCTGATTCAGACACCCGGGGTGGAGCAGGAAGGGCTGGTGTTGCAGCGTGAATATGACAGTACGGTCAAGAAATACCGCGAGATCAAGGAACACCTGATGGGCGCCGATATCGCCGTGGAAATGGAGAAGGAGCAAAAGGGCGAGCGTTTTTCGTTATTGGTGGCACCTACACTCCCCGACAGCCCGGAGATGCCAAACCGGCGTGCGTTTCTCCTGCTTGGGATAGTCCTGGGCTTCGGAAGCGGTATTGGCTATGCCAGTATCGCTGAATACATGGACCGTACCATTCGCGGCTCCATGGGCATTGCATCGGTGTTGCGTGTCCCCCCATTGGCTGTTATTCCGCATATTCCAATTGGTGACACGGTTGCAGAAAGCCGACGGATGATTCAGGGGGCACGGTAATTCTAGGATTATATTGGCGTCCTAAGTTCTGCTAGGCAGAGTGTGCTAAACTTCGAAATTCTGAATGACAATACTTCCGGCATTAGTAGTTTCCAGTATTCTGATAGAAAAGCAGAGATAGCAAAGCATGGATCCCTATTCTAAGGCGATTGAGCGGGTGCGGCAGAAGCAGGGGCAGGATTTCTCTGCCGAAGGTCGAGCCTTAATACCCACGGATATTGTTTATACCCAGACCCGCAGCGTCGATCTTTATCCAGGCTGGTTAAAGCAGCATCGTATTATTGCCGGGGACTCTCAAAACGAGGCAACCAAGGCATACAAGGTGCTTCGCACGCAGGTGTCTCAGCGGATGCGCCAGCACGGCTGGAGAACGCTGGGCGTGACCAGTCCCAGACAAGGTGAAGGTAAGACGCTTACGGCAATTAACCTAAGTATCAGTCTGGCCTTGGAACGTAATCAAACCGTATTGCTGGTAGATGCCAATTTGAGCCAGCCAAGTATACATACATATCTCGGTATCGATGTGGATCTGGGGTTGCGCGAGCACCTGCTAGAAGGAGTAGCTGTGCAAAAGATTCTGGTTCATCCCAAGATACCGGGGCTTGTTATTTTTCCTGGCAGTGTGCCGCTAACGACTTCTTCTGAAGCGTTGTCATCTCGCCCTATGTTGCAGCTGGTGCAGGAATTGAAACGGCGCTATCCCATGCGCTGGGTGATATTCGATTTACCCCC
>JANLIC010000342.1 GCA_024654125.1 Sulfuricaulis sp. | reverse complement strand
CGGGGTGTAGCGCAGCCTGGTAGCGCACTTGCTTCGGGAGCAAGGGGCCGGAGGTTCAAATCCTCTCACCCCGACCAATATCAAAAACCATCCATGGCGCAATTTTCTTGGATTCCTTTTACCCCGACCCGGCCGTTCGTGAGCGGGTGTTTGGCGGCGCGGGAACACATTTTTGCTGGGAGCAAAATTGGACCGCGGCGCGAGACGACGCGGGCCCCGAGCGGCTGTGTCGCGATAGGCGAATCCCGAGGATGGCGAGCATCACACCGCTTCGCCCTCTTGGCCCGACCAGTCAACCTGTTGCCCACGGCATGCAAATAGAATTCAGCTTTGGCGCTCATAATAATTCCCGAACATTTGACACGATATCTGCATGGCACAACTGCTGCGCATAATCATCATCCTCATCGGGGTTTGGCTGGTCCTGTCGATTATCAAACGTGCGCTGGCATCGCGCCGAAAGTCCCGGTCTCATCAAGCCGCCATCTCCAAAATGGTAGCCTGCGACCATTGCGGAACGCATGTACCCGAATCCGAGGCGATTCGCGATGACGGCAGGCATTATTGCAGTGAGGAACATCAAAAACAGGCGCGCACCTGACCCTGCTCAAGGGGTGACGTTTTTGGACTTGCCACATGCTGTGGCTCGCCCCTTCGGGGCGCGCTAAAGCGCGTCAAATTTGAAGTGACAAATTTTGACACCCCCCCAATCTGTGCTATTTCCATAAGGTATGACAGCCATGGATAGCGTCCTCCCCCGCGCGGGGCAGAGCCGGGCAGAAGGCCAAGCCGTCGTGGCTGCACAGAACTGGAAGCTTCTCGAATACTTCAATTTTTACCGCCTGGCGATCGGCCTGGCCGCGGCCAGCATCGCCATCGCCGTGGGCAAATTTTCCCCCTTTGGCGAGGCCCATCCCGGACTGTTTCTCAGCACCAGTATTGTCTTTGCCTTGATCAGCGTGACGGCGGTCTTTTCCATTCATTGGCGGACACCAGACTACGACAGCCAGGCGGCACTGCTTGCCTTCGCCGATGTCACGTTGCTGACAATCATCATGCATGCCAGCGGCGGAATCTCCAGCGGCCTCGGCCTGATGCTGATCGTGGCGATCGCCGGCACCAGTCTCATGCTGGGAAAACAGCTGACGATTTTCTACGCCTCGCTCGCCACGATTGCCGTGGGGCTGGAATATTGGTGGGGCTGGCTGACCGGGGGTCTGGCCCCGGAAGTTGACATGATGCAGGGCTTCCCCCAGGTGGGCCTGTTCGGTGTTGGGCTGTTTGCCACGGCCTTCTTTGGTTATTTTCTCGCCAACCGTCTGCGCGCCACCGAAGAACTGGCGCAAAACCGCGGGGTGGATGTCGCCAATCTCACCCAACTCAATGAGCTCGTTATCCAGCGCATGCAATCCGGCGTCGTTATTTGCGACCCGCAGGGAGCCATACGCATGATGAACCAGGCTGCGCAGAAATACCTGGGCATTCACAATGAGGCCGACAAGAAATTGCCTCTTAATGAGATATCGTCCGAACTGGCCATACAGCTGTTCCAGTGGCTGGGCAATACCGCGGTGAATCGCGGGCGGAATGTATTCACATCGCGTGTTGGCTATTCCTTGCTCCCCCGCTTTGTGTCTCTGGGTGATGACAAGAATTCGGTGAAGCTGATTTTCCTCGAGGACATGTCGATCCTGAAACAGCAGGCCCAGCAACTGAAAATGGCGGCATTGGCACGCCTGACCGCGAGTATCGCGCACGAGATTCGCAACCCCCTTGGCGCGCTTACTAACGCCGCGCAGCTTCTCGGCGAAACCATGAATGCCGAAAACGCCGAGGAGAAGCGCCTCGTCAGGATCATCGATGAACAAAGCAAGCGCATGAATGTCATCGTTCAAAATGTTACACAGCTAAGCCGGCGTGATCGCATCAACCCGGTGAAACTGAAGCTCCAGCCCTGGCTCGAGGATTTTCTGCGTCAGTATGGAGACACCGTGTCCGTGCCGCACGAAGCCTTCGTGGCGCACAATCTCGAAGATCTCTCCGTCTGCGTGGACCCCGATCAACTGTATCAGGTGGTCTCGAACCTGTGTCAGAACGCCCTGCGTCACAGCCCGCCCTTCACCGGCACGCCGCTGATCAAGTTTCAGGGAACCCGTGACAGTGAAGACCGGCCCGTATTGGATGTCATCGATTGGGGTAGCGGTGTCAATCCCGAGATCGCCGATAACATCTTTGACCCTTTCTTCACCACTACACCAAAAGGAACCGGCCTGGGCTTGTATATCGCACGCGAATTGTGCGAAGGCAATGGCGCTACGCTGAATTTTCATCCCGGGGAAGGCGGCGTCGGCAGCCGCTTCCGCATTTCCTTCGTGCGCGCCGAGGATTGCGCCGATCTGGGTACATTATGAATAAACCGAAAAATCAAATTTTGATCGTCGACGACGAACCGGATATTCGAGAAGTCCTCGAGTTGACGCTGGGCCGGATGAATCTCGAGACGCGTTCCGCCTCGAATATCGAGGAAGCGCGCCATCTGCTGGCGGATTTCAAATTCGACTTGTGCCTGACTGACATGCGCCTTCCGGACGGCAACGGCATCGAACTTGTGCGCTACATCCAGGAAAGGCACCCCTCCCTGCCCGTGGCGGTTATCACCGCCTTCGGCAACATGGAAACGGCCGTGGCCGCCCTCAAGGCGGGCGCTTTCGATTTCGTCTCCAAGCCTCTCGACCTTAACGACCTGCGCAATATTGTGCGCTCCGCCCTGCGCGTGGGACAGGTCACGGCGGTTAAATCCACCGCTGGAATTAACATCGAATCTGCCGAGCCCGTAACCGGTGCCCGGAGGATGCTGGGCGAGTCCGGGGTTATCCAGAAAGTGCGAACCATGATCGAACGGCTTGCCCGCGGGCAGGCACCGGTGTACATCGCCGGAGAATCCGGAACCGGTAAGGAACTCGCCGCACGATTGATTCACGAACTGGGCCCGCGCGCCAACAATCCTTTTATCCCGGTCAACTGCGGGGCGATACCCGAAAACCTGATGGAAAGTGAATTCTTCGGCCACAAGAAAGGCAGTTTTACGGGCGCCATCACCGACAAAGAGGGACTATTCAAGGCGGCTGACGGGGGCACGCTGTTTCTCGACGAGGTCGGTGATTTGCCCTTGTCCATGCAAGTGAAGCTGTTGCGTGCCATTCAGGAAAAATGCGTCCGCCCGGTGGGCGCCCAGAACGAAATTAAAGTGGACGTTCGGATCCTGTCGGCTACCCACAAGAATCTTCATGATCTCGCGGCTCAGGGAAAATTCCGCCAGGACCTCTACTACCGACTGAATGTCATTGAACTGGTGATTCCGCCATTGCGTGAGCGCGTGGAAGACATCCCCCTGCTGGCGGAGGCGCTTTGTCGGAAGCTGTCCGAAAACATGGCGATGAAAACACCGCAGCTTACCGCGGACACGCAAGATGCACTCAAGTCCTACGCCTTCGCGGGCAACGTGCGTGAGCTTGAAAATATCCTCGAGCGGGCCTTGACCCTCTGCAACGGCACGGAAATCACGGCGCAGGACCTGCAGCTTCAGATCGCTGTCGACAATGACGAAGAAACCGTCATGGGCGGCAAGGAATCGCTGGATGACTACCTGGAGCGATTGGAGCGCAGCACAATCCAAAAAGCCCTGGCCCAGACCCATCAGAACAAAACCGCCGCCGCCAAGCTGCTGGGGATCAGTTTTCGCGCCTTGCGCTATAAACTCGAGAAACTGGGTATAGAATAATGTGATTACTGCCGGGATTGGTCAGGATTGCCCAAAAAACGACAATATTTGTTTAATAAAACAGGACTGGAATTCATCATTGAGAGATGGTAATTTAAAAAAACTATTGATTTCAAGGGGTCATGGTCAGTTTTTCAGGGCTGGCTGAGACTGGCCGGTGGCACGGTTCATGCAAGATTTCTGGGCTTGAAGCTGTGCATTTGTGCGCCGGGTTCTGACTGAATTGACTTCAGGAGGGGCTCTGCTAATTAAGTACATGAGGATGTCACGGAAAGCATCGGCCTGGCAGGGAGCCGGGACCCCATGCTCGCAGACGGTCCCCGTTTAAGGAAAAACAGGGCCGGTTATTTCCGGGGCACCCTCGCAACATTATCCAATTGGAGGTTTTT
>JANLIC010000151.1 GCA_024654125.1 Sulfuricaulis sp. | reverse complement strand
TGATGCCGAAGTAAGCCGAGGGAGGAATAAAAGGGTCACAAACACGGCAAAAGACTATGCAAAGCTTATCGGAATGGGGGTTTCAGCGAGGAGCAAAATTTGCGTTCCTTTACGGAGGAAATATGAAAGCCTTGATGATAAGCGCGGACAATTTTGAGGACTCTGAGCTGCTGGTCCCCTACTATCGGCTGAAGGAGGCGGGCGTCGAAGTGGCAGTGACCTCCCTGAGCCGCGGGGCCATCAAGGGCAAGCCCGATCGGAATGGCCACAGGATACTCGGGAGTTGAAATCGGTTACGGCGAATATATAGGTTATCATCATGATTCTAAAAAGTTATTCGGCTCGGCAAGATCAAACATCGGGACAGCCATGTCCTGTTCTATTAAAATATCCTCCATATTTTTTTAGCCTAACGTCTTGCGCATAACCTGCGCGCCGTGCGCTTTCAGTGTAGCCGAGCGCTCGGGCGCGTCAGGTTGATGCGCTTGTCAGGCCGTGCTCAGCCACCCAGTGTTGCGCGAGCCTGACGACATCGCGAACCATCGCCTCGAATGCTGTGTTCGTCAACCGAGGTCTCGAGCTGTCTCGGGCACCGTCATCCTCCTCCTACGATGGTGTCAGACCGAGGCTGCCCACCTCGCTGGTCATGTTGGCCGCATACTCGGGTGCGGGCCAGACGGCGCCGGGTACGTCGCGGGTGTTGTAGAAGTGGACGATCTCCTCGAGGCTCTTGAAGTAGCCGTTGTGGCCGTACGCCTTCACGAAGCCGGCGCTCGGCCGCGTGTCGACGTTGCGCAGTGTCGGCACCTTGAATTTGCCGAGTTCCGGTTCGTAGACCGACACGTCGTAGCCAGCGCTCTTCAGGTACCCGCCGAGACCCAGGTCGACCCAGGACGCGCCCAGAGGATTGACCGCGAGCTCCGAGTAGAATGGGTTCATCGGGTTTTTCGGCACACCGAGATTGTTGTAGGTGAAGTCGGTGAACAGCACCTTGCCGCTGGCAGGATCGGCGGTGCTCGTGTGGCAGTTGGCGCACTTTGCCTTGCCATTGAACAGCGAGAGCCCCAGCGTCTCCTGCGCGGTCAGCCCGTTGCCCGTCCTGAGGTACGTGTCGAACCGCGAGTCGAATCCGGCGGCGCTTGCCGCCCTGATTTTGATCCTGTTTTAACATTGTGTATTCTCCATTCATGTGGAATGAATTTGTGGCTCGCCCACCGGCGCCCGTTCCTACCCGTCGACCTGGATGGAGAGAAAGATGGGAAGCGTCATTTGCCCGATCTGGTCCTGCAGCTCCTCGATGCCGTCGATATGCCTGTCCTCGTCCTGGAGAATATGCTCGAGAATCTCCCGGGTTGCGAAGTCGCTCACATCGCCGGCCTGCTTGATCGCGGCGTTGTACGTCTTGATGGCGCCCGTCTCGAGCGAGTGGTCCCCGGCGAGCTGGCGGGGGACATCCGCGCCGATCGACATCTTCCCGAGGACGCTCACCGTCGGTGTGCCCTCCAGGAAGAGGATCCTGCCGATCAGCTTCTCGGCGTGTTTCATCTCATCGATGGCCCATTTTTCGAATTGCTTGTGCAGCTTCTCGTACCCCCAGTTGGCGCACATCTCCGAATGAACCATGTATTGGTTGATGGCGGTAAGTTCAGCCGACAGCAGCGAATTCAACGTCTCGATGAGCTTGGCGTTCCCTTTCATCGGGGCACTTGTGAAGGTAGTGAATGATGAGTGCATTCTACCGCATCAATCCGGATCTGTCGCTCCAAAGGACACGGCGGCCTGCGCGACCTTTATGAGGAGCCAGGCATCTAAGATTCGAAAACCGGCAACCATCAACCTCATGAGAAAAAAGGAGAATCTGAATGCCATCCATTACCGTTGGTAAGGAAAACTCAGGCAACATCGACCTCTACTACGAGGACCACGGCTCCGGTAAGCCCGTTGTCCTTATCCACGGATATCCGCTCAGCGGTGCGTCCTGGGAGAAGCAGGTGCCGGTTCTCCTGGACGCAGGTCACCGTGTCATCACGTATGACCGCAGAGGGTTCGGCAAGTCCAGCCAGCCGACAACCGGCTACAACTGCGATACCTTCGCAGAGGACCTGCACAAACTCGTGACCCAGCTCGAACTGCGTGATTTCACGCTGGTCGGTTTCTCGATGGGTTGCGGTGAAGTGGCGCGCTACTTGGGGAAATATGGATCGAAGGGCGTGAGCAAGGCGGTGATCATCTCCGGGGTTCCGCCGTTCCTGCTGAAGACGCCGGACAATCCGGAGGGCGTGGACGGGAGTGTCTTCGAGGGAATCAAGAAAGCGATCGTCGCAGACCGTTACGCGTTCTTCACCGATTTCTTCAAGAATTTCTACAACACCGACCTCCTGCTCGGTAAGCGCGTCAGCGAACAGGCGGTGCAGGTCAGCTGGAACATCGCCGTCGGCTCCTCTGCCGCGGCCAGCCTCGCCTGCGTGCCGACATGGCATGAGGATTTCCGTAACGACCTGAGTCGCGTCGACGTGCCCACGTTGGTCATTCACGGCGATGCGGACCGGATTCTGCCCATCGCTGCCTCGGGACTCCGGACCGCCAAGCTGATCAAGGGAGCCCGCCTGTTGGTGGTAAAGGATGGGCCGCACTGCATAATTTGGACACACGCAGAGCAGGTTAACGGTGGACTGCTGGAGTTTCTTGGGAAAGATAAGGAAACTCTCAAGCAGCCTAAAGCTCATGTCAGATAGGAAATTCCCTGGAAGCAGATTGAAGTTGTGGTGTTGTGCCGTTGGAGAGTTTTACGGGGAGCAGGTCACCGCAGACACCTCCGTATTAAGATGGTGACATGCACACGGAATCCATTGACCGATGGGTGCACGACCACACGTTTGGCCAGGATGAGAAAAAGTCCGCCGAAAGGCGAACTCTGATCGTCAGTGTCGTCACGATCCTGACGATGATCGTTGAGATCGGGGCGGGGATCGCGATCGTCTCTTCCCGACCCCTGGATCCCGATGAATACTATAAGCTCTTGCCCGTGGAACTCGGCTTGGTTCACGTAACGGTCGAGACCCACCGATGTGCAGCCCATGTTCGGGAAGCACTCTGAGGCCTTCGACACCACATCTTTTCAGCGTTTTCAGACGAGAAAGCCGCCCTCAAATCTCTTATCTGTAAGATAGGGGCAATGTCGGATTACTTCGCCAAGGCGTCAACTCCGGCCTTGGCAACCTGAGCATCGTCTGAAGACTTGCCACCGCTTACACCTATTCCTCCCACAATCTTCCCGTCCACGACGATCAGCAGTCCGCCCTCCCGGGGTACAGCGTTCGGGTATGACAGGATCGCGTACATCCCCCCGTTGAGAGCATCTTCAAGAACTTTTGTCGGCCGCTGGAATACCACCGCGGTTCGAGCCTTCCCGATCGCGAGATCAGCGCTTGCAAGCAGCGTCCCGTCGGTCCGCTCGAAGTAGATCAGATGGCCTCCGTCGTCGACGATCGCAATGTCCAGGTTCCACTTGTTCTTCCGGGCTTCCGCTGCCGCACCGGCGGCAACCTTCTTGGCATCCTCTAACGACAGACTCTTTTTCGTCAGGAGTTCACCGGAAGCTGTGCCTGCGATGAGTATTGTCGACAGGATCAAAGCGCCGCTACACGCCCTTCCGACCTTGGATGACATTGATCAGTACCACCACGATCGCGACGACAAGGAGAATGTGAACCAATCCTCCCATCGTGAACCCGGTGACCAAACCGATAAACCAGATGAGAACCAAAATGACCGTTATCGTCCAGAGCATTTATCCCCACCTCCCTCCGTGGTCCAGCGACAAGCATTCGCAAAGCTCTTCGTGAAGGTGAAATATCCACGAGTGCCGGGTGCAAGCGGGTTTTCACTTCATCGGCGGCGGAGGCATAGGTTTCTTTATGAGGATCCCGTCTACAGGTTGAAAGCTGTGGACCGTCACCTCCCTGGTCTGGAAATCCGTCGAGACCTGATCGCCTATCTTTATGTTTTTGATCTGCGCCGCATTGCCGAGCCTGAATTCGAAGGTCCCCCCTGTCGCAGTATTCTTTGCCGTCACGATGCCGGTCTTCATATCAATGGCGGTGATACTACAGCAAGGGGTGCCGGCGCCGACTTCAGGGGGAATGGAGACCGCTGTCGATGCTCCGATGATAAGCGCCATTCCCAAAACCAACACCCATGTCGGCATCATTCTCTTTTTCATGCCTTCCTCCTTGATCGGTGGTTAATAAGAGTTTAGCACTGGTGCATCGATCCGAATCCTCCTGGGCTTCCTCTCGAGCGACGACATGAAAGGAGATTCCGGATGGGAAATTTGAGCAGGTCAGTCTCCATGATCATTCAAGATGATTGCGCGATGACGCCGGAGGGTTCCCACGGCGGTCAAACAAAGCGCAAGCCACGCTGACCCTGCCGCCATGCCCGCGAGCACATCGCTTAGGTAATGAACGCCGAGGTAAAGGCGGCTGAAGCCGATCAGCACGATCAGAAGGCCGGCGGCAAGCAAAGCCAGCACCCGCCATCGCCAGGCCTGCACCTTCCTTACGCCGAATGCGGCCAGAAAACCGTAGAGCAAGGTCGCCGCCATCGCGTGGCCGCTGGGGAAACCGAAGCTTCCGATCATAAGGATGGGATCGTCCCAGACCGGCCGCGAACGATGAAATGCGTATTTCAACATCCCGGTCAACAACATGCCGGCGGGGATGGTCAGCATCAGCGCCAGGAGGCGGTAGCGGGAACGCTTCCGCACGAAGTATAACGCCATGAACAGGCAGATGCCCATCACTACGGGCCATGAAGCGAGCAGGGAGATGAACTTCATGGCTTCGGTGAGGGCCGGAGTGGAGTGAAGGTGAAGCCACACGGCGATTTTCCTGTCCACGACGGTGAGCGGATCGCCCGTGACCACGTCCTCGGCGATCCCTCCGAAAATCCAACTGGCGCCGATGAGGATGATGGCCCCGATGGTCAAGTCGAGCCCGAGGAATTCGGCCGGCGACAGGCGCGCCTGGAGGAAAGCGATCTGGTGCGCGAACCGGGTGCGAAGAGCGGTGACCCGTGGATGGGCGGCAAGTCCCGCCCATCGGTGCCGTACATCGGCCTCGTGGCGTACGATCCACCGCCAGAGCCAGGCCAGCGCCGCGATCATCAACAGGATGCCGAGGAAGATCAGCTTTCGCCTCCAAATACGTTACGGGACGAGCAAGGAGCGCTCTCCCGTGCCGGCGCCTCAGGAGTTGGATGTCTTCCTTCGCCGATCGGGAGAGGCGCTTCGGATGCATATCCGCCGCCGCTTCGGGCGACCTTTCATTGCCAGTATATGGATGCAGTTAATCCATGCTATCGCGAATCGTTCGCGGGGCGT
>JANLIC010000326.1 GCA_024654125.1 Sulfuricaulis sp. | reverse complement strand
CGGCGACGGAAGCTTGTGAACCCGGTCAGGTCCGGAAGGAAGCAGCCGCAGCAGGTATTTCGGGTACTGGGGTGTGGTTGGCTCGAACCGCCACCCGTTTCTGGAATCCTGATTCATATGAAGAGGCAAGCCTCGTGAGTTACCAGGTCCTGGCGCGTAAGTGGCGCCCCCGCAACTTCGCCGAACTTGTGGGCCAAAGCCACGTGGTGCAGCCGCTGGTCAACGCACTGGATCACGGACGCCTGCATCATGCCTTTCTCTTCACCGGCACCCGCGGCGTGGGCAAGACCACCATCGCCCGCATCCTCGCGAAATCCCTGAACTGCGAAACCGGCGTCACCTCCCAACCCTGCGGCCAGTGCAGTGCCTGTACGGAAGTGGACGAGGGCCGTTTCATTGACCTCATCGAAGTGGACGCCGCCTCGCGCACCAAGGTGGATGATACGCGCGAGCTGCTCGACAACGTGCAGTACGCCCCGTCACGCGGCCGCTACAAGGTCTACCTCATCGACGAAGTGCACATGCTCTCCGGCCACAGCTTCAATGCGCTGCTGAAAACGCTGGAAGAACCGCCGCCGCACGTTAAATTCCTGCTGGCCACGACCGATCCGCAGAAACTTCCGGTGACGGTGTTGTCGCGCTGCCTGCAATTCAATCTCAAGCGTCTGCCGCTCGATCAAATCTCCGGGCAGATCCAGAAGATTCTGGATGCGGAGGGCATTGCCCATGATGCCGCTTCCATCAAGCTGCTGGCGCGTGCCGCCGACGGCAGCATGCGCGACGGCTTGTCGCTGCTCGATCAGGCGATTGCCTACGGCGGCGGCCAGGTCAATGAGGCTGAAGTGCGCGTCATGCTGGGATCGATTGACCAGAATTTCATCGAAAATATTTTGCAAGGGCTTGAAGCCGGCGATGTCGGAGATCTGCTCAAGGCGGTTTCGGAAGCCACTGAGTTCGGTCTGGATTTCGAGGCGGTGCTGAAGGAACTGCTGTTGTCACTACATCGGATCGCGCTGGCGCAGGCCGAACCGGCGCTCGCGGGTGAGGAGGGTGAAACCGTGTTGACCCATGCGCGCGCCATGTCACCGCTGGACGTGCAACTCTACTACCAGATTGGTCTCATGGGGCAGCGCGACCTGCCTTTTGCCCCGGACCCGCGCATCGGGCTCGAAATGACCTTGTTGCGCATGGTCGCCTTCCGACCGTCGTTGCCGGGAGAGACACGAGCATCCACCCCGGCCGCGGCCACGCCATCGCCAAAGTCTTCCGCGACCAAGGCGACGGTTGCCTCCGACACAAAACCGGCCGTTGAAACACTGAATCAAAACGCCAGCACGTTGAATGGCAAATGGAGCGAAGTGGTGCCCCAACTCGGGCTGACTGGGCTGCTGCGCGAGCTGGCCAACAACACCATGTTGGTGGCGCATTCCGACGGCGTGATGACGCTGACGCTGGAAGCGACGCACGCCAAATTGCTCAGCAAGGAACGCGAAGAAGAACTGCGGAAGGCTCTCGAAAAATTTCACGGCGCACCCACGCGCCTCAAGGTGGAGCTGGGTCGTCCGGTCGCGGAAACGCCGGCGCAGGAGAAAAGCCGCCTGCAGGATCAACGGCAACAGGTGGCGGTGCAGGCCATCGTGGATGACCCTAACGTTCGTGCCCTGCAGGAGAAATTCAGCGCCCGGGTCAACCCGGCGTCTATTCGTCCCAAGATTTAGATTAGAGTAGTTTTCGGGAAGGGGTAAAGCGCTTTCCCGAGTATCTTAGCGAGGACAACATGAAAGGCGGATTGGGAAACATCATGAAGCAGGCGCAAGCGATGCAGGAGAACATGCGCAAGGCCCAGGAACAGCTGGCAGCCATCGAAGTCACCGGCAGCAGCGGCGGCGGTCTGGTCAACGTGACCATGACCTGCCGGCACGACGTCAAGCGCGTGCAGATTGACCCCAGCCTGTTACAGGATGACAGGGAGGTGCTGGAAGATCTGATCGCAGCGGCGGTTAACGACGCCGTGCGCAAGATCGAGAAGACCACCGAGGAAAAGATGGCGGGGCTGACGGCCGGGCTCAATATTCCCGGAATGAAATTGCCGTTCTGAAACATGAATGAAATCCCCATCCTCGAAGCACTCAAGGAGGCTCTGCGCCGGCTGCCTGGCGTCGGTCCCAAGAGCGCCAGCCGTATGGCGTATCATCTGCTGGAGCGCGACCGCGAGGGAGCGCGCCTGATCGCGCAGGCGCTGACGAACGCGGTCGAGCGCGTGATTCACTGCCGACGTTGCAATAACCTCAGCGAGACGGAGTTATGCCACATCTGTTCTTCCGGAAGGCGCGACAAATCGCTGTTGTGCGTGGTCGAATCGCCCTCCGACCTGGTCTCGCTCGATCAGTCCGGTGTCTACAACGGTTTGTACTTCGTGCTCATGGGACGGTTATCGCCCCTCGACGGCATCGGCCCCGACGAAATCGGCATTCCCCGATTGGCGGTCTTGCTCGATGAAGGCAGCATCAAGGAAGTCGTGCTGGCCACCAATCTGACGGTGGAGGGAGAAGCCACGGCGCACTACATCAGCGATCTGGTGCGTGCCCGTCATATCAAGGCCACCCGCATCGCCTACGGCGTCCCCATTGGCGGCGAGCTGGAATACACCGACCGCAATACGCTCGCACGGGCGCTGGCCGGTCGACGCGAGGCGTGATTAACTAATCTATTCTTCATCGCGTCCGTCACTCGGGCGCAGGGGTTGTGTCACGCAAGGAACGCCCATGCCCAGCGATTCACTGGTATTCGTCATATTCCTGATTTTCACTGGCGCGGCCATAGTCGCCACCGTGGCGCTGTACGCGCGCCAAGCGCTGATTGTTTCTTATATCGTACTCGGGGTGGTCATGGGCCCTTCGCTGCTGGGTTGGGTGACGGACGCCTCGTTGATCCGGGATGTGGCCGACATCGGCATCATGTTTCTGCTGTTCCTACTCGGCCTTAACATGCACCCACAAAAGCTGTTCCGGCTTCTCGGTTCGGCGACTATCGTTACCGGGCTCAGTTCGCTTGTTTTTGGCGGGATCGGCATGGCGGCAGGCCTCATTCTCGGTTTTTCCTGGGTCGAATCCCTGATCGTGGGTGGTGGACTGATGTTTTCCAGCACCATCGTGGGCCTGAAACTGCTCCCCACCACGGTGCTGCATCACCGCCATACGGGTGAGGTGATGATCAGCATCCTGCTGCTGCAGGACATCATGGCGATCGTGTTGTTGCTTGTTCTGAAGGCCGGCATCGGCGACCAGTCCTTATTCTCCGATGTGGTTGGGCTTGTGCTGGCGTTGCTGGGCGTTTGCCTGCTGGCTTGGCTTGTTGAGCGATTTGTGCTCATTCCGCTCATTGCGCGCTTCGATGTCATTCAGGAATATATCTTTTTGCTTGCTATCGGCTGGTGTCTCGGACTGGCGCAGCTCTCGGACTGGCTCGGACTGTCACACGAGATCGGCGCGTTCATTGCCGGCGTGGCCCTGGCGTCCAGCCGTATCGCCCTTTTTATCGCCGAGAACCTAAAGCCTTTGCGGGATTTTTTCCTGATCATTTTTTTCTTCATGCTTGGGGCCGGGCTCGATCTCCATTTGCTGCTGGATGTGTTGATCCCCGCCGTTTTGCTGGCGGCAGTGATATTGGTGGTGAAGCCGATCGTCTTCAACCAGCTCCTGGTGCATACCGGTGAAACTCCCCCGCGGGCCAAAGAAATGGGAATACGTTTGGGACAGGGCAGTGAGTTTTCCCTGTTGATTGCGGTGTTGGCGCTGCAAACGGGCGCCTTGCGCAGCCAGGCCGCCCACCTGCTGGAACTCACCACCATTATCACCATGATGGTGTCGATGTACCTGATTGTCTGGCGCTACCCGACTCCCATTGCCGTTAATGACGAGCTACGCCGGAACTGAAACATGCGGATCCTGATTATCGGCTGCGGCGATATCTGTTTGCGCGTGGCCGGGCTGGAACGATCCGCTGGCCATGTTGTCACGGGATTAGTCCGAACCGATGTGTCGGCTCATCGTCTACGCGCCGAAGGAATTGAGGCGCTGACCCGCGATCTAGACAATCCATCCTCCCTGGCGAACCTTCCGGTCAAAGATGCGCTCGTTTATTATTTTTCTCCACCCCCGGGTCAGGGTATTACGGATCCGCGCATGGAAGCATTTGTCGCGGTTCTCCATGCCTCTGCCTTGCCGGCACGAGTAATTCTTATCAGTACGACGGGCGTTTACGGTGATTGTGCCGGCGAGTGGGTGACGGAGGATCGTCCACCCAATCCCAAAGCGGGTCGAGCCATTCGGCGTCTCGCGGCAGAGAATGCACTGCGGCGCTGGAGTGAAAAAAACAGCGTACCGATCGTGATCCTGCGTGTGCCCGGCATTTATGGACCGGACCGGTTGCCGGAAGAACGTCTGCGCGCCGGCGAGCCGGTGCTGCGCGAGGAGGAATCGCCTTACAGCAACCGCATCCACGCCAACGACCTGGCGCAGATTTGTGTCATTGCCGGCCACCATGCCCAACCCGGGGTTTTGTATAACGTCAGTGACGGGCATCCCACCACGATGACGGATTATTTTTTCCGGGTGGCCGATGCGCTAGGCATCCCGCGCCCGCCGACCATTTCGCTGGAACAGGCGCGCCAGCAGTTGGGTGAAGGAATGCTTTCTTATCTGGCGGACTCCAAACGCATCGATAACCGGCGCCTGCTCACGGAGCTGCAAGTTAAATTGGAGTATCCAGACCTGGCATCCGGACTCCGCGCATGCGGGAAAGTCCAGGTTGAAATATTCGCCGATTGCGGCCTTAACCTTCGGTCAGGGAATTGATTTTCGCGGCGCAGATAAAGTCGTTTTCCGACAGGCCCTTGATGCTGTGGGTGCTGAAGCGCATGTGGCAGCGGTTGTAGCCCACCTCCAGGTCGGGATGATGATCTTCCCGGTGCACCACCCAGGCCTGGGCATTCACGAAGGCCAGGGTTTCATAATAATTCTTGAACTTGAAAGTACGGCTGATTTCGGTGGCAGCCTCATTCAGGGCCCAGCCCGGGGTCTGCTGGATTAAATCGGCGGCACGATCGCGCGTCAGTGGCGGTGTCCCCGGGGCGCAGGGTTTGCAGGATTTTTTCGTCAGATCTGTCATGACGATCTCACGTTATTTGAATTTGTAATAGGTTTCGTTCAAATATTTCACCAGGTCATTGGCTTGGGGTTCCCCGATGGTAGCGTTACCCGCATGGCCACAGGCATTGATCTGCTGCGTCAACCCTTCGAGGTTTTTCACTGCCCTGTCCCGGCGTTTGTAAACGCTGTCGTTGTGACAGGACACGCAATTCGCGTCGTGTAACTTCTTGCCTTCGGCGGCGCTGCCGGGCAGTGCCAAGGCGTTGATGGGGATGGACAGTGTGGCAATGATGGGGAATATCGCAAATGACTTGAACATGGCCCCTCCTTGGGTTTTCGTCTCAGGATTTTCCGGCCAAATGTGCGATGCGCAGCGCGGCCGGCGGATGAGAATCGTAAAAGGCGGAATGCAGCGGGTCGGGTGTAAGCGTGCTGGCGTTTTCCTTGTAAAGCTTTACCAGCGCGCTCACGAGTTCGTGCGCGTCGGTTTGCTCGGCGGCGAAGCTGTCAGCCTCGTATTCGTGACGGCGTGAGCTCCAGGCGAACACCGGTTGCAAAAAGAATGTGAACACCGGCACCACCAGCATGAAGAGCATCAGCGCCGCATGGTTCGAAGGCTGCGTCATGCCGAGGCCGGTATAGAACCATGGTTGCGTGATCAGCCATCCGAGCAGGGCCAGGCCGAACAGGCTCATGCCGAAGGTCAGCGCCATGCGCTTGACGACATGCCGAAGCTTGAAATGTCCCAGTTCATGCGCCAGCACGGCCTCGATTTCCTTTTCGCCCAGATGCTCCAGTAGCGTATCGAAGAATACGATGCGCTTGGCTTTGCCGAATCCGGTGAAGTAAGCATTGCCGTGTGCGCTGCGGCGCGAACCGTCCATGACATAGATGCCGCGCGAGCGGAATCCGGTTCGTTCCAGCAGCGTCTGAATACGCTGGCGCACGGAGTCCTTCTTGAGCGGAGTGAACTTGTTGAAAATCGGCGCAATCCACGCAGGGTAGGCCCATATCAGGAACAGCGAGAAACCGCTCCACAGCAACCAGACATACACCCACCACAGCGCGCCAGTTTCCTGCATCAGCCACAGCGCGGCCATGGCCAGGGGCGCCCCGATACTGCCCAGGAGCAAGGTTTTTTTGACGAGATCGGCGACGAACAGGCCGGGCGTGGTCTTGTTGAAACCAAACCGCTTTTCGATCACGAAGACCTGATAGATGCTGACCGGGAGTTCGATCAAGCCCATGATGATGAACGCGACCAGGATGAACAGGGTGCCGGTGACCAGTTCGCCGAAGCCGTAGCCGTGCACGAAGTTATCGAGCCACTCCAGCCCGCCGCCCACGGTCCAGATCATCAGCATAGTCGTGCCGTATATATCTTCCAAGCGTCCGAATCGGGTATGCACGATGGTGTAATCGGCGGCCTTGCGGTGATCCACAAGCAGGATTTTTCGCCGGAAGGCCTTCGGCACTGCGTCGCGGTTCGCCGCGACGTGGCGGATGTGACGATTGGCGAGCCACAGTTCCACGAGCAGCGACAGGCCGAGCAAGCCGATAAAAATGATCGTGAAGGTATTCATGGGACAGAGATGTTATCATCACCGTTGAAGAGACAGTAGAGAATGCGGAATATTCTCGCCCAGCATCCGGAGACCACGCATGGCGCAATCACCCAATGGGGCGCAGGACAGCAACGCCCTGATCTGGATAGACATGGAAATGACAGGGTTAAATCCGGATACCGACCGGATTATCGAAGTCGCCACCATTATTACCGACAGCGAGCTTAATGTCGTGACGGAAGGACCGGTGCTGGCGGTGCACCAGTCCGATGCGCTGCTGGCGTCCATGGACGAGTGGAACCAACGTACCCACGCGGGGACCGGACTGATCGAGCGTGTGAAGCAGTCATCCTATACCGAGGCCGACGTTGAACGCCTGGCGCTTGAGTTTCTTCAAAAGCACGTCCCCAAGAACAAATCCCCGATGTGCGGCAACAGCATCTGCCAGGACCGACGCTTCCTCGCGCGCACCATGCCACAACTGGAAGCGTGGTTTCATTATCGCAATCTCGATGTGAGTTCGATCAAGGAACTTGTAAAACGCTGGAAACCGAGCCTGTGCAGTGGGTTAGTGAAGAAGAACACGCACAAGGCGATCGACGACATCCGCGAGTCGATCGAGGAATTGAAATACTACCGCGAACACTTTTTTGTGAAGTAGCGCGCTTGCGGTAACCCATTCAGCCGTAACCGTAAAACAATGAAAGGAGACGGCCTGTCTCTGGTCCGTTTAAAATAGCCTGAATGCCTGCAATTCGCGAGGCGCCTTATGTCTTCCGTTCCCATCTTTCGATATCCCGGCGTGGCTGGCACCATCGTATCTCTGGCGCTCGTTCTGTTGGGTTGCGGGGGAAGCGGTGGCACCACCGTTCCAGTGCTTTCAACGGGAACGGGGAGTCAACTTTATGTCAGCGGCGTTGATGGCCACAGACTGCTGATTTACAACGATGCCAATAGCGTAACCGGCAGCACGCTACCCAACCGGGTCGTGGCCGGCGGCCTGACCACACTGAACGGACCGCGCGGCATAGCCATGGACATGGCCCGAGGCCAGCTTTATGTCGCCAACGCGTTGAATAATTCCATTCTGGTTTTTCACAATGCCCGCACCGTCACGGGTGGCGATGCCCCCCATCGAACCCTTACCGGCGCTCCGCTGAACAGACCGTCGGCTTTATTCATCGACGTCGTCAACAACCGGCTCTTTGTGGTGAATACCGACGGAAATTCCGTCCTGATTTATGACAATGCGAGCGCGCTTAACGGCAGTGTGGCGCCAAGTCGGACGTTGACAGGCATCGCGACCACGCTCAGTGAACCGGCCGGGGTTTATGTCGATATCACCCGAAATCTGTTATACGTTTCCAACGGTACCAATCAGATTCTTGTATTCAGTAACGCCGCCACGGTGACGGGCAATGTGCCGCCCGTCAGGACCATTTCCGGGTTGAGCAGTCCCTCGGGGTTGTTCGTCGATGTGACGGGGGACAGATTGTATGTCGCGAATACGGGCACCAACGCGATTCTCGTGTTCAATGGGGCGAGCACCGCCAACGGCAGTCTTGCCCCGGCCCGAACCCATTCCGGGGGTGGGACGCAATTGAATCAGCCACGTGAAGTATTCATCGATACCGGCCGTGACCGGATGTACGTATCGAGTTACGGCGGAAATTCGGTGCTGGTTTATAACAGCGCCAGCACCATCAATGGCAACACGGTGCCCGATCGTAACCTGACCCTGACCGCGTCGTCCGGCGCGTGGGGGATAGTTGTTGACGTCACGCCGATCGTGATCGGTAGTGCCTCTGCGTTGGATGGCTTCGTGACGTTCGACGGTACAACTTATACCGCGCAAGTTAACGGGGGCGGACCCCGAACCGGCGATGATGAGTCTTTCCTGGCCGGCAGCCGTGCGCGTCAGTTTTTCAGCTTTGATGTGTCGAATATTCCGACCAGTATCACGATCGTCCAGGCTACGCTTAAGCTCTATCAGGCATCTCAGGTGGGGACACCGTATAACAATCTTGGCGTCGTCGTGGCCGACCATGTCAACTACGGGTCCACTTTGGACGGCAGTCCCGGGGACTACGATGGCGGTCTAATTATTTCGCTGGGAAATTTCTCCACAACCAGTGCGATCGGGTATCAAAACATGGATGTTACGGCACGGGTGGTTGATGATATTTCCAGCGCACGCGTTCGTTCGCAGTATCGGCTGCGTTTTTCCTTTCTCGAGATCAATAATGATTTTGCATCGGATTACGTCCAATTCACGGATGGAGAAGATTCGTGTTGTGCGGTCAACAGCCCCCCGCAGTTGACCGTGACACTCAAGCCTTGATGAATTATCGTTTTTTCTGAAGTTGTTTGGATCGAAAGCAATTCCTGTAGCTAAAAATTGCACTCTCCTGGTAAAGGCGCCTGGTTCTCAAGCTCGCTGGCAAAATTGCCGCGCAATGCTGCTTTGGAAAATCCTGACTTGACTGAACCTTTATTGGCCGCTCCGCCGTACCCCGTCTTGTTGACATGCGCCCGCACCCACACGACGGTGTCGGATTGAATCGGCACGGGCCCGCCGGAACGGGTAAATGGCTGTTCGCTGACATGGCTGTGCAGCAGCACACGGCGGTATAGGAGTTTGCCGTCCAGGCCCACGACTTCCCACCAATCGGCGTACTGCTGGCAGCCCGTGTCCGGGCTGAGAATGCCGACCGTGAACTGGTAGGCCCCGGGTTCACCGGTTACCTGCACCGAGATCACGTCGGCCTGCACGCGAACTATCTCATTTTTCATTGCCAAATTCTCTCTCGACCGCGCTACTTCAGGTATCGGAGAAGCCGCGCGCTCTTCGGCCATTTTTTCTTGAGTGTGTAGAGCGCCGGATGAAGTTGACAATTCACGTCCGCTCTTTTTGGCCTCCATGCGATCTGCCGTCGAGGCGGGTGGGTTTTCTGCCGCCGCCGGGCGCAAAGTGTCCAGCTTCGCCGATTCTGTTTTGGCCGGGGATTTTTCATTCAAACGTCCAGGCGCCTGGGCCGCAGGCGTGGTGGGTGTCGCTGCTGTATCGCGTGCGATCCCTGGAGCTGTCGCAGAATCAGAGAGCGGATATTGCGGTGCCTGACGATCGAATACGCCTTGCTGGCTCAGAAGCAGCGCCACGCCCAGGCTCAACGCGATGACCGCGGCACTCGACAGCGGGTATCCCCAGCGGGCGCCAAACGGGAAACGATTCTTTTCTTTAGAAATCGCCTGTTGGGCCGCAATCAGGATTTTTGCATCCACGGTGGCCGGGGGTGTTTCACTGGCGGTATCACCGTAGAGTCGTTTGATGCCAGGTTCTTCGGGCAGCTGTGTGTCGTCAGTTCCTGAAGATTTCTTTGTAGTCATGATTCGTCCTTCGCCAGTCCTTGGCGCAGTTTGGCCAGCGCATAACGCAGGCGGCTCTTGGCCGTTTCTGCCGTCACACCGGTAATCTCTGCAATTTCCAGCAACGACAAATCCCCTTCCTCGCGCAACAGAAAGGTCTCACGTTGCGCTTCGGGAAGTTCGTGGATTAATTTCAGCAATCGTTGCACCTGCCGCCGTCGATCGATTTCGTTTTCCGGTTCATGAATTTCGGCGTCGGCCACCTGTTCGATTTTCTCATCGGGATCGTCATCGTAAGACAAAGGCAATCTCGCGGCCTGCGCCCGATAATGATCGGTCAACCGGTTGTGCGCCAGATGATAGAGATAGGTCGTGAATTTGGCGCGCACCTGGTAACGTTCGCGCGACTGAATCACCTTCAGCCACACATCCTGATACAGCTCCTCGGCCAGGGCGGCGATCCCCGACTGACGCAGAAAATAGCGGTAAAGCGGTCCCTTGTGACGTTCGTAGAGAATTTCAAACGACGCAGCATCGCCGTCGCGATATCGGTTCATCAGCTCTTCATCGGAAGTCGCCTTATCCATTGCTATAAACGTGCGAGTCGTTCTCTCGGGTTATTTATCGTCTATGCCTCGGCGGGGTTATGTTAGTAGGTCCACTTTTGCCCTGTCCACTCGCGTCTTAACCCCGTTTTGCCGTCTCCCGCGTTTACACCCTGTGAATGACCGGGATACCCGGTTGCCCACAAACAAGGAGATCTTTCATGAACTGTTTCATTAATCTGACACGGGGCGCGGTGCTGGTGCTCATCTTGGCCGGGTTGACCGCCTGTACTTCCGACGGTATGACAGTCAGGCAAACGCCGGAGCATGAAATAAAATCGGATACCGTTACTACTGGTCCACTACCTCAGAAAACAGAGGAAACCCAAGTGCGCGATGGGTTGGCCAGTCACAAGGAGGGGAAGCACGGTCGGCACATGGAGCAACATGCCATGAACGCCACGGTGCCGGCCGCGGTTGGCACGATGGTCGTACCGCCTGAGTGGCGCTACCCGAGCGAGCCGGTGGATCGCGAAAACTACGCGCATTTTAACGACAACCCAGTAAAGCGTGCGGCGGAGGTCCCGGTATCGACTTTCAGCATTGACGTGGATACCGGGGCGTATGC
>JANLIC010000319.1 GCA_024654125.1 Sulfuricaulis sp. | reverse complement strand
CGCGATGCGGAGGGAAACGATAGGGCCTTTGGTTTTTTTGCTCATGGTGAGAAAGTCAGTTAAAAGTGTGGAGTGTAAAGTGAAAAGTTGCCGCAGATTTCATTTTACATTCTTAGTCTATTATTTTTCACTGCTTTTCACTCCGGCGGCGGAATGTGCGCAGTATCGCGTAACGCCTGCACGTCGCGGATGGTGATGTGATTGCCGTGCACCTCGATCAACCCGCCCTGGCGCAGTTTACCCAGGATGCGCGAAAGCGTTTCCGGCTGGATCGCGAGGCGTGAAGCAATCACGCCCTTGGGCGTAGTGAGCTGCACCTCGGGCGAGGTTTTTACGTCGCGCGGGATCTGCTCAAGCAGGTACGCCACCAGGCGATAGGTCGCGTTTTGCAGTGTGAGGCTCTCGATCTGATTCACCAGCATGTGCAGGCGGCGGCTCATGGAGCCCAGCAGGCCGAAAGTGGCTTCGTTCGATTCACGCAGGAGGTTCAGAAAAACCTTTTGCTCGAAGGCATAAACCCGGCTGGCGTTAATGGCCTCGGCGTTGACCGGATAGCGCCTCTGATTGCCCATGAACATGACCGCTTCGGCAAAGGTTTCGCCCGGGCGCATGATTTCAATAATTTTCTCGTCGCCCTCCGGGGACAGGCGGAACAGCTTGACCAGCCCTTCGTGCACAAAATAGAACCGCTCTGCGGCCTGCCCTTGCCGGAACAGCGTTTTGCCGGCATCGAGACGGATATCCTGCAAGCTGTTAATGAGCGATTGCAAATGCGGCTCCGACATGTCCGCGAATAAATAGGCACGGCGCAGTTCGCGTGCGATATCGGGTGGCTGGTTCATGGCGTCATCATAACCTCACTGGGGCCCGGTTGACCAAGGTCAATGCCTTGGCCGGCGCGGCGTTTCAAAGTGACGCAGGTATCCGGCGTTGGCCGGAGCAAACAGGTGGAGGAATGAAAGTCCAGCTACTGGTTTCGGAGTCGTGCGTCCCTTGTGAACAGGCGGAAAAGGTCTGGCGCCAGGTGGCGCATGAGCGCTCGCTCGATTTTTCCGTGGTCAACCTGGCCGATCCCGCAGGCAAGCAGCTGGTCGATGATTTACAGCTCAGAACCATTCCGGCCGTGGTGATCGACGGCGTGCTGGTCGCCATTGGCGTGCAAAGCCTCGAAGAGGCGCGCGCGCTCATTTCGCAGACATAGTTTCAATAGTCCTGGTTCTTCCAAGGATATCCCTGACGCGGTCTAGGCCCTGACCCTGATTTGCGCTACCGTTCCGTGATGCTAAGCCTCGAAGAAGCCCGTGCCGCCATTCTCGCGGAAGTAACGCCATCTGCCGCGACACAGACGGTGTCGTTGTTGCAGGCGCATGGCCGTTTCACCGCGCAGGCATTGCACGCGCAGGTGGACAACCCCGCGTTCGATAATTCCGCCATGGACGGTTACGCCGTGCGCGCCGCCGATCTGGTTGCCGCCGGCTTTGTATTGCCGTTGCACGGTGAATGTCGCGGCGGCGATGCGCCGGGAGAACTCAGCCCGGGATCCACCATGCGCATTTTCACGGGCGCCCCCATGCCGGAGGGCGCGGACAGTATTGTGATCCAGGAAGACGTGAAGCTTGAGGGTGGCAAGGTAATTTTTCCCAAGTCAGTGCAACCGGGCAGTCATCTGCGCCGGCGTGGCGAGGATTTCCGCCACGGCGATGTGCTGTACCCTGCCGGCCGCCGGCTGTCATCCTACGATCTGGCGTTGCTGTCCGCGGCCGGTGTGGCGCAAATTCCGGTATACCCCCGGGCGCGCGTGCTGGTGGCCGCCACCGGCGATGAACTGGTGACACCCGGCACGCCGTTGCGGCCCGGGCAGATATACGAATCCAATCGCCTGGCGACATTATTATTGTTGCGCGAGCTGGGCATGGATGCCGTGGACGGCGGCACGGTGCGCGACGATCCGGGTGAGTTGCGCGCGTGGCTCAAGTCCGCCAC
Source organism: Sulfuricaulis sp. (assembly GCA_024654125.1). Taxonomy (GTDB): domain Bacteria; phylum Pseudomonadota; class Gammaproteobacteria; order Acidiferrobacterales; family Sulfurifustaceae; genus Sulfuricaulis. Next base: position 465 of record JANLIC010000319.1, on the reverse strand, counting down.
GGATTACGACTTTGTCATCACCAGCGGCGGCGCTTCGGTGGGCGATCACGATCTGGTGAAGCAGGTGTTTGCCGAGATCGGCGAGATCAAGTTCTGGAAGGCCAGGATCAAGCCGGGCAAGCCGATTGCCTTCGGACGCGTCGGTACGCGCACGCATTTTTTCGCGCTACCGGGCAACCCGGTATCGAGTCTCGTGACGTTCAAGCTGTTCGTCGAGCCCGCGCTTATCGCCTGGCATCATGGTGTCTCGCGTATGCCGCAACTGTCTGCTATCGCCACCAATGATTTCCGTCGTCACCCTGGCCGCACCGAGTTCGTGCGCGCGCGGCTCGTCGCCAATGACGGCAAATTGCTGGCCACCGCTTTGCGCGGTCAGGGTTCGCATATGCTGGGGCCGTTGCGCGAAACCAACGGCTTTATCCGTGTCGAGGCCGACAGCGCCGGCTTCAAACAAGGTGAAACGGT
>JANLIC010000318.1 GCA_024654125.1 Sulfuricaulis sp. | reverse complement strand
TTGCATGCTTTCACCTTGACGGTTGTCAGGCCCATCGGGCGATGAATCTTTCGCAAGTGCTTGATTTGATTGCGTTCCGCGCATCGCCCGAAATGACGGCCAGGCGCGGAATGACAGGATTCGGGCGGCGCGGGAGACTGGCGGTCATGGAAACGTTCAACAGTCCGGGATGGGGGTCAGGCGACGTGCTTGCGAGGGGCGCGCGGGGCGCCCTTCGTGCCGATCAACTCGGGCCAGATTTCGTGCCAGTCCTCGCGCATATCCCATCGCCTGACGGCGCCTTTCGTGGCACTCTCGATCTTCGGTGCCATTGCGGGAGCGATGGGCCGGTAGCCCGATGCCATGTGAGAGAGGCGGACTGGCGAGATGCCGAGTGCGGCGGCCAGTGCTGTAGCGTTGCCGCGAGCGGCTTCGATGTATTCGCGGAGTCTCATTACCCCCACACTTTAGCCCTAGCTAAATGCGGCGTCAAGCCCAAGCTACTCAAGCCTACGATAAAGTGCTGATGATGCGCCGCACCAAACCACAGATTCGAGTTGACAACATGAACCGCCTGATCGAGCAGCGATTCGGCGGCGTGCAGGCGAGGTTCGCTAACGCTATCGGCGTCACGCCGTCGCAAGTCTCGCAATGGCGCTCAGGAACCCGTGAGATGACGAAGGAATCGGCTGAGCGGATCGAAGATCGGCTACAACTCCCGGACGGTTACTTAGACCGGATGGCCGGTGCCACTAGAAGCAACATATCGCATGCAACAAACCCGACTCATCGCGTACCCTTGCTGCCATTCCAACGTGCGGCGGAGATTCGGGTAGTGATCGAGCAACAGCAGGTTGACGCGCCCGAGTGGATAGACGCTAGGTACGCGAGCAAGAAGTCGGTAGCCTTTCGCGTCGAGAACGAAAGCATGGTGTCCAGCAGCGGCCTGAGCTTCCCGCCAGGCACCGTCATCATTGTCGAACCGCTGCGCGGGCCGCAGGCCGGTGACTACGTCGTTGCGCTCGACCCGCAGACCGGCCACCCCACATTCAAGCGGCTCGCGTCCGATGCCGGAAGATGGTTCCTGCGCCCGCTGAATCCGACTTACCCGACCACCGAGATACCAGACACATCCTGCGTGCTCGGCGTCGTCTCCGAATGGCAAGTGGGCGGCAAGCTGTAAGCAACCAGCCGCACCGCAAAACCTAGCCCGCCGAGCGCGGGCTTTCTTTCGCCCAAAATATTTAGCTCAGGCTATTGCACATCTATTTAGCATGTGCGATAGTTGAGTCCGTTGGCAGCAGAACGGACAGGGGGCGGAAGTGGCAGATCAAGAGAAGCGCAATTGGGCATACGTGGCGACACCGCGACAGATCCACGTCGGGATGGTGAGCCGCGCCGAGTTCAACCGCATTGCCCTGCCGGAAGTCGACCACCGCAAGCTGCTGCCGCCGGAATCGCTGCTGAGCAAGACCGTCACAGGCAGCGGCGTGACGGTCGTCTTCCAGTTCTGGATCAACGCGTAGTCGCCACTCACCGCACAGGAGCCGCAGACATGACCACCGAAGCGCCGAAGTTCGAGCCGCAATCGCTCTCCTACTGGGAGCGCTACAGCACATTCCTGTATCAGCCCGACCCCGAAGTGTCGCTGTTCGTGCGCGCCGAGCGTAACGGCACGCTCAACGTGAACGCCGTCGGGCATATGTGCAGCTCGCGCGTCGACCTCACGCCCGCCGTCGCCCGCGCGCTCGCTGCCGAGCTGGTAGCGGCAGCCGACGCGGCCGAAGCCGTCGAAGCGAAGGTTGCGGCATGAACTACGACCCCCACGAAATCGCCGCCGCAGCTGCGCTCTGCCCGGAAACGGTCGATCGTCTCGTCAAGGACGGCGCGATCGACCTGTACGACCTGCAGGTCAAGATCGGCGGCCAGTTCGTCGCCGTGCCGCTGGCGATGCACGAAGCCTCCGTGCGCATGACGCAAGGCCGCTACCCGGAGGCGGACTGCATCGCGGGTGACTGCATCGGGCGCATCGCCGCCGCCCTGCTGCCGTGGGCGCGCGAAGAGTCGCAGCGGCTGATGAAGATCGAGCGCGACCGTGCGGCTGGCGAGGACTACTTCGGTCGGGAGGCGGCGTAATGCGTGCCACCGACTTCCACCACCTCGCCCTCGACGCCCGCATGCGCCCGATCGACTGGCTGGCGCTCCTGGTGGTGATGTGCATCATCGGCGGGTTGGCCGGCGCCGGATTGGCGGGGCTGTGATGAGCATCGACCTTCAA
>JANLIC010000296.1 GCA_024654125.1 Sulfuricaulis sp. | reverse complement strand
CGCGCCTTCGACACGCTCGGCTTGTCGGCGCAGAAACTGTCGGCGCTGTCGCCCGATGAGCAGCTGAACAAGATCCTGATCGCGCTCGCCGGCGTCGAGAACGTCACGCTGCGCAACGCCCTGGCGTCGCAACTGTTCGGCGGGCGCGCCAGCGAAATGCTGAACCTGATCGCGGACGGCGCCGGCGGGATTCGCAAAGCCACCGAGGACGCTAAGGCCTGGGGCCTGGCGCTGAATCGTGTGGATGCGGCGAAAATCGAAATGGCCAATGATGCCGTCAACCGCGCACGCGGGGCGATGCAAGGGCTTGGTAATACCGTCTCGCTCTACCTGGCCCCTTTTATTTCTGAACTCGCCAACACCTTCGCCGATGCCGCGGCCGAGGCGGACGGATTCAAAACTGAAACCGTAAAAATCTTTGATCAGATGATCCTCGGCACGGCGCGCATGATCGATTCCATGCGTCCGGGTCTGGATTTTCTCAAGAAAAATTTAGATGCCGTTTGGCAAGGCTTTCGGTCGCTGCCGTCGTGGGTGCAGGAGGTTGGCATCGCCGGCGCTATCCTCGGCGGGAAAAAGGGTGTTGCCCTCGTGGCTGTTATTTCGGGCGCGGCCGAGGACACGAAAGTTACTGCCCAGTGGTTTGCAGCGTACCAGGCAGGCCATATCAGTTTTTCCGAATGGCTTGTGACAGGAAACGAGGGAGCGAAACAAAAGTTAAAAGAACTGGGTACCTTCGTCGAAGATATTAGAATCGAAGGGCCTAGTTTGCTCGGCTCGCTCTTCGGCAAAGGTTCAGGTGATACCGATCCGCACGAGTTTGAGAAAGCGGCGGAGGCGATGCTCAAGCGCATACGCGAAAAGGTGCAGATCGCGGCCGAGAAAATGGCCGCCGACCGCAAGAAGCTGTTCGGCACCGGCGAGGAAATCACAGCGCCCGTCAAGGACAAGGGCCGCGACGATTTTTTCAAATACGAGGAGGGGTTGCGGAAGAAACTCGATGCGCTCGATCTGTACCTGATGTCCGACGCG
>JANLIC010000267.1 GCA_024654125.1 Sulfuricaulis sp. | reverse complement strand
GGGGTGGGGGTGAGGGCGAATTGTCATGGTATTCTCCCCCTCATCCTAACCTTCTCCCGCAGGGAGAAAGGACCACCAACTGGCGGCGCGGGAAAAATTATCTGCTCTCAACAGCAATGACAACGGCTGAAGTGCGACCACGGGACTCAGGCCGTGGAACGCTCGGCCTTGATTTCGCGTGAACGCAGACCCGCGGCGATCTTGTCAAGAATGGCGTTGACGTATTTGTGGCCGTGCTCAGCGCCGAAGGTTTTCGCCAGCTCCACGGCCTCATTCAGGATGACCTTGTAGGGTATCTCGGGATGGAACTCAAACTCGTAGGTACCGATGCGCAGGCAGGCGAGCTCGACGGGATCGACGTCGTTCAGCTTGCGGTCGAGATGCGGGGAGATGTGATCGTCCAGTTCGTGCAGATGCAGGGGAATTTCGCGCACCAAGTGATGGAAATAATCGAGATCGACGTCATTCATCTCATGATCGAGGATGAAATGATCCTCGATATCGCGCGGCGGTTGCTCGGTGAGCTGCCACTGATAAAGGGCCTGCACGGCGGCGCGACGTGCCTTGTGACGACTGCCCTTGAGCATAGATCCTCCGTCAAACGCGCAATTTCTTGAGCAGGTTCACCATCTCGATGGCGCTGAGTGCGGCGTCCACGCCCTTGTTGCCACTCTTGGTGCCCGCGCGCTCGATCGCCTGCTCGATCGTGTCTACTGTCAGCACGCCGAAAACGACCGGCAGATCGAACTGCATACCAACCTGCGAGATGCCCTTGGCACATTCACCGGCAACATATTCGAAATGCGGCGTCGCGCCGCGGATCACTGCACCGAGCGCGATCAGTGCATCGTATTTCCCACTGGCAGCCATGGTTTTCAGCGCCAGTGGCATCTCGAAAGCGCCCGGGACGCGAACGACTTCTATGTTAACAGCTTCGGCACCATGACGCACCAATGTATCGATCGCGCCGTCGAGCAGGCGCTCACCGATGAAGCTATTGAAACGTCCGAGGGCAATTCCAAATCGTGCCGTGCGCGCAATCAGATCGCCGTCTATGCTTTTTACGTCGTTCATCCGGTTACCTTTTTGTCTTTGTTTAGTTTTCGATGAGTACCTGATAACTTTTCCGGGTTGTTATCAATGTACTCCACGATCTCCAGGCCGAAACCGGAGAGTCCGGGGGCCTTCATGACATGGCCCAATACTCGCATTCGGCTCACACCGAGGTCCGCGAGTATCTGGCTCCCCAAGCCGTAGGTGCGCATTTCCTGACGACCCCGCTTGCCCTCCTTCGATTCTAATGCTTTGCCCAGTTCCTGAAAATGCCGGATGCGCTGAACCAGGTCGGCGGATTTTTCTTCCTGTTGCAAGATCACTACGACGCCAACGCCTTCGCCGGCGACGTAAGCGAGCGCCTCGTGGAGCGACCAGGAACCGGCGCGATGCGCGGTACTGACGAGATCGAGCAGGCTTTCCTGCACATGCACCCGCACCGACACCGCCTGTTCGCGGGGGATTTCCCCCTTGACCAGCGCCAGGTGCACCGAGTCGCCGATATCGTCGTGGTAGGCGAGCACGCGGAAGTCGCCGAATTCCGTCGGCATCGCGCACTCGCCGACGCGTTGGATGGTGGATTCGTGCTCCGTGCGATAGCGGATAAGATCGGCAATCGTGCCGATTTTGAGTCCATGCTGCCGGGCGAAATCTTTCAGTTCCGGCAACCGTGCCATGGTCCCGTCTTCGTTCAAAATCTCGCAAATGACGCTGGCAGGCTCAAGCCCGGCAAGACGCGCGAGATCGACGCCGGCTTCGGTGTGCCCGGCGCGCGCGAGCACCCCACCGCGCTGCGCCATCAGGGGGAACACATGGCCGGGCTGTACCAGATCGCTCGGCTTGGCGTCCTTTCTGACCGCGGCCTGAATGGTGCGGGCGCGGTCCGCGGCGGATATTCCGGTGGTTACCCCTTCGGCCGCCTCGATGGATACGGTGAAATTGGTCGCACGCTGGAGATGTGTATCGTTCACCATCAGAGGAAGCTGCAGTTGCTGGCAACGCCCCTGAGTCAAAGTGAGACAAATCAGACCACGGCCAAATCGCGCCATGAAGTTGATATCTTCGGGACGCGCGTGCACCGCCGCCATCACCAGATCGCCTTCGTTCTCGCGGTCCTCGTCGTCCATCAAAACGACCATGCGACCGCGCATGATCTCGTCAATAATCTCGGTTATTGGGCTTATTGGCATAAAACCACGGAAAAATCCTGAATCGGGCGTGCATTATCCCCTATTTTGTCCTTCATTGCCCTGAGCGGGTCCCACCCAGCCCTTCGGCGCGGGAAGCGCCGTTGGTCGGGGCTCCTCCGGCTTTTATCCCGGCCTCTCTCGCAGGGGGCGAATCGAGAGCCATACTCCTTAATATAGAAGCGGGTTCTGCCAGGGGGGTGGCATCCGCTGATTCATTAACAAATCCGGATGCGATAACTATGTCTGCCAAAACCAACAAGGCCGACAAGCTGCAGAGCACTGTCATTATTTCCGACCGTTTTACCGAACGCCGGGCCCAACATGCCGTGAATTCAGCGGGCGAGACCACCATCGAGCCGCTCGAACCGGGCAGCATGGTCGGACGCTACCTGACCTTGAGCCGCATCGGGATCGGCGGCATGGGCGTGGTGTACCGCGCGCACGACACCGAGCTCAATCGCACCGTCGCCCTAAAGATTCTGCCGCCCCGACTGAGCAAGTACCCCGAATACCTGAAACGCTTCCACACCGAAGCGCAGGCCCAGGCGCGGCTGAACAGCCCCCATGTCGTCACCCTGTTCGAAATGATGGACCATCCCGTGGGGCAAATCCTGGTTCTCGAGTATGTCGAGGGCGAGACACTGGAAAGCCGACTGCGGCATTACGGGCCGCTGTCCGTGGCGGAAGCCGTGCGTGTTTTCGATCAGGCCATGCGCGGCGTGGAGCACATTCACCAGATGGGCGTGGTGCATCGCGACCTCAAGCCCAGCAATATATTCATCAAGCGTGACGGCGGGATCAAATTGATGGATTTTGGCATCGCCCGGCTCTTGGATAATCATGACCCGTCGCAGAGCGGCGCCATGGTCGGAACGCTCCTGTACATATCGCCCGAGCAGATTAACGGCCGGGAGACGGATGGCCGCTCGGATGTCTACACGCTCGGCATCAGCCTGTTCGAGGCGGTCACGGGACGCCTGCCCTTCGAACGGCGCACGGATTATGCCCTCATGCATGCGCATGTCCAGGAAAACCCGCCCAGTCCCAAGGAATTTCAACGCCGGCTGCCGGCCGATTTGGAGTCCGTCATCCTCAAAGCGATCGCCAAGGAGCCCAACCGGCGCTATCAGACCGTGGCGGGATTTCGCTCAGCGCTGTTGTCACTGGGGCTGGTGGAACGCCGTCATTCTACTGATGACAGCATTTTGGACCGAAAACGCCCAGCAAGGCGCCCCACCGGCAAATCACCCCGGAGTATCTGGGGTGGCAATCGATTCGATCTCGCGCTGGTAGCGTCGGCTCTGCTTCTGGCGGTTGTCCTTGAGCTCTCCCCCTTTCACCAGAACTCCGAGCGCAAGGCCTCCGAGGATTCGGAGCGCGCGAAAATCGTGACCTGGAAAAAACCGGTCGCGATAAAAGCGAAAGTGACGCGCGAATTTTCCGCTCCACGGCCGCAGAAAGTCAGCCAGCACCAGGATAAATATGAGTCATTGCGGAAAGCCTGGGGCGGATGAAGGCTGAATAACCGCCAGGGAAGAACCATGGTCAGCGCACAACACATGAATTCATCGAGGTCATTGCCGCTACTGTTCCTTGTCGCCATCCTGCTGCTTTCGGGATGTGCGGGGCTCCGGGAAACGAGCTGCGAACAGTTCAAAGAAGTCCGCCAGGAAACAAATTACACCACGCAATACCGCTTGCTGGAAACGAATACCGAATCCGCCGCACGTCGATTCAAGCCATTGCCAAAGGGCGCAATCGCCGTCGTGCGCCAGTACAAGATGGAAGTGAATGCGCCGGAAATCAGACCCTGCAATCATCTCAAGATACAAAAGGAGATTTATCTTCTGAGGAAAAATGACAAGAATCTGGTGCTGGAGGAAATCCGGGAGTTTTACACGGCTGATGGCGCCTTGATCGCCACCAATTCAGAATTCGTCGGGGACCAGATGCGGACCAGCGGGTATTATGCCGCGAGTACGCCGCTACCGATTCCGGAGAAAGCGCCGCCCGGAAAATACCGCATCGTCAGCAAATTGGTGATGAAAAGAAAGAATACATCACGCACCACGGTCCTCGCCCGGACCAGCACGAGCTTCCAGGTGATTGCCCGAAACTAGTCGGGTGACTTGATGAATCCGTTCTGTACGAGAAACTCGCGCGTGATGGAGGAACCGCTCCGTCCGGCATTTTCGCCAAGCATCAGCCGTTCCAGATAGCGCGCCAGCATATCCACCTCCAGATTCACCGTCGCTCCTTCATTCAGATTTCCCAGCGTCGTTTCGGCCAAGGTGTGCGGGACCAGATTCACCCCGAATCGAGCACCACTGACCGCATTGACGGTGAGGCTCACACCATCGACGCCAATCGAGCCTTTTTCCGCGATATAGCGGGCCAGCCCCACCGGGGCTTCAAACCAGATCAGTACCGATCGGCCATCGCTCTCAAGACTGGTTACACTCCCGACACCGTCCACGTGACCGCTGACCAGATGCCCGCCCAGCGGCGTGCTGAGTGTCAAGGCCTTTTCCAAATTAACGGCATCGCCCGGACGCAGGCGACCCAGCGTCGTTCGTGAAAACGTCTCGTTCGAGACATCGGCGGAGAACGCCGTGGTGGAAAATTCAACCAGCGTCAGGCACACGCCGCTCACGGCGATGCTGTCCCCGGTCTTCACGTTTGCCATGTCGAGCTTGCCGGTATCGACCCGTAGGCGGGCATCACCATCTTTTTTTTCGGTGGCAAGGATTTTTCCGATGGACTGAACGATTCCGGTGAACATCGATTATTCCTGTTTTTCACTGACCCGGGCGATAACGCGCCAGTCCTTCCCCAAGGCCCGGACATCCGTGATTTCCACGGTTACGCGGTCAGCCATGCGCGCCAGCGGCGGGAGCAGGAACATGCCGCGTTCATGGCTGCCCATGATATGCGGCGCATAATACATGATCAGCTCGTCCACGAAGCCCTGCTGCAGCAGCGTGCCGCACAAGGTGGCGCCCGCCTCCACCAGGACTTCATTCACTTCCAGCCAGACCAGGTGTCTGAAAAGCTCTTTCAGATCGATTGTTTTCTGTTGCGTGGGAATGCGGGCCACCTCGGCACCGGCTTGCTTCAGGGCATTCGTCAACGCCATGTCATCGTTGCCCGTCACGATAATCGTCTTGCCATCCGCGTGCAGCATTCTCGCCCGGGGGGGCATGCGCAGGCGGCTGTCCAGCACCACACGCAGAGGCTGGCGGCCGATTTTGAGGTCACGCACGGTCAGCAACGGATCGTCCGCCAGCACAGTCTGCACACCGGTCAGGATTGCCGAGCTGCGCGCGCGCCATTTCTGGACGTCCGCGCGCGCGCCCTCGCCGCTGATCCATTTGCTCTCGCCATTAGCCAAACCGGTACGGCCATCGAGACTGGCCGCGATTTTCACGCGAACGTAGGGTCGCCCACGCGTCATGCGACTGATGAAACCCGGGTTGAGGGCCTCGGCCTCGCGTTCCATCAAACCGGTGACGACCTGAATACCCTGGGCTTCAAGCTGTTTGAACCCCCTTCCGGCCACCAATGGATTGGGATCGCGCATGGCCACCACCACGCGCTTCACACCGGCCTTGATGAGCGCCGGTGTGCAGGGCGGGGTGCGTCCCTCGTGGCAGCAAGGCTCCAGCGTCAGGTACACGCCGGCACTATGGGTGTTCAGTTTGCCGGCTAGCTGCAAGGCATTGATCTCGGCGTGCGGCTG
>JANLIC010000257.1 GCA_024654125.1 Sulfuricaulis sp. | reverse complement strand
AGTTTGGCGTAGGCCCCGCTGGCGGCCATTAACTCGAGTCCGCGACGGATCGTCGGCGTAATGCCTTGGCCCGAGGCGGCTGTGGCGCGTTCCAGCAATTCTTCCGGTACTTGGATAGTGAGTTTTTTCAATCCCATGGGAAAATCCTCAACGGTAAAATATGTCAGAAAACGATACCATTAAGCATACCATATACCACCATGGTATTCGGCTGTATCGTAATCCCTGGCTTTGACAGGCCGAAGGCCGAGAGATGACCGTTGGAACTCAAAGGATCATGCTATGGAGTCAGCCAATTATTTATCGTAGTGAAATCGACATTGGGCAACGTAGATTACGCCCGCTTCGATGCGATAAACCAGACGATGTTCCTTGGTGATGCGACGCGACCAGAAACCCGCGAGTGAGTGCTTGAGCGGTTCGGGTTTGCCAAGACCGGTGAAGGGACTGCGTTTGATATCTTCGATAAGGGATTCGATGCGTGCGGTGATGGCAGCGTCGCGTTTACGCCAGTAGGCGATGTCTTCGCGCGCGCGTTTCGACCACCAAATCTCAACGCTTGCGGCGGCCAATCTCGGTCTCGATTTCCTTGGCTGCAGAACGCAAGCGCGCGGCGTTTTTCTTGCTGCCGAGCAAGTGCATGGTTTCCTTCCAGGACTCAAATTCCTTGGCTGGGATAATCACCACGTTACGACCGTCCTCGCGAGTGACCGTAACCGCCTCTTCGGCGTCAACGACCTCTTCGATTACCTTGTTCGGATTCTTGCGAAAACGACTGTATGAAATAGCGCCCATAGCGGTCTCCTGTCTTTGATAAGTGTATACCCGATCAACGTAGCGGCCTAGGGGTAATCGGTTGATAATATTTCAAAGAATCATGCCCCGTTGTTTTGCCGACCATACGAGATCAAGCTTTTGGTCGGCCAATTCACTATCTTTGACATCGGCGGCAACAAGTTCAGGTTGATTGCGGCAATTCATTACAACCGCAAGAAGGTTTACATCCGGCACGTGCTGACGCACGTTGAGTATGACAGCGACAAGTGGAAGGAGTAATTATGCTAGCGCATCAGTTTGATCAGGTTATTCGCGATTACCGCCGTCTGCGCACTCTGGTGCCGCTGGGCACGCTGCGCACGAAGAAGGACTATACGCGCGCGGTTGAAATGCTGGATGCGATCCTCAATGAGGTCGGGGAGGACGAGAAACATCCGATGGCGGAACTGGCCGACGCCATCAGCGTTTTTATCGAAAAGTACGAGGCCGAGCACGTGCCGATTCCCGCCGCCAAGCCCGCGGAGGTGTTGAAGTTTCTGATGCGTGAGCACGACTTGCGGCAATCGGAACTGCCGGAGATCGGCAGTCAGGGCGTGGTGTCTGAGGTGCTAACAGGCAAGCGCGATTTGAACACGCGGCAGATCAAGCGGCTCGCAAAGCGTTTCAATGTCTCGGCAGCGGTGTTCGTTTAGATCGGGCTTAAACATTATTACGAAGGTTGTAGTCTTTTCTCATGCTGCTTTCGCCGTTTACGATCACACCATCTTCATTTTGCCGATGCAAGCGAAGGCGCCATAACGATGGCGTTACGCGTTGACCAGAACCTTGAATCCACCCCAGAACATGCGCTTGCCGTCGAAGGGCGTGGCCTTGGGGTTCATCATGCCGGCCAAGCGCGGGTCCTTCATGGCCTTGGCGTTGACGCGGTCGCGGTCCTTGCGTGACTTGTACACGACCCAGGAGAACACGACTTTTTCACCGCGCTTGAGTTTGACGCTCTGCGGGAACGACGTACGCTTTCCCGGTTTCACATCATCGGCGACGCATTCGTTGTATTCGAGCGCGCCGTGCTCGCGCCAGACTTTTCCCGCCAGGCTGGCCATGCGGCGATAAGCCGCCATGTTTTTGGCGGGGACCGGTAACACAAAGCCGTCCACGTAAGTCAGACCGGCAACCCTTCTCGCTTTGCTCGTTCGTTTAGCCAAATTAAATTCTCCTTAATATTGTGATTGATATTTTCAGATGTATCCGTTCAATTTTTGCTATTGCTCGATCTGCTGCCAGACTGCAGGCGTGCGCGCCATTACCCGCCGCTCAATGCCTGCACCAGCTGTACCGAATCGGTCGGTCGTAGCGACTGCCTGATATTGAATGTCTGTTCGCCGTTGACGAAGAAGCGCATGTGCGGGCGCATCGCGTTCTGCTCGTCGATCACGCGGAAGCGCAGGCCGGGGTATTGGCGGTCGAGGTCGGCGAGCAGTTCCATGAGCGTGGCGCCGCTGGCTTCGATCTCAGGCACTTTTGTGTAGGACAGCAGTGGCGTGGGGATCAGCACTTTCATCGGGTCAGCCGATCTCCGCGGTCTCCACCGCATAGATTTCGGGAAGATGTTGCGCGATGCATTCCCAGCGTTTGCCTTCATCGCGACTCATCCAAAATTCGCCGCTCGTGGTTCCAAAATACAGTCCCACGGGATTTTGCGCGTCCGCGGTCATGGACTGGCGTTTCACGGTCCACCATGCCTGATTCTTGGGCAGGCCGGCATCGAGACGTTGCCAGGTCTTGCCGGCGTTCCGCGTCACGTACGCGGCGGGCTTGCCCTCCGGACTCGTGCGTGGCCACACGGTCGTGCCATCCATGGGAAACACCCACGCGGTGTCGGCATCGCGCGGATGCACCACGATCGGAAAGCCGATGTCGCCGACGTTCTTCGGCATGTTCCTGCCGATGCGGGTCCACTCCTGCGACGGCCGGTCGAGCCGGTAGATGCCGCAGTGATTCTGCTGGTAGAGGCGGTCCGGGTTGCTCGGACAAAGCTGGACGCAATGCGGATCGTGGACGGCGATATTGGCTTTGTCGAAACCCCCGACGACATCCAGCCCTTTCACGAGCGTCGTGAAGCTGCGACCGCGATCAAACGTTTCGTGCACGCCGCCACCCGACATGGCGAGATAAAAATGCGCCGGGTCGCGCGGGTCGACAATGATCGAATGCAGTTTCGGCCCGTCCGGCGTGCCGTCCTGCTCGCTGCCCATCCAGGACCGGAACTGCGGATCATCATTAATGATGGAGCACGGTTCCCAGGTGTCGCCGCCATCATCGGAGCAGAACAGCCCCTGCGGCGAGGTGCCGGCGTACCAGGCATTCGGTTCGCTCGCGTGACACGGCGTGAGCCAGAACGTGTGATTCACCACGCGGCCTTTCTCGCCCTCCGGCACCTTGGCGAAGGCCGGCGGCTTAGTGGCTTCCTTCCATGTCTTGCCGAGATCCGTGGAGCGAAACACGGTCGGGCCGAGGTGCCCGGTCTTCGCCGCCGCCAGCAGCGTGCGCCCGTCGCGCGGGTCGAGCACCATGTGATTAATTATCTGGCCGAGAAAGTGCGGCCCGTCGACGCGCCATTTCTTGCGTTGGGTGTCGCCGTGAAACAGCCACGCGCCCTTGCGCGTGGCGACCAGCACCACCACCCGGCGCGCTGCGCGCGGGGCAGATTTGGTTCGGACAGCAGGCTTTTTCTTCCAGGATGGTGATTTCTTGTTGGTGCGTGCCATATATCGGTTCTCCTCCGTGACGGGTTTCAGCACTCCGCCCGCAAAGCATGTCGCGCCGACCCTGCGAAATCAAGCCTCGGGGGTGTAGGCTAAGCACTGATTCCGACGAACGAAGACCGGGAGACTGCCAATGGAACTCAAGGGATCGTGTCACTGCGGGAGCGTCAAATTCACCGTCCAGTCGCCGCACCCGTATCCGTTCAATCTTTGTTATTGCTCGATCTGCCGCAAGACTGCGGGCGGCGGGGGATATGCTATCAACGTCAGCGGCGACTACGACACCGTGAAGGTCACAGGCAAGGCGAACGTCTGTGTCTACCGCGCGAAGCTGCGCGACGAGAAGACCGGGAAGGTCACCCGCAGCACGGCACGGAGGAATTTCTGCAAGAAGTGTGGCAGCGGATTGTGGGTGTGGGACCCGCAGTGGCCGGAACTGGTGCATCCCTTCGCCTCGGCCATCGACACCGATCTCCCGGTCGCGCCCGAGCGCACGCACCTGATGCTGGGATCGAAAGCGAACTGGGTGCCGGTCCTCACCGGCCCGCGCGACCAGAAGTTCGACGAGTACCCGGAAGAATCCATCGCTGAGTGGCATCAGCGTTTAAAGCTGTAATGCGACTGCCCAACAGCACTCGGCTTACGCTACAGCAATCGATCCATTGGTTGTAACGGTAGCTGCGTTCGATGCGCTCGCGAGTCAGTACCCATGACGGTACTGGTAACTCGCTTATTTCAGGATGCGCAAAGCGGTCGGAGTTGTCACCACGCAATCCAGCCGCGATGGCAGTTATGGTTATAAGGTATCCATCTCCGCAACTTGAA
>JANLIC010000226.1 GCA_024654125.1 Sulfuricaulis sp. | reverse complement strand
TACCGATAATCGGCAGCCCCGGAAAACGCGAGCGCAGGGCGTCGAGATCACGGTCGCGATTGCCAAAGAAATTCGGACCGCGCCCCATGCAGGGGAACAACAGCGCGAAATCCGGGTCGTTCCCCAGTTCCTGGGCGCTGCGCGCGATGCAGTGGCGCATGTCGCGCTCGGCGACCAGGGCATCGCGCATGGCCCAGAACAGACGTTCGCCGCGCGCCGGACGTTCCGACAGGGTGATGGACTGGTCTTTCGGGTTGGCAGCGACGATATGATTAAGACGGTAGCGTCCTTCGCGGATGGCGGTATCGGGATCGCCAATGGTCACGCCGCCGATGATCAGATGCAGCGGGACCCGATCCATTTCGCGCACGGCGGGCGGCAGCGACTGCACCAGCACACTCAGCGCCGGGTAATTCCCGAGGCGCTTGATGTCGTATCCCTGTACCTCCGCGACTTCGATGGGTGAGGTCAGCGCGCGTACCCCTTGCGAGGCGACGAGCACTCCGGTGACGCCGCTCAATATGGCATCCACCTGTTCCGATTCCGCCACGCGCGCGCCGCTCCACACCTTGAACGGACCGTTACCGAAAATATCGCCCGACACGGCACCAAAGCGTTGCGCCGGGATGTCGAGCCAGTCAGCCGTGAGTCCCGCGGGCGTGCACAGACTAAGCACCATTTCTTCGTCGTTGCGGATGTTTGCCGGAGCGATGTTCAATTGCATGTTTCCCGCCAGCACCATGGCAGCGGCGCCCGGGCTGTCGAGTATCCATTCCGATTCGGTCAGGATGCCGGCGCCGGTGCATCCCACGACCTGCAGGCAGCCGCCGGCGCGCGCCGCCGCGCGCAGCGCGGGTTCGGGATTCGCGGCATATTCCGGGGTGAGAAACAGCAAAATGGCGTTGGCGCGTCCACACCCGGCTTTCGCGAGCGCACGCTTGACCGCGTTTTCCGCGTGTTCCGGAAACGCGCGGTGGCCGTGGCTGAGTCCGGTGGCAACGTTCCGTGTTTCCATTACGCCGCCTCCGAAAGATCGACGTCAATTTTGATCGTCATGTTGTCGGCGTCCTGTGTCCTTCGCCGGTCGCCACCGTCGTGCCTTTAGGTAATCCCGCACAAATGCACAAAAGCATTGCCGTCATTGACCAAGTCCTTTCCGGTGGCCGCGAGTGACTCACGGACGTTCGCATCCCCGCTTCGCGGGGCCCCTGCTTACTGCTCGCGCTCGCATCCCCGCAAACGGCGCGGGGGGCGCCCCGGAGCGTTGGCCGAGGGACCCGCGAAGCGGGATCGGCCAGCGGAGGGGACGCCAGCGACCGCAAACGGGGCGCCTGCATTCCGCACAGCGGTCGCATCCCCAGAGGGGCCCCTGCTCCGCGCTGTGCGGTCGCCATCTCCGCGGCTCATGCCACTACTTTAGCCCCGTACTCGCACAAATCATAGATGACGCATTCAAAGCAACGGGGTTTGCGGGCAATGCAGGTGTAGCGTCCGTGAAGTATCAGCCAGTGATGAGCGTCATGGCGGTATTCCTCCGGAACCAGCCTGAGCAGTCGCCTTTCCACTGCCAGCACGTTCTTTCCGGGGGCGATGCCGGTGCGATTGGCCACACGGAAGATATGCGTATCGACGGCAATCGTCGGCTGGCCGAAGGCGGTATTGAGTAACACGTTGGCGGTCTTGCGGCCGACACCCGGCAAGGACTCCAGGGCTTCGCGCGTGTCCGGAACCCGACCGCCGTGCTGCTCGACGAGAAGTCGGCAGGTGTTCAGGATATTGGCGGCCTTGGTGTTGTACAGCCCGATGGTCTTGATGTAACGCTTGAGGCCCCGCAGGCCGAGGCCGAGGATTTGCGTTGGCGTGCGCGCCACCTTGAAGAGTTCCGCTGTGGCCTTGTTGACGCTTTTGTCTGTTGCCTGCGCGGACAGGATGACACAGACAAGCAACTCGAACGGCGTGCGGTATTTCAGTTCCGTGATCGGGCGCGGGTTGGCCTGTTTGAGGCGGGCGAAAATCTCCCGCCGTTTTTGCGCATTCATGCAGAGGAAGAACCCGATCCTGAAGCGCGTTGTTTGTTTGTCCTGACCCGCGAGACGGCCGCGCGAATGTCAGCGCGGATCCGATCCCGATCGGGAGCCAGTGGTGGGTTGGCGGAGGTCATTGCCCGGCGTGAACGCTTGGTTCGCGCCAGGCGTTGCACACGCTGCTCGGTACGCCGGCGCCAACGATCGGTTTCCGCGCGCGCGTAATCCGGCCATAGGTCGTCGCCAAGTTCCCCCTCTCCCTCATTCCCTCTCCCGCGGAGGGGAGAGGGAGGCGAGCCGGATGCGCTTCGCGCATGCTCAATAAGAACTGGCACCATGGCAATGCAGTCCACCGGGCACGGGGGCAGGCACAGTTCGCAGCCGGTGCATTCGTGCGCGATGACCGTGTGCATCAGCTGGCGCGCGCCGAGGATGGCATCCACCGGACAGGCATCGATGCACTTACGGCAGCCGATGCAAAGGTTCTCGTCTATCATCGCGCGCGCCCGCGGCTGGTGCCGGCCGAAACGCGGATCGAGCGGTTTTGACGCCAATTGCAGTAGCGCGCTGAGCGCCTGAATCGTTACCTCGCCGCCCGGCGGGCATTGATTGATGTCGGCGGCGCTGGTGGCGAGTGCCTCGGCGTATTCACGGCAGCGCGGGTAACCGCATTGCTGGCATTGCGTTTGCGGGAGCCACGCGTCCAGGCGTTCGATGAGGGCGGGTAGGCCGTGGGATGGCATGGTCATAGCGTCACAGTATCACGGCGTTCAACACCGCCGGCAATGACACGTCCAGGCAGGCTTCGCGTAGCCGTTCCGGACGTGATTTTCCAATTGCCCGGGACTGTCGGGCCGACGTACCATGATGCGCTAGCTTTAAACACGTCAGGCGGGAACCCGCCCCAACCGGCCCAGATCCGGCACCTGCGAGAGGAGAATAAATGAATATCGAAAAGGTGATTTTCAGTTTTTTTATCGTGTTGGCCCTGACCCTCAACTTCGGGTTTTTTCTGGGGGAGTTCGACAACCCGGAGCACCACAATGTCTACGAACTGTTTGCTGTCGTGATTGTGAATCTGATCGCCACGGTGCTCAAATTCGGCGAGCGCACGCAAATGGGGGCGGTGCTGCTGGCCACGAGTCTCGTCGCCAGCCTGCAGTTGATCGCCGCGGTACTGGTGTGGACGTTCGCCGTTCACATCAACAACACGGGTCTTACACCCATGGCTATGGGAACGATTGTTTCGCTGGCCGGTGGCGCGCTGATGGCTAATATTATTTCTGTCGTGCTGCTGGTCATCGATATTTCGGTCCAGCGGCGCTAGAGACGCCGGCGAATCCGGGATGAAGAACACCGCCCTGTTTTTGATTCTGCGGCGCATGCGTATGCCGCTGCTGGTGTTAATCGTCGCTTATGCCGTATCCATTCTGGGCCTCGTCCTGATTCCCGGCATGGAAGTCGATGGCAAGCCGCAGCATCTTACTTTTTTTCATGCCTTTTACATTATGACCTACACCGCGACCACCACCGGTTTCGGTGAATTACCTGTGCCCTTCACCGATGCGCAGCGCCTGTGGGTCACAATTTCCCTGTATATCTCTGTGGTGGCCTGGCTCTATGCGATTGGTACCTTGATCACCATGTTGCGCGACCAGGCCTTAAGGCAATTGATCGGCCAGAACCGCTTTGCCGCGCAGGTGCGTCGGCTCAATGAACCGTTTTACATTGTCTGCGGTTACGGCGACACCGGCAGTGTCGTAGTCCGTTCGATGATTGACCGCAATCTGGGGGCGGTGGCCATCGACAAGAACCAGGATCGCCTGAATGAATTGATGCTCGAAAATCTGCCGGTGCATGTTCCTTTCCTGTGCGGGGATGCCAGCCTGCCGAGCCACCTTACATCGGCGGGTCTGAACCATCCCCAGTGCCGTGGCGTGCTGGCGCTGTGCCAAGATGACCTGGTCAATCTGAAAATCGCCATCACCTGCCGGCTACTCAGCCCCGGTCTCGCCGTGATCTGCCGCGCCCAGTCGCACGACACCGAGGCGAACATGGACTCCTTCGGCACGGACGCGGTCATCAATCCCTTCGACACCTTCGCCGACCTTCTCGCGCTGGCCCTGCATTCACCGGACATGCATCTCCTTTATGAATGGCTGACTGGAATTCCGGATTCACCGCTGCCGGAACGGCTCCATCCCCCGCACGGAACCTGGGTGGTCTGCGGGTACGGCCGCTTCGGCAA
>JANLIC010000225.1 GCA_024654125.1 Sulfuricaulis sp. | reverse complement strand
CGATTTCCCCGATTACTCGCCAAAGGAACTGCTGGCCATCGCCAAGCTGATGCTGGCGCAGCAGAACTACCATTTCAGCAAGGACGGCGAGAAGGCCTTCGCCGACTACATCCCGCTGCGCATGAAACTGCCGCATTTCGCCAACGCCCGTTCGGTGCGCAACGCGCTCGACCGCGCGCGCTTGCGCCAGGCCAACCGCCTGTTCGCGAAACGTTCCGGCAAGTTCAGCAAGGACGACCTGATGACGCTGGAGGCCGAGGACATCCTGGTCTCACGCGTCTTCAAGGAAGGCAAGCTCGACCTGGACGGCGATGAGGACGCCAAAGGCGCCAGCGTCTAGTGGTTTGCTGAAAAGGTCATCGACGACAATCTCTCCTCCTTAATTCTCCATCTCCCTCGATGGGAGAGGGTTGGGGTGAGGGTGATATGACCGTATACCGAAGGATTACTGACGCATGAAACTCCCCGCGTTGCTGGATGAAATAACCAAGACGGTCGAGATCGATGATTCGTCGGCGAACGAGCACGTGCTGCTGGCACAGAAAGTATCCGACCTGGCCGACATGGTCGGCTGGGCCGACGGCCCGATCGACCCCCAACGGCAATTCGCCGAACGTTTTGAGACCCTCATGGAATTACTGCGCTTGCGCCATGCGCAGACCAGCGAGCCGTCGGTGGCCGCGCTGCACGACGTGCTGGCCGAACTGCACGGCGCTATCGACCGCCACGACCGAGACCTCGCCGTCAAGCGCGACGCGGACGAGGATGATGAATTTTAAGCCGGCGGCGCGCCGGGCATTGATCGATGCCAACGCGCATGCCCCTTCCGGAGGCACTAAGAACATTCCCGAAACTCATCGAGGCGGGTTGCTACAACCGCGCGCGTCTGGCGCTGAAGCGCCTGGCACGGCCCTGCCGGATCATCGCGGCCTCGAGGCGGAGCTTGCGACGATTGCTGGCTGGTAGTGGATACGCTCCAGGCCGACCGCGTCATTCTCGCCTGGGTCAAATTCGTTCAGCGCCATTCCCTGCATGAGCCGGTTGCGTGCGTGCTGAAGCTCTACCATATGCACGCCGGTCTGGTGATGGGTACGGCGCTGGATCAGGCGCTGGCGGACCGGCTCACGGCCATGCCATGATCTGGCCGAACCGCGAGTAACTCCTTTTCGTCGCGAACCGATTTTTTGTTGAGATGGGTATCTTCACAGGAGATATGACAATGCAACGTCCCACGTCGAAATATGCCGGAATGACCCTGCGCGTGGTCGAGGACATCGGCCTCGCGATTATCGGCGTGGCCACCATCGTGGCCGGCTGGCACGAGGTGCAGACCATGCTCACCGCCGGCCGTGTCACGCTGGCCGACCTGCTGCTGATGTTCATCTACCTTGAAGTGCTCACCATGGTCGGACTCTACTTCGAGTCCGGCAAGCTGCCGGTGCGATTCCCGATTTACATCGGCATGGTGGCGCTGGCGCGCTATCTCATTCTGGACATGAAGGACATGGACTTGTGGCGCATGGTTGGCGTGTCCGGTTCGATCGTATTGCTCGCGCTCGCGGTCCTGGCCATTCGCTACGGACATGTGAAGTTTCCCTATGGCGAGGAAAAATTGACCACGCAGGTGTTGCGATCGCGTAAGGCATGACCAAGCCGCGAAATTCGCGGGGGCTGCTGGCATTGCTGGCGCAAAGAGGACAATTGTTCGTAGCGCTGCTGGTGCTGGTCGCGCTCGTCATCTTCACCACGACCCGGATCGTTCTGGCGCTCTATACGGGCATGGACAGCGTGCCGCCGTCCGGCTGGCCGCGCTTCCTCGTCTTCGGCCTTTGGTTCGACGTGGCCGCGCTGTGCTTTCTGGCAGTGCCGTTCATGCTGTACGAGAGCGTACTGGGCTACCGTTGGCGCGCGGTGGCGTGGCAGCGCTGGGTGCGCTACGGGGTTTTCTGGTTGGTGACGGCAACGCTGCTGTTCAACGCGCTGGCTGAACTGCTGTTCTGGAACGAATTCGAGACCCGCTTCAATTTCATCGCCGTCGATTATCTCGTGTACACGCGCGAAGTGATCGGCAATATCCGCGAGTCCTATCCGGTCACGCCTTTGTTGCTGGCCGTGGGCGTGCTGGCGGCTCTGTTAACCTGGGCGCTGCACAGACTGCTGGCGCGCACGGTCGGGGTGCGCCTCGTGCGCAGCGCACGGCGCAACCTGCTGGCGGCCGCCGTACTCCTGCCGCTCGCCAGCGGGCTTGTTGCCAGCGTCGACCAGATGTACGGTCACGGCAACGCTTATGTCGAAGAGCTTTCCGGGAACGGCTTGTTCTCCTTTGCCGCCGCGTTCCGGCGCAACGAGCTCGACTACGAACGCTGGTACGCGACGATCCCGCAAGAGCGCGCAGACCGAATCCTGAATGACCTCGGCGTCGAGCGCGAGCCGTTGTCGAAAGTATTGCTCAAGATGAGCTATCACGACGAGAGCAAGGAACCCCCGCCTGCATTCCTGCGTCGTTACCCGCGTCACCTGGTGTTGATCACGGTGGAGAGCCTCTCGGCGGAATACCTTGGTGTTTACGGCTCAACCCGCAGCCTGACGCCCCGGCTCGACGAGCTGGCGCGTCAGGGCGTGCAGTTCGACCGCGTGCTGGCCACCGGCACGCGCACCGTGCGCGGGCTCGAGGCGCTGTCGCTCGGCACGCCGCCGGTGCCGGGGCAGGCTATCGTGCGTCGCCCCAACAACGAACACCTGGCCACCGTCGGGGAGATGCTGGAGCACATGGGGTTCGCGACTTCTTTTGTCTACGGCGGTTATGGCTATTTCGACAACATGAACGCCTATTTCGCCGGCAACGATTACATCACCTTCGACCGCACGGATTTCCCGAAAGAGTCGGTGACTTTCGAGAACGTCTGGGGTGTGGCCGACGAGGTGTTGTTCAACAACGCCTTGGCCCTCCTCGACAAGGCCGAGACCGGCAAAAAACGATTTTTCATGCACATCATGACCACCTCCAATCACCGACCCTACACCTACCCGGACGGACGCATCGACATCCCTTCGCCCGGTGGGCGTGACGGTGGGGTCAAGTATACGGACTTCGCCATCGGCCAATTTATCGACCAAGCGCGGCAGCATCCCTGGTTCGATGACACCGTGTTCGTGATTATTGCTGACCACTGCGCGGCGGTTTCCGGCAAGACCGAGTTGCCGGTGGAGAAATACCACATCCCGCTTATTCTCTATGGCCCCAAGATCGTCAAGCCCGGTCACTTTACGCGCATGATCTCGCAGCTCGACGTGCCACCGAGCCTGTTTGACATCCTGGGGCTGGAGGGCGACGACGAATATTTCTTCGGTACCGCAGTCCACGAGCAGACGGGAGAGCCGCGGGCATTCATCAGCAATTACCAGTCGCTCGGCTACTACAAGCGCGACATCCTTACTGTGCTAAAGCCCAAGAAAAAGATTGAGAGTTTCCGAATAGATCCTAAGACCTTCGAAGCCACCCCAGCACCCATCGACGAAACGCTGCGCGACGAGGCCATTGCGTACTATCAGACGGCGTCTTCGGCGTTCAAGCAGCACAAACTCAAGGCGCCGGGTTACTGATGCGGCCGTCCGGCTCGCGCCTGTCCGATCCGGTCTCATATAACCTTCGTGAGCTGTGGTGGTTGGCGGGTTCTCTGCTGCTGATTTTCATTCTCGCGCGTCACACGCCAATCGATCATGCCCTGACAGGTTTTTTCTATGATCCTGCTGCGCGAACTTTTCCCCTGCGTGACCAGGCCTTCTGGGCGGTGATCATGCATACCGGGCTCAAGTATTTGAGCGTGGCGGTGTGGTTCGCGTTGCTGGTGTACTGGATCACGCTTCGACGTCAGTCATCCCGGCAACCGCTGCGCCGGGCGCTCGGCTTCACGCTGC
>JANLIC010000220.1 GCA_024654125.1 Sulfuricaulis sp. | reverse complement strand
GGCGACAGGTAGCATGGAATACGCCCTATATCGAAGGGCAGTGGCAAGCACTGGTGCAAAAAGAAGCCATCAGCTTCGCCATCCAGGCCACCGCGCAGGACTGGATCAAGGGCGCGTACTACTCGTTGTCGGCAGACCGCTTCGTAGTCACCGATGCGGCGCTGCTGCAAGACAGCCTGGTGCAAGGACTCTCCGCCATCGGCAACCGGCAGGACGCGATATTTGCGGCGGTAGTGCTGGACCGGCTGCGCGGCGACGGGTGCGATTTGCAAGCGGCCACGTTGAAACCTGCACTGGCCGCATCTCCCTACGCGCAAGCCTATGAAGCCGCCATCGACGGCAGGTTCGCGTACCGCGCAACGGCAGGCACGATCAGCGTGCCCGACGCGCAAGACTGGTGGATTGCCGGGAGCGATGGCAATGATGCGCTGTATGGCAATGGCGGCAACGATACGCTGGATGGCGGGGCGGGCAACGACACATTGGTGGGTGGCGCCGGGAATGACAGCCTGCGTGGCGGCGCAGGCAACGACACGCTTGATGCCGGAGCAGGCAACGACACCTACCGGTTCGGGCGCGGCGACGGGCATGACACGATCATCAGCAACGACACGACAACCGGCAAAACCGATCAACTCCTATTTAACGCAGATGTGGCATCGACCGATGTTGACCTGAGCAGAACGCGCGACGACCTCACCCTCACCATCCGCGACACGGGCGACAGCGTCACCCTCAAAAACTACTTCCTTGCCGAAAGCGCGAACCCGAACGGAATCGAGCAAATCACCTTCGCGGATGGCACGGCATGGGATTTCGGGGCGATCAGGAGTCTGTTGCCTCCCATCGCAACGGATGGCAACGACACCCTGTACGGATACGACGCGGCGGAGGTGATTCAAGCGGGGCCGGGCAACGACACGGTGTATGCGCGGGGCGGGGATGATACGCTTGGCGGCGGGGCAGGAAACGACAACCTGTTTGGCGAGGCGGGTAACGACACGCTGGATGGAGGTGCTGGGAACGACACCCTGCAAGGCGGCGCCGGCAACGACACCTACCTGTTCGGGCGAGGTTACGGGCAGGACACGGTGATCGACTACGACACTGCGGCGGGCAACATCGACACGATTCAAATCACAGCGGGTGTGCTGCCAGCGGACGTGACGGTTGCGCGGGATCAATCGCACCTCTACCTCAGCATCACCAATCCCGATGGCACGACAGACAAGCTGACCTTGCAGAACTGGAATGCCGGGGATGCATACAAGATAGAGCAAGTGGTGTTTGCGGATGACCCGGCTACCGTGTGGGATGTGGCGGCGCTTGTTGCGATGGCGAACACGCC
>JANLIC010000219.1 GCA_024654125.1 Sulfuricaulis sp. | reverse complement strand
TTCCGGCGGGCTCTAATCAATCCGGTCATTGTCGAAGGCGACAGCTTTCACCGCTTCAATCGCGCCGAAATGAGCGCGGCCATGAAGCAGGCGGAGGCGAGCGGCAATCTTAATTTCAGCCACTTTGGGCCCGAGGCCAATCTGTTCGATGAACTGGAGAAACAGTTCAAGGCTTACGGAGAATCCGGCGGCGGGAAGAAGCGCTACTATCTGCACAGCGACAACGAGGCGGCGGAGCATAATAAGCGCCTCAACACCAATTTCAAATCCGGCGAGTTCACACCCTGGGAAGACATTTCTCGCGGCGCCGATCTCATGTTCTACGAAGGCCTGCACGGCGGCGTAGTGGATGCCAAGGCGGGGGTGGACGTGGCCAAGTGGGTGGACCTGCTCGTTGGCGTGGTCCCGATCGTGAATCTCGAATGGATTCAAAAGATTCATCGTGACACCGCCGAGCGCGGGTATTCGGCGGAGGCGGTGGTCGACACCATTATGCGCCGCATGCACGACTACGTGCACTACATCACGCCGCAGTTCTCACGTTCGCACGTTAACTTTCAGCGCGTGGCGGTGGTGGACACTTCCAATCCGTTTATTGCGCGCGATATCCCGACTGCCGACGAAAGCCTGGTGGTCATCCGCTTTCGTGACCCCAAGAATGTCGATTTCCCCTATTTTCTCAGCATGATCCACAATTCGTTCATGTCGCGTCCCAATACCATCGTCGTCCCCGGGGGGAAAATGGGTTTTGCCATGGAAATCATCCTCACGCCGTTGATCCACGATTTGCTGGAAAATAAGAAAAAATCCTAGTCATTTCCCCGTTTTTCCAGCTAAAAATAAGCCAATCCGGCTCACTTCTTGCTGCTATCTTTATACGTTATGAAGAAGAAGATTCTCGTCCAGGATCTGCGTCTGGGGATGTACGTTTCCGCACTGGACCGCCACTGGCGCGAGACGCCATTCCTGTTCCAGGGATTCGAAATCCAATCCGACAAGCAGATCGAGGAAATCAGCCGTTATTGCCAGCATGTCTTTATCGACACGGAGCAGGGCAGTAACGGTCCGTCGAAACCTCGTCCTGTCGCTAACATGCCCCCTCCCGCCAGTGCACCGGCAAAAGAACAGAAGCGCATTGTCAGGCTGGAAAAGGTGCTGGACCGGTTCACACCGGGGCACCGGCGTCCCCCGCGATATCAGGACGTCACCACCCTCGAGGAAGAAATCGGTCACGCCAGGGAAATCGTCACAGAAACCCGTGAAACCGTTTACGACATCATGGGCGATGTGCGTCTCGGCCGCAGCATCAATACCACGGCGGCCAAGAAAGTCGTGGCGGACATTGTTGACAGCGTTATCCGCAATCCCGACGCGCTCATGTGTCTCAATCAGCTCAAGGACAAGGACGAATACACGGCCTTGCACAGTCTGCGGGTCTGTGTGCTGGCGCTGGCCTTCGGCCGGCATCTGGATTTGTCGGACGAAGAACTGAACCTGCTCGGCCTCGGCGCCCTGCTACATGATATCGGGAAGATGAAAGTCCCGAATGACATTATCAATAAACCGGGAAAGCTTACCGACGAGGAATTTGCGCTCATGAAAAGCCATGTCCCGCGCGGCGTTGAGATTCTGGAACAGACGCACGGTATCCCCTCCGCGGCAATCGACGTAGCACGCTACCATCATGAACGCTTTAGTGGCGGGGGCTATGCCTCGGGATTCAAAGGCGATGAGATCGGGCTGTTCGGATCTGTCGGGGCGATCGTGGACTGCTACGACGCCATCACTTCGGACCGGTCCTACCATGCCGGACTGTCGGCGCACGATGCACTGAACAAGATGTACTCCTGGCGCGGCCGTGATTTTCAGCCGATACTGGTCGAGCAGTTCATTCAGTGCATGGGCATTTATCCCATCGGCAGCGTTGTCGAGCTCAGCAACGGCAGCATCGGGGTGGTCGTCTCGATCAACCGCGCTCGCCGCCTCAGACCCAAGGTGGCCATGGTGCTGAACCCTGACAAGAAACCGTATACGCCCTCCAAAGTCATCGATTTAATGGACCCTGCCCTCGAAAAGGGCGGCGCCAAACTAGAGATTCGCAAGGTGCTCCCACCGGGCGATCACGGCATCCTCCCCACCAAATATATTCCGCTCGGGGCCTGACCGGCCGGGCGCCACTGGCCCTGCTTATTGAGCATTCAATCCGCCGTCTATTCCAAGTGGGCGGCTGGTGCGACACGCGCCCGCTGCGCAATATAATCACCGGCGGAAAGCATTACCCTTTCCTTTTATACGTAAAACACGGGAGAGTTCTGAATGCGCGACGCTCTGAATTATCCGGTCAGCACTCGTCCCGAGGCGATGAAGTCGTATCTGGAGTTCCTCAGGGAAACGGGAAAATCGCCCGATACCAAAACACGCATGCCGATTGCTGTAAGTGGAGAACGGCCGGCTTTATACACGCTGGTAGTAACAGGACAGCAATAATATATCCCGGGGAAGATACCGGGCGGTCACGTGCCATTTTTTCCGAGTTCCCACGCGCGGAGAATTTCGTAGTGCGCGCCTTCCCGGTGCGTGTGCGATTGAACCAGACAAAACCGGTCAACCTCCCAATGACGGGTATCAATGACACGCGCCGACGTGCCAGGGCGCACATCGCGCGCGAGCGTCAGGTGCGCGGCATAAGGCCGCTTTTCCACCTCATGGCCGCAACCGGCAAGCCCGGTGTTCAATTCCCGCACAAGTTGCAACAGCGAATCTGGAGTCTGTTCCGGCCCCACCCAGAGGATGCCGGATTTGGCCCAACAGCCGATCCGCTCCAGTTTCAGGGTAAAGGCCCCGGCCTGAACGCTTGAAGCGGCCTGCTC
>JANLIC010000218.1 GCA_024654125.1 Sulfuricaulis sp. | reverse complement strand
TTTGAGCGGTCTCCGGGGAAGTTGTCGCGCACCCGGCTGTGACCAGGAGGAGAACAACGGACAGGACCTGCTTGTTGTTGCTATTCCAATCCATCTGGGTGAATAGTATTTGTTGGAGGAATTTGCGTCAACCCGCTGAACTGCATCATCTAAGTAAAATCGATAATGAGTGTTTGTCCAGAAATTGGTAAATTATTCCTGGCTGCTTTCGTCGAATAGTGATCTACCGCTCATCCCCTGAAACTGTCCTTCCATCGACGCACGGCGGCGAACACCTCGACCTCGGAAACCAGGGTGCGACCAGCCTGTTTTTCCGCCGCCCGGCGCACCCCGGGCTGTCCGGAGCGTAAAAACGGGTTCACGCGCCGCTCCAGGCCGATGGTGGAGGGCAGGGTGGGAAGATTCTGTGACCGGCGTTCGCGCGCGCGAACGTGGTAAGCGCCGGAGTCGGGGTTGTCGGGCTCGACGGCGAGCGCAAAGCGGAGATTGGCCTCGGTGTATTCGTGCCCGCAATACACCTGGGTGGCTTCGGGCAGGGCGGCGAAACGCGACAGTGATTGGTGCATTTGTTCCGCGGTGCCTTCAAACAGCCGTCCGCAGCCGGCCGAAAACATCGTGTCGCCGCAGAACAGCATGTCGGCACCGACGTAGGCGATGTGTCCGGCGGTGTGGCCCGGGACATCGAGCACCTCGAATTCCAAGTCTAATTCGGGCAGCGTGATGCGATCGCCGTCCTGGAGCCGGTGCGTAAGCGTGGAAATGCGCTCGCGTGCCGGTCCGTACACCGGGATGGAGTAAACTTTAAGAATATCCGCCACGCCGCCCACGTGATCGCCGTGATGGTGAGTGCAGAGGATCGCCACTGGAGTGAGGCGTTGTTTCTCCAGCGCCGCCAATACCGGCCCGGCGTCGCCGGGATCGACGATGGCCACGCGATCCGGCGATTTCCCGCGGATCAGCCAGATATAGTTGTCCTCGAAGGCGCAGGCGTGTAAAACATCTTCCATGTTTCCAGTTTGATTTGACACGGGGAGGACGTCAATGAGCGATCGCGATGCCTGCTCCATGCAAAGGCGGCAATTGTGCCAGTGGTTCGATTCCCCGCTGGGACGCTCCCTCCTGGCGCACGAGGCGTATCATTTGCGCACGGTGTTGCCGAATCTGTACGGCACGGTGGCGGCCCAGATTGGGTACATCGGCAAGCTCGATTTAATGGATTCCTGCGTCGCCCCCACGCGCATCTTGCTCGAGGACCACGACGGGACCGGAAGTTGCCAGGTGCGCAGCATCCCGGAGGAACTCCCGCTGGATACCAAGAGCGCCGACGTCATGCTGCTGCCGCATACTCTCGATTTCTGCGACGACCCGCATAAGGTCCTGCGCGAGGTCAGTCGCGTGTTACGCCCGGAAGGGCATGTTGTGATCCTGGGTTTCAATCCGGTGAGCCTGTGGGGGTTCCGCCGACTGATCGCGCGTCGGCCGCGCACCGCCCCCTGGTGCGGAAAATTTTTCCGGCTTTCGCGTATCAAGGACTGGCTCGCGCTGCTCGAATTTGAAACCACGCACGGTTCGATGATCTATTACCGTCCGCCGCTGCGCAACGAGGGTTTCATGCAGCGCCTGTATTTTCTGGACAACATGGGCGACCGTTGGTGGCCGATGATGGCGGCGGTGTACCTGGTGGTGGCGAAGAAGCGCGTTGTCGGCGTCACACCTTTGCCACTCAGCTGGAAAACCAAACGCGCCATCGCCTCGGGAGTGGCCCAGCCTGCCGCGCGCGGGATGGTCCTGCCGTTTCAACGAAAACAATAACGCGATTCACCACCGCATTTGGACAAGGTTTCGATATTTACTGACGGTGCCTGTCGTGGCAACCCCGGTCCCGGGGGCTGGGGCGCGATCCTGTTCAAGGACGACCACGAGAAGGTGTTCTATGGCGCCGAGCGCGAGACCACCAACAATCGCATGGAACTCATGGCTGCGATCCAGGCGCTCGAAGCCCTCAAACGCCCGTGCGAGGTGACGCTCACCACCGATTCGCAGTATGTGAAAAAAGGCATTACCGAGTGGCTGGATAATTGGAAGCGACGTGGCTGGAAAACCGCGGACAAGAAGCCGGTGAAAAATCAGGACTTATGGCAGCGCCTTGACGAAGCGGCGCACAAGCACAAGATTCACTGGAAGTGGATCAAGGGGCATAGCGGGCACGAGGAGAATGAGAGGGCGGATCAATTGGCGAACAGGGCGATTGAGGAGATGTTGGCGTGAATGGTTGGATCGCCTGCGGCGATGCCTGTATAAAAATGCGCGGGGTGCTCCGCCCCCTGCTGCCCCAGGGTTACTTTCTCTTGTTCGGCCAAGTGAAAGTAACCAAAGAGAAGGCCGCCCGAAGCCGCCGGAATCTTCCTCCGCTTCTCGCCCGCCTCGGCGCTCGCCTAACTCGCCGGGCGCTAAACAACGCGCCTCGGGCTCGATCAAAAGTCTCGCGAAACCCCCGAGGCGGTCTGCGATGCTCGGCGCCGGCTACGGGGCTAGAGAACAAGAGCGCGATTTTTTAGCTGATTATGACTCTATTCCAACGGAGAGCAGTAGCTTTAGTTTATGCGTTATTGCTTGTTGTTTTAGCTCCACGAATTGGCGGAGTAGCTATTAAATATATCTACACGAATAGTACTTTCCCTAATCTATATAGATCGCTATGGCACTATTTGATGATTTCAGTATGGGTCCTCTTGGCATTCTGTATTGCATTTCTCGCATTAAAGATAGGCATTCAGTCAAAACGTTATCTGTTCTGGCTGCCTGATGGAGATGCCAGAACGCAAGCAACACGATGGGCTTTGGTGGGGTGTGTTCTTTCCGTTATCTTGGTTTCGATCAGTCATCTTCTTCCTGGTAAAAATGCGCCTTTTTCAGACTACCTCCTACACGGTAACTTTGTATCATCTACCGACTTACTATTAACTGTTATATTTGTTTCCTTATTCGTTCCTATTGTGGAGGAGATAATTGTACGAGGTATAGTGCTTGCTCACTTAAACATGGTTTTCCCAATTTGGGCTGGTATAACCATAACTTCACTCATATCGATTCTTGCGCATGATTTTCAGGGGTGGTTAGTTATCGGTATCTTGGCAATGTTTTGGGGCTACCTAACTGTCAGAACTGGAACCATACTCCCATCTTTGTCGGGTCACATAGCATGGAATGCAACGACAGCAGGATTGATTGCTATATCACGACCAAACTAGCCTATCTTGATGACCGTTTATATGATTTTTAGATGTGTAATGAATTCGTAGAATACACACATAAGGAGAAAGAATTGCGCCAGATAATACTTGATACAGAAACCACCGGCTTGGAGCCGGCGGAAGGCCACCGGATTATTGAAATCGGCTGTGTGGAGCTGATCAACCGGCGGCTATTTTCTTTGAGAGAAGGATAGGCTAGTCTTTTAATTATTCAATCGTTAATAAGGTGTTTCGAGCGATGAACACTGCGAAAAAAGAAGTAGAGTCGCTTCTCAAGAAGCTTCCCGATGATTGTTCGCTGGAAGACATTCAGTATCATCTTTACGTCATCGAAAAAATTCAGCGGGGAGTCGAGGCAGCAGAAACGAAAGGCGTGGTGTCGCAAGAAGAAGCGGAAAAACGCCTCGGAAAATGGGTCACAAAGTAGTCTGGTCGCCGGAGGCGCTTGACGACGTTGATGCCATTGCCAGTTACATCGCCCGCGACTCGGTGTTTTACGCCACTACTGTTGTTAATCGAATACTCGAAACTTCCCGCAGTCTCAATCAATTCGCGCAACTTGGCCGGATTGTGCCGGAGCTCGGCCAGGATGACATTCGTGAACGCTTTGTTTACAGCTACCGTTTGGTGTATCGAGTGGTCCAAGACACCATCACCGTGGTAGCGGTGATTCATGGCAAGCGGTTGTTTGACACGGTCGCAGACAGGATGGAGAAAGGGAAATGACGCGCCAGATAATTCTCGATACTGAAACCACCGGCCTGGAGCCGGCGGAGGGCCACCGGATTATTGAAATCGGCTGTGTGGAGCTGATCAACCGGCGGGCGAGCAGTAATCGCTATCAGCAGTACCTCAACCCGGAGCGCGAGATTGATGCCGGGGCGATGGAGGTGCACGGGATCACCAACGAGCAGTTGGTGGGCAAGCCGAAGTTCGCCGACATCGCCCAGGGCCTGCTGGATTTCATTGAGGGCGCGGAGCTGATCATTCACAACGCGCCGTTCGACGTGGGCTTTCTCGACAGCGAGCTGAAACGCATGGCGAAGGCGAACGGCGGCAAGGCCATCCGCATCGAGGATGTCTGCACCGTGGTGGATACCCTGAAGTTGGCGCGCTCCATGCACCCGGGTCAAAAGAACGATTTGAATTCACTGTGCGGGCGCTATAGCGTCGACAATTCGCACCGCACGCTGCACGGCGCGCTGCTCGACGCCGAAATTCTGGCGGATGTGTATCTCGCCATGACCGGTGGCCAGACCGGGCTGTTCGAGGACGTGCATAGCCATATGAAAGGCGCTACGACCGGTAACGTCGTGGCCACGCCCTCGGATATTCGCCGCCTCGATCCAAAACGTCCGAAGCTGCCGGTGATCGCCGCCAGCACTGAAGAGCTGGCCGCGCACGAGGCTTGGGTCGAAGAGCTCGACAAGAAAAGCGGCGGGAAGTGTTTGTGGAAAAAGTTGGATACAGCCCTAACTTGATGTTTGATGTCATGCCGGCGGAAGCCGGCATCCAGCATCCAGGTAATTAAATAATCTGGATTCCGGCTTTCGCCGGAATGACGGCAGGTTGGCTGACAAGCGCACCCGTCTGCGTTAATCTGCGCCCCTCATGTCTTCATCTGTTATTTCCGTTTCCCGTGTCCGCAAGCATTTCGACAGCGTCATCGCTGTTGATGACATCAGCTTTGATGTCGCGGCACAGTCCACCACCGCGCTGCTCGGCGGCAACGGCGCCGGCAAAACCACCACGCTTTCGATGTTGCTGGGATTGTTGCTGCCGACATCGGGAAGTATCTCGGTTTTCGGCGTGGACATGCTGCGCGACCGCTATCGTGTTCTGCCGCGCCTGAACTTTTCCTCGCCTTATGTAGATCTGCCGCGCCGCCTCACGGTGCGCGAGAACCTCACGGTCTATGCGCGCCTGTACGGCATCATCGACATCGTCGGTCGCATCAAGGCGCTGAGCGAAGAACTGCAGATTGGGCGCTTCCTGAAGCGTCCCTATGGGCAACTTTCGGCGGGGGAGAAGACGCGCGTGGTACTGGCCAAGGCGCTGCTGAACGAGCCGGAACTGATGCTGCTGGATGAGCCGACCGCCTCGCTCGATCCCGACACCGCCGATTACGTGCGCGGGATGTTGGAAGGTTATCGCCAGCGCACCGGCACGACGATCCTGCTGGCCTCGCACAACATGTCCGAAGTCGAGCGGCTATGCGACGACGTCGTCATGCTGCGCGCCGGCAAACTGGTGGATCGCGGCACGCCGGCGCAATTACTGGCGCGTTACGGTCGCCAGAACATGGAAGAGGTGTTCATCGACATTGCGCGCAAACGCCGGCTCGAACTGGCCCCGGAAGAAAATCAGGTAGTGAAGCAATGAGCGTTATTGCACGCGCCCATACCGGTTTTCTGCCATCCCTGCGCCGTGTCTACGCACTGGTGCTGCGGCACACCTACCTGTTACGCAGTTCCGGGCCGCGCATCCTGGAGCTGGTGTACTGGCCCACGGTGCAGATGATCCTGTGGGGTTTCATCACCATGTTCCTCATCAACCACAGCTCCTGGATTGCGCAGGCCTCGGGTGTGCTGCTGTCGGCGGTGCTGTTGTGGGACGTGCTGTTCCGCAGCCAGCTCGGCGTATCGCTGGTGTTCATGGAAGAGATGTGGTCGCGTAACCTCGGCCACCTGTTTGTCAGCCCCTTGCGCCCGTCCGAACTGGGTTGCGCGTTGATCACCATGAGTCTGATCCGCACGCTCATCGGTGTCGGCGGTGCGGCGCTTATCGCCATCCCGCTGTTTCACTATTCCATTTTCAGCCTGGGCCTGCCGTTGCTGGCGTTTTTCATCAACCTCATCGTGATGGGCTGGGCCATCGGGTTGCTGGTCTCGGGCATCGTGCTGCGCTACGGGCTCGGCGCCGAGAGCATGGCGTGGATCGCCATCTTCGCGGTGCAGCCTATTAGCGGGGTTTATTATCCGATATCAACCCTGCCCGAGTGGCTGCAATATGTCGCGGCCATCCTGCCGTCGAGCCATGTGTTCGAGGGCATGCGTGCGGTGCTGTTTGACCATGTCTTCCGCGTGGATTTGCTGTTGAATGCCGCATTCTTGAATGTAATCTATCTCGCCGCCGGATTTGTATCTTTCCTCGCGTTCTTCAAGATCGCGCGGGTACGCGGCCAGTTGTTGCACGTCGGCGAGTGATGACATAAGAATCGTGCCGGGGTAGCATTCTGGAGCTTAAATCAATGGACAGGATTAACAGGATTATAAATCTTGTGAAATTTTTGAATCTTGTTAATCCTGTGAATCCTGTCTAATTTTCTTTTGTTTTGGATTCTAACGCACAGGAATACACCATGCCCTATTTCGTTTTCCGGATATCCGCAGACAAGCAAATGAG
>JANLIC010000202.1 GCA_024654125.1 Sulfuricaulis sp. | reverse complement strand
ATCAGCCGGCGTGTGGTTTTTCGAGGCCGCGTTCTTCGCGCGCTCCTGATACTTCGCCATATGGTTCTTGGCCGCCGGCCAGTAAGCCGCGGCCATGCCAACCGACACCGCCAGCGCGAGGAACCCGACCAGTTTGAGGCGCCTGTTACCGAGCGCGATGACGCCGAGCGTACCCAACCCGGCCAGCGTAATAAAAGCAATCCCGGCCGCCGGATCGGTGATGACTGCACCGACCACCAGCAGGATGACCGACAACCACAGCAATGAGCGTGCGGATTGCTGTTTGATCATAAGCTAATCACTCCAACCTTTAACATTCCCGTTGATTGGCGCTACGGCGGCGACTGCGCCGGTGTTAACTGTTTGGCTCGCGCCAGGTCCGCCGCGGCGCCTTTGGCGTCGCCCTTTTTCTGTTTCACCAGACCGCGACCGTGATAGGCATCGGCGAGCTTCGGATTGATCTCGATCGCCCGGGTATAGTCGGCGATGGCACCGTCGAGATCGCCCGCCTGTTCTCTCGCCTCGGCGCGGACAATGTATATGACATCCTTGTCTTCCCGCGCAAACTCTATCGCGCGCGTGTAGTCGGCAGTGGCGCCGGCGTAGTCGCGTTTTCGCTCTTTCGCGTTGGCGCGTATAAGGTAATACCCGCTATTCGATGGTTCGAGCGATATAGCGCGGCTGAAATCGGCGATGGCGCCATCGATATGGTTGTTTCGTAGTTTCAGGTTGCCGGATATCATCGCGCGTTGGTCGTCCGTCTGTTTCGGTACCTGAAACGCGCCCACGCAGATGTCGCGCAGCACGGCAACGTTGGCGGCGAAGTTCCAGCCGCCCTCATGCCCGGATATTTGCGTGACATTCTTGAGACCTCCGGGCCACAGGTTGAAATGGCCTGTCAAGGTCTTGTCGAAGGTCGCATGGATGGCGACGGTCTGGAGAGTGAACCGCTCCCATATCTTCAACCTCGACTGGTAGCGCGCGTAGTCCTGATCGGTTTTGTAGGGGCCATCGTCTATGTCGAGCCAGAGGCAGTTCTTCGCTTGAGTTTCATTTTCGGACGGGCAGGCGGTCATGTTCTCGAAGTCGATCGTGACATGGGCCACGACCCACAACGCCTTGCCGTGATACGCGTCCGGATTGGCAATCAGCCCGGCCAGTGGCACAGGTTCGCCGCATTTCAGGGGAGGGACGGCGGCCAACACCGAAGTCGTCGCGCACAACGATGCGGTGAGCAGAATGTTGCCGATGCGTTTCAGTGTGTTCACAAGATTCTCCCGGGCATTCTCGTTGTCATATATATACGACACGTACGCGGCAGGCTCTCTTCCAGCACACCACGACAACGCCATATAACCCTGGACTCATGCAGGTAGTTTCCATCATTCGCTCACCCTAATCAGGGGCGTGAATCACCGACTTTGCGACTCTCTCAAACAGCACTTTTCCGCCATCACGGCGCGGCAATACTTTGATGTGAAACGGCGCAGTAATCGCCTGTGTCACGATTGCGCGTTGACTGGGTATACGCTCTTGATAATGAACATAGAGGATGTCGTCGCGCCGGATCACCTCTTTGATCTGCACCCCGTATCCGCCGGTAGGTTGCTGGCCCAGGCCGATCGCCACCAGCATATATGCGCCGAAATCGAAGCCTGAAGCCGGGACAACCTTTGCGACGATGTCGCGTCCGAATACACCCGTCACACTCCGCAGCTCTTCAGGGGTTCTGGCCACCATCCGCTTTGCTTCCTTGGGCCCATCATAGGTACCACTCCATTCCATAAGAAACTTGGGCGCTGGCCCAAGACGGAGGCTTGCAACAAGCCGGTCGAACTGCGGACGGATGACGGCCACGTCGGCCACTTTGCCATACAGGCTTGCGACATAGTATTGCGGCCCATCGGGAATGATGATGCTGACACCGGAAGCCGAGCCCCACAGGCCATGCGCTTCTACAAACTCGAGCCTCGTGGCATCGCGCCCGGACACCTGGATTACATCCTTGCGCTCCAGATGACCGCCCTCGCGCTTTACGTATCTGATGTCCTCGGCGACATAGTCCTCCGGGGTCCGGGCATCCTCACCACGGTGCGGGAACGCCTGAATGCTGATGTCCACCTTCCTGTTATCCGGATGGGAAAATTTGACGTGGTGCAATCCTGAGATTGGCTTCCAGCTGGCGGGATACTCAATAACAAAGTGCTCGTCCGGGTCCACATGGCGCTGGTACTGGGTTGCACAAGCGGCAAGGCTGGTCGCCGCTGTCGCCAATAGCAGGAATATGCGCATTAATTGACTCATCGTTTCACCTTTAATTGGCGGACATACCAACGATAGCCCACAATTCACCAGAACCTGATGCCGGCAGACGAGAATCGGCTGAAGATTACCAATCATTTCAGTCCCTCGTTGCGCCAGGTTTTGCTTCGCCCCTTCCGGATTGCGTTTTCTAAGTTACCCGAAGAATGCGCTACGTATCCAGCCAATCACAACCAGCAGCAACAAAAGCCCGAGGAACAGAACGACAAATTCCGTCCGGTTTCCGAAGTGTGTCGATTTTGTTTCAGGAGCTGTCTGCTTTTTCACTTCCGCCTGATTACGCCTAAATATCCTGCGCCAGAGCACCGATGCTGCCGGCACAACAGTTACCAGTAATGCCAAGAATATGAACCAGCCCATCACGGGCTCTTCACGAAGAAAGTTCAAGAATTCCATCGCTGGCCCAACCTGATAACTCTTTCTCTAGTCATTAAAGGAATATACCGATGACATCAGCCCGTTTGACCCAAACTGTAAGTTGCAGGTGAACCGCCCGAACGATCTCGAATCATGAACGAACGCGCGGCCTTCGATGAGTGAAGAAACCCGGTAGCCGTGTTGCGCCGCTTGTGCCTGGACCTGCTCGATGGAAGTTCCCACGGCGAGCGAATTGCAGAAGCGATCCATTTGGCTGGGGCTGGCGATGAACGGCCAAACGGCCCATCCAAGGCCGGCCAACAGCAACAGCCCAAGTACAACACCGATGTGTTTGCGGCGAAGCGAGATCATCATGGTCTGAGTATAGGAAGAATAAGTGGGCGCGCTGGTCAACGGGTAATTCACGGGCACCAGCAGGTCATTCGCCCCGCTACTACCGCGAATCCCCGCCAGCTTCCACCCGGCTGGTCACGAAATCCGCTCACATTCTGGCCGATCCCGGCGTCACAGCCAAGCGTCACCCTGCCGCTTCCCAACGAAAGTGGCCACCGGCATGAGAGGGAATCCGGAGCGGGCGCTGGCCTGCGCGGGCAGGGGCGTCAATCGAATCGGCTGAGAGGCGGCGCCCGGCTCTCGGGCAACGGATGGAGTGCCGCTGCAGAGGGTTTTTCCTTTAGGTGGGTGAGGATCTTCTCGATCACCGAGGGCTCGTCGATGCAGGCGATGATCCTAACCTGGCTGCCGCAGGCCAGGCAGGTCTCAATGTCGATATTGAAGACGCGCTTCAAGCGCCGCGCCCAGCTCATGGAAGCTCGCCGTTCGGCGGGCGTTGGCGGTTCATCGGATACCTTGGCCTGGTTCCCCTTGCCCCGCTTCGCTGGGGTTACCAGGGCGCGGTGCTTGCTGTTGGGGGCAAACACACCATGGAAGCGCGTCAGGTTGACGCGCGGCCTGGGCACCAGGGCCGCAACCTGGCGATGAAATCCAACGGCTCAAAGATGACATGCGTGGTACCATCACGATAGGGCGTCTTGAGCTGGTAACGGATATTGCCGTTCAGTGTCAGCGACAGCCGCTTTTCCGACACCGCCGGACGGCTGATGTACCGGCACAGCCGTTCCAGCTTTGCCCGCTCGTGGGCCTTGGCTGCTACCCCCGCATGCAGTGAGAAGCTCGCCACCTTGCCGACCGTGTCGCCGAATTGATCTTCTGGATCACAGGCGGGCAGAGTCTGAAGGATAAACACCTTGCGTCCCGCCTGCGGGCCGCGCTGCGCGCGTGGGCGGTCGGCCGCACCGTGATGGCGAACTGACCGCGCCGCGCGTTTTTGTTCTAAGGGCAGGGAATACCGCCGCCCTCCTTCCAAGTCAGTTTTGCGGTCTTCATCGACGTGTGTCCGAGATTGATGTCGGCGGACTGTTTCGCCGGCACTGTCACCGCCAGGATGTTGTTGTTGCCGTTCGCATATTGCGCGCACACGCTTACCAGCAAGTCTTTGTCGCAGCCGTTACGGAAATTCCAGTACACGAAGTTGTCGGTGGTGCGCAGCTGTCCGTTCGGTGTGATGCAGCCGACCGGTTTGCGCGCCGGCGTGCGCGTCAGGCTCGCGGAAAAAGGGCCGCTGCTCTTGATGCGCCAGTTTCCGTTCATACTGGACCCGTCGTCGCTCAAGTTGCCTGAGTACTGCACCGAATGGCTCACGCCGCCCGTGCCGTCGTAGGTTTTGGTGAATTGAATGCTGCTGCCGTTGATCGATCCGCTGAGCGTGCCGTAGAGATGCGACGCGGATTTGTCGCCGAAGGTGTGGGTTCCGACGTACGCCCTTGGAACGATCCGTTGGCCCCGACGCGAAGTTTCATGGTGAAGCCGACGGATGCCCCGCCGTCAGGGTAACCGTATTGGCCGCTCCACTCGCTGTCACCGACCAGATTGTCCAGCGGGGCCGGAGTAAGCGATGTTCGACATCGCGAGCACCAAGCCGCTGATCAACGCCGTCACATATCGTATTTTCTTACCCGAATGCATTTTGTTCTCCTTGGTCCAGGTTATGGATCCTTCGAATCGTAATAGCTGACCATCAATGCGAACATGCCGAACTGCGCCACCCAGTGGGCGACGGAACGGTAATCGCCTTTCCATAATTCAGGGTGGTCATATGTTTGATTGAAATGATCCAGATACAGCTTGGCATATCGCGGATTCCGGGTGGCCGAATATAACCTCCACCATCCCCAGGCGCGACTGAAGTTAAGGCCTACTTCGTGTGCGTTGCCCGGTGTCGTAATCGGGTGCAGCGCGAGGTCGTCAGGCAGGAAGCGCGCGAGCCAAGTATTGAACTCATTCGGCGGCAGGACGCTTTGCACCAGCCAGGCCCAATTGGAGCACACCGCCATGAACTCGCGCGGTTCCAGCTCGACGCGTGCAAGCGGACAGGCCGAACGTGTGAGGTAGTGAGTACGCACCTTGGTTTTAACGAACTCGACGAGGCGGCGGTCGTCTCGCGCCACGCCGTAGTCATACAGATTGATCAGCGCCCAGCTGGCGTTGTCGTAGGCGAGCGATTCCGGATCGGGCGGTGTCGCGGTGTAGTAGTCCACCAGACTTTGCGCCACTTCGTCGGCGAACGGGATCAGAAGTTTGTTCTTGAAGGTGCGCTGATGATCGATCGCGAGCCGAAGGAACCAGGCGCGGCCGTACGGCATTTCGAAGCGAGGATGCCGCCGCATGTACTCGCGCTCCCGCTCCAGACGTTGCGGATCGAGCGTCTTCTCGATGAGCGAGCGGTAGCGTTGATCCTTTACCGCCCAGGTGTAAGCGGTAAGCGCCCATGTGCCGTGCACGGAGGAATGCCAGTCGATGCAGCCGCGGAACACAGGATGATCGGTATCCTTGCGCGCGACACAGGCCGCAATCGGTTCCGTCAACGCCGTGGCGACGCGCCCGCGGCGCGACAAGAAGTCCCGCAGTGGATCCTTCGGTTCAGCAGCAGCGCCGGCGACGACGAACGCACATGTAGCGGCAAGCAGCATCGCCCCTAGACGGCGGACCGCATCCTTCTCGCTCATGATTTCCCCCGTTCTGAGTATAGCCGCAATGCGAGTATAGGAAGAATAAGTGCCATTTTCCGCGCTGGTCAACGGGTAATTAATGATTTATTGGCTTGTCGTCGCCGCCATATGGCGTGTTCCAGTGCTGAATATGCCGTGCCGGTCGCGGTACAAAAATTGGTTGAAGCGTTAGTGACTTCCTCGGACTTCTCGGCGCTCGTGTCCGGATCGTCTGGGCAGTCTGCGTCTCGTTAGTTGATTTGGCAAAAAAGATCGGGCGGGGAAACCTCAATATCAGATTTATTTTTAATCACTCTGAGGCACTGCCCTCTCCCAATGACGACGTGAGCCAGCCGCATAATTTCTGCAGAACCGGGACCGGAGCGATTTGCGTTCATCGCCCCGATCCCAATGTGATCACCGCGAATCACATAACCTGCGGGAAAACTGGGGTCAGATCAGAATGGCACTTACTTAACCTTCCGCGGATGCCCATGCCGGCGGATTTCCTCTCTCGCCAGTTCCCGCGGTTTGACGAGCGGCGGGAAGGGTTTCGGTCGTCGCTTAATGGCCCGGGGTTCGATGCGACCGGGTCGGTTGCCCACGCGCTGTTCGGCGATCAGCACAAACAATCCGTAGAGCGCACTCTCATGATCGGTGCCCGCGTGGTGATCCCAGGCGATCCAGACTTGCAGCGTGTGTTTGAAGCTTAACGCGCGCGGCAGGCACTCGACGAGCGTAGCGGACTGGGCCATCATCAATCGGATGAGGTTGTAGGCCAGCAGATAAACCCAGATCTCTTTTTGCGCCATCGCCGGCGTCTTGCAACTTAAGGTTTCCATGCCGAGCGTGTT
The DNA here is from genome assembly GCA_024654125.1 of Sulfuricaulis sp. Taxonomy (GTDB): domain Bacteria; phylum Pseudomonadota; class Gammaproteobacteria; order Acidiferrobacterales; family Sulfurifustaceae; genus Sulfuricaulis. Next base: position 1,807 of record JANLIC010000202.1, on the reverse strand, counting down.
CTTGATGTGGCGCAGATCGAGTTCCACGTGCCAGCGCTCGCGATAAAGCGCCTTCAAAGCCGCTTTGGGTGTCTGCTTCGAACACAGCAGCGTCGTCACCAAGATTTTGCCGGCGGTCGCGAGCTCGCGCACGGTCAGCGCCTCCGGGGCGCTGGCATACTGGGCGTCCGTCATCCAGTCGGGCTTGAGTGGGGGTTTGCGAAGTTCGATCAGGTGGTCGCGGGGTCCGAGCCGGCGACCGCGACGAAAGTCGGTCACGCGCCTGCGCGCGCCTTGTTGCTCGAACACCGCGTTAACGCCCCGTTCCTGCAAGTCACCGAACAGAAAATAGGTCGCGTAATAGGCATCGCCGAGCAGCAGATCGCCGGATTCCAGCGTGTCGAGCAAGGTTCGCAGCAGTGCCTGCTCATCATTGCCTTTACCGCAATAACCGCCGAGGGCGGCATCGAGCACGGCGCCGCTCCCGAGGCATACCAATCCCACCAGCCGACACAGCGGAAAGCCAAGCCCCGGCGCTTGGCTGCGCGGTTGCGGGTAGCAGGCCTGATTGGCCGGGGTATCCGGCATCGCCACGGTGGTCCCGTCCACGAGCCGCACCGGGTGACCGTGCCAGCGCCACGACGCCGGTGCCGTCGCGATCATGGCCTGCCCGGTGTGGCGCACGAGGTTCGCGGGCAGTATTGGCGGCAATCTCATCCGGGCGCGACAGTAGGCGCCGGTGTGCGTACTCAATCGTGACAGGCCGCCGATCAGGCGCTTGACCGCCGCTTCGTTCACGGCCCGCTGACAGGAGCGGTCAGCGCTCAAAGCTTGGGACAGGAACATCGACAGCGTCTCGGTCGGGGGAAACAACCGCTCCCGGTGCTCGGGCAGAAGCGACTCGACTTCCGTGAGCAATTCAGGACTGGTGAGAAGATTAAAGAAGGCATACGCATCGCTGTTGGCGGCACGGCGACGGACGCGTTGTTGCACACGCGCACGGGGATTAGAATGCATACGGGCTGGCTCCTTGGGTGATGGATGGTTGGTCTCGCAACCTCCACCTTATCACTCCTCGGGCCAGCCTTTCTTACATCGCGTCAGGACGTTGGGGCTTAAGTAAGTGGCATTCGGGTCAGATCACAGTTTTCACTAATATTAGAAACAATTGTGATCTGACCCCAGTTTTTATGTGCGCGTAACGACATAATGTACCCATTGGATGGTGCGCGGATGCGTACCCTGCGCTTGCTCGTAACGTTGATGGCGTAAGTTTTACGTCGCGCACGTTACCAAAAAATTTTCATCATCAAAATTTGGCAGACATATGTTCACCCATGCTTGTCACTTCCCATATAGGACCGTTCTTGTTAAAAACAAAGGTTCGTTGGTCATAGCCGGAATCAGTGCGTTTTTTGTAATTGCCGGGTATGGGTGCGTAGGAATAGCGAACATTGGCGATCACTTGCGTGGCACTGATCGTGTCCACCTTTATTTTTTCAATACCGGTCATGCGGAACACCCCGGCCCATTCACCGCGGTTGTTGTAGAAAGAAGTAATTGCGCTTTCCGTGGCATTCTGACTTGGAGGCTGGCTAACAGCCTTGCCGTCACTACAAGCCACGCGACTACAAGCGTAGCTCTGTTTACCATCAGGGCAGGACACACAGTATGTGGCGCCACTATCATCAACGCACACGCCTGATGTCGGGGTTGGCCATGCGCAACTGGGCGCAGCGAATGCCGCAGGAGCGCCGAAATACAGGATAGCTGCTAGTCCGATAATAAAGTATCGCATTCGAACACTCCTAAAGGTCTGTTGGATGAT
>JANLIC010000183.1 GCA_024654125.1 Sulfuricaulis sp. | reverse complement strand
TGATTTTCATGAGTATGCTCCTTCGTTGGTTTGTTTACGAAAAACAAACGCCTGAAATTACTTCTTGACCGTGATCTCGACGCGGCGGTTCTTCTGCCGCCCTTCGGGATCGTCGCTGCCGTCGGGTTTGGCGTTGGGTGCGACCGGTTTGAGTTCGCCGAAGCCGTGGGTGCTCATGCGGCGGGCGCCAAGCTTGCCGTTCTGCGCCAGCCAGCTCTTCACCGCGGCGGCACGGCGCTGCGAGAGTTTCTGGTTGTAGCGGTCGTCGCCCTTGGCGTCGGTGTAGCCGTCGATGCGAATCTCGCCCTTGGTCTGCTCGCGGATGACGGCGGCCGCCTTGTGCAGGGTTTCCCGCGCCGCGGGCTTGAGCGTATCCTTGTCGAAATCGAAGAGCACGTCGGCGGCCAACTCAATGCGCACCTCGGTCTCGGTCTGCTTGATCTGCAAGTCCTGAACCTTGCCGCCGAGATCGATCACCGTGAAAACCAGATCGCGAACGGTGACCGGCTCGCCGGCCGCTGTGGCGGATTGTGCCCCAGCGGTACCTGCCGCAAGCAGGCCGATGATGCTTCCAGCAATAATTCTGCGCATGGTGTGCCTCGCTAGCGGTCAGGGGGTGATGGGCACGTCGTCCATCGGGGCAAAGTGCGGGATCATGACCGCAATGACCTTGACGTCATCCGGCGGCGCCGGGAACTTGGCCCATAGGTTCATCCGTTCGCCCACCGGGATATCACTTTTCACCACACTGCACACACATTTCTTTTCGCTATCCCGCACCACCAGATACTTCTTCTTGTTCACGGCATCGATCAAATGGGCACCGCTCACAGAATTATCGTCGACATTACCACCACCCGCGCCGTAGCTGCCGCCAAAGTATATTTTTTCCTTGGTGTTGTTGACCATCGCGAACTTCAGCGTGACCGTGCCGCCACTGCCGCGCTTGAGCTCCGTGACCTCGACGCTCAGTCCTGACTGCTCGCCGTCGGAACGGGCCAGCACCGGTCCTCCCGCGGCGGGCGCAGCGGCCTGGGGCGCAGGCGCTACGGGAGGCGGCGCAGAAGGTGCTTGTGGCGCCGCGGCCGTCGACGCCGGCGGGGCGCTGGCCGGACTCTTGCTCTCTTCTTTCTTTCCACAGCTCACGAGCAGCGCGAGCGCGAGCACGGTGATACTGGTTTTGATTATCCTGGTGGCAAACATGACGTACCTCGCTGATTAGTTGGTGACA